>JBAYUH010000048.1:0-2821 GCA_041675185.1 Candidatus Magasanikiibacteriota bacterium | reverse complement strand
TAAAACGTTTTTATAAGTATCCGGAAAATCTCTGTGAATAATTTTATTTTCATAATAGTTATTCTGCTTATTTTGCTTAGTACTTATTTTGCCTAATACAACGATATCCAAAGTCCTAATAAAACAAAAGCAGCGTGAATAAGCCAGAAACGCATTACAGTTTTTTCTTCACTCCAGCCCCGCATTTCGAAATGATAATGGATTGGTGCCATTTTGAAAATTCTTTTACCAAGTAAATGTCTACCAATAATTTGGACAATAACACTCAAAATTTCTACATAAAAAATAAAACCAAACAATGGTAATAACAACATCTGATTCATAACAATAACATTGATAGCAAGTAGTGATCCTAGACCAAGAGATCCTACGTCGCCCATTTGGAAACGGGCTGGTTTGATATTGAAATAAGTGTAAGTAATAAGAGCACCGACTGTAGTGGCGTTCAAAAAAGTAATTTCTTTGAAACCTGCTAACCAACTTAGTATTGTCAAAGCTGCGAAAGTGATAATCATAGATCCACCAGCAAGTCCGTCCATACCATCGGTAAAGTTGACAGCATTGGCTGTAAACATCACAAAGAAAATAATGAGTGGAATAATCCACCAGCCAATATTGATTAGACCATCAAAAGGAATGTGTATTTCACGCCAACTGGCACCAAGCTTGAAATAAATCCACCAAGCTGTGATTGCTCCGGCAGTGAATTGTAATAATAATTTTTCATGGACATGAACACCTTTGCCTGGATGACGTGATAATAAAGTAGAAGTACGTTTGAAAATAGACCAAGGTAAAGTGATAATATACCATAATCGCATGCGCCAATCTTTGTGAATTTTTATTAATGTAAAAATTTGTTTTAATTTACGACTGCGTCTTTTGTGTCCATAAATATTGAGAACATCGTCAATACCACCAAGTAAAGCTGAAAGTAACATGACACCAATTGGAACCCAAGTGAATTTTCTTTCCCAATTGAAAAGCATGGTAATGACAGCTACAGTCACAATTACCAAAAGTCCTCCCATGACTGGGACGCCTATTTTGTTTTTTCTATCTACCATAGATAGAGTTGGATCATATTCTGATCTTCTGGTGAGCTGATATTTGTAAAGTATTTTGGTCAAAAAAGGGGACCAAACAAAAGCTATAATACAAGAAATCAGACCAAAGAAAATGGCCTGTCTGAGCAATTGTAATGACTCTGCTGGTATAATCATAATTTTACGAAACTATCTTAACACAAAAAAGACTTTGGTTCAAGTTTTTTTGGTGTTTGATTATAGAAAATTTGGTGTGTAGATAGTGGTAAAATAAATTCTAATTATTTTACAAATTTTTCAATCTTGCTACAAAAATTTCTTTGGCACTTTTGGCTTGAATAAAAGTCCAATTTTCTTGGTTAGTTTTTTCTTGTTCAAACCATTCTTGTGTCAAAATATTTTTGTTTATATCAGTTATTTCAATAATACCACGTCTGACACCATGATTATATTTGCCATCATTTGGCCATTTGTAAGCGTGGATATAATTGATGGTTTTTAATTTGTCATTTTCTTTTTCTATAGACTCGACAAACATGACATGATTGTAATCTTGTTTTGGTCCACTGCCCAAGAAAATTATGAAATCACCAGATTGTGTATTTGCTAAATCTATTTTTTTACTATTACTTTCGTGTGCCAAATTTGTCACACCAAAGTTTTCAGCTGGGCGAAGGAGACATATTATTTTACGTAAGAAGTTTTTGGCAAATGGGAAATGGACTATTTGTTTTAGTTTTTTGTTTTTCTTTTCTTGGGTCAATGCATCTAAAATATAATAAACAAAACCAGAGCAATCTATACCAAGATTATTTTCCACCAAAAATTCTTTTATTTTTTTGGCTGATAAATTAGATAAATCAGTTTTTTCTTTGAGAGAAATTATTTGTACTTCTTCTTCTATATCTTTTGAACTACCTTTGCCAATCAATACTCCCAAAGCGCCACGGACTTGATTTCGGCGATTGTTGAAATATGGAGTTTGGATATTTTTTCCAGCGATGTTTAGGTTTAGGTAATTTTCAATATTTTTTGAGACTTTTGATTGATTTGGATTTTCGGATAATACGGATTTTCTGATGTGACCTAGTGATTCAACTATTTTTTTGCCAGCATCGTTAAATTCATTGTGTTTTTGCATGAAAGAACTATTAGATTGAATTCGTAATAGATCAGAATTTTCTTTTTCATTATCATACTTGATAACTGTGAAATTGGTTTTTTCTAAATTATTTTTTATTTCATCAATATTTTGTTTTTTTGTACTTTCATCGTTACGCAAAATGATTTGAGCACCGTCTGTGATTTCAATTAATTTTTTGTCTGAGAAATTTTTGTTTAACAAAGCTAGTAAATGTGCTTCAAAAGTCGTGATTTCATTTTCATTTTTTTTATTTTTCATCTGCAACTGTGATTCAAAAGTTGTGCTGGCTGGTTGGCGAGCATTGATTTCAATAAGATACAAATTGTCTGAATTTTTTTCTAGAATAATATCTACTCCAAAAAGTCCACGCCAATTTTCAGCTTGCATTTTTTGTCCGACAGTTTTTACTATTTCTCTATATTTGTCCAATTGTTTTTCATTTAGAATGCTATGAGCAAGACCCCAGTCATTGCCAATAGTCGAAAATTTATTATTGGTAAAAGGTTTTAGACCAGTAATTTGATAACTAATATTTCCCAAAATAATTTCTTTGTCAGTGATAATATTATTGTTGGTCAGAAGTAATCCATCAACAAATTTGGTAATTTTGACTTCGCGTTTAGGAAATTTC
>JBAYUH010000047.1:0-2908 GCA_041675185.1 Candidatus Magasanikiibacteriota bacterium | reverse complement strand
GAAAAAACGTATTGTCATTACTCGTGGGATGCTCGAACTTGGAGATCAAAGCGATGAACAACACGAAAAAATTGGTGAAGAAATTGCCTATTCTTGTGACGAACTGGTGATAATTACACCAGACTTTGTCGACGCTTTCAAAAAAGGCATCAGTGCAAAATATCATATCAATGTCCAATGTATCTTTGACCAAGAAAAACTTCTTGAATATATCAAAACTCTCAAAACACAAGACTGCGTTATTTTACTTGAAAATCTCATTCCATCACTTGTAAAAAAAGAAATTACAGAATCTTAAGCTATGAAGTTATTTACGCGTCCAGTCTTTACCGGATTCATGCCAAATCTTCTTCCAAAGGAAGTGCTTTTGGCACTTTCTTTTCTGCTTCCTTGGAACTTCAAAAAATTACAATCTGGAAAAACAGTCTCTCTACTCGAAAAACACTTCGAAATGTTTTTTAATATCAAGTCTGTCATTGCTTTTGATAGTGGCCGTAGTAGCCTTCAAATTGCCCTTGAAAGCCTGGAGCTGCATCAAAACGATGAAGTACTCCTCCAAGCCTATACCTGCTGTGTGGTCTCAAATGCAATCATCTGGTCTGGGGCACAGCCAATCTATGTAGATATCGACAAAAGCTTCAACATGAATCCACATGATTTGGAGAAAAAAATCACTCCTCGTTCAAAAGTTCTCATCATTCAACATACATTCGCAGTTCCAGCTGACCTCGAAATTCTCCTCGCTCTTGCACGAAAGTATAACCTGCTTGTTATCGAAGATTGCGCTCATGTTATTGGCGGCACATATAAAAATAAAATGCTTGGGACTTGGGGAGATATTGGCATGCTCAGTTTTGGAACAGACAAGTCTATTTCCTGTGGTCGTGGGGGCGCTCTTTTGACAAATAATGCGGACCTTGCAGAAAAATTTCGAAAAAGACAACAAGAACTTCCACATCTTTCAAAAAAATTTATTGTACAGCAACTTTATACCTTCGTTCTGTTTTTTATTTGCAAACCACTGTATACTATTGGCATTGGAAAAATTGTATTTGCAGTTTCCAAAAAGTTACATATTAGTAGTAAAATTATTGAACAGAGTGAAAAAAAAGGGGAGCCAAACAGCCAATTTCCCGCACAATTGCCAGATGCATTGGCAGTTATTGCCCTGCATCAGACAGAACACTTGAAAAAGTTCAATGAACAGAGAATTGCTCTTGCTGAAAATTATCAAAAAAATATACACAATTCAAAAATACAAATGCCAAAAGAAATTCAAAATATCCCATTTTTACGTTTTCCAGTTCTCGTAAAAAACCCAACAAAACTTCACAAACAAGCACAAAAAGAGGGGATACTGCTCGGAGACTGGTATAACAGCGTCATTGCCCCTCGCGATAGCGATGAACGCAAAATGGCCTATGTACCAGGATCTTGTCCAAATGCAGAAAAACTTGCACAAGAGTCCATAAATTTACCCACACACATTCATATTTCTCCAAAAGATCAAGAAAAAATCATCAAGATTGTAAATTCTTATGCCGAATAATTTTCGTATCCAGGAAATAGAAAGTCCACAAATTTGGGAGTCTTTTATCCAAAAACAAAAATCTACGGTATTTGTACAATCTCCCCAATATGGAGCTTTTTATAAAACACTGGGCGAAAACTTTTTTATTCTTGGAATTTTAAAGGATGGGGAACTCGTTGGTGGATCTCTTGTTGTGACAACCCATGCTCGTCGCGGCAATTTTTTGTATCTTCCCTACGGGCCATTTTTACCAGCAGAACATACGAGCGAAGCACTCAAAGTTTTTACCGATTATCTCAAAACATATGCCAAAAAAAATAACTATTCTTTTATTCGCGTAAGTCCATTTCTTGAAGAAAATTCCGAAAACATTGCCCTTTTCAAAAGTTGTAAATATCGCAGCGCACCAATGCATGTTTTGGCCGAAACAACTTGGATTTTGGATATCCGCGCCTCAGAAGAAATACTCCTCAAAAACATGAATAAAAATCATCGCAACTTGATTCGACGTTGTGAACGTGAAGCTGTTGTTATTACACAATCACGTGATCCAAAAGATTTAGAGGGGCTAGATCAAATGCTTGAAGTAACAGCGCGACGACATAATTTTACCAAATTTTCACGTACCTATATTGCCTCAGAATTCAAAAGTTTTTTACCAGATAATACAGTACTCTTTGAAGCTCGACTTCCTGATGGTCGACTTGATGGAGCTGCTATTATTATGTTTTATGGTAACATGGCATGTTATAGACACAGTGCTTCTCTCGGGCTCGATAACAAACTTCCGACATCGTATTTACTCCAATGGGAAGTGATCAAAGAAGCCAAAAAACGAGGCCTCTACTGGTATCATTTTTGGGGCATTGCTCCAACAGGAGCAAACAAGAAACATCCATTTTTTGGTATTACACATTTCAAAAAAGGTTTTGGAGGCGAGATAAGGAATATTCTTCACTGCCAAGATTTTGTGGTAAGTAAAAAATATTATTTCAATTGGATTATTGAACAATTTCGTAAAAGAAAACGTGGATTTTAATTATGAGAGATTTTTTTCATAAAAAAAATAAAGAAAGTGGACATATCCCACCAGGATATCGCTATGGTGAACATATAAAAAACCCGATTGTACCGAACAAAAAATCTTGGAAAAGCTATGCCAAAATTACTATCATATGTGCTACTTTCTTAGGAAGTTTAGGCCTCCTTTTTTTGCATCCTTTTTTTCAAATTCATTCTATTCAAATTCAAGGACTCCAACGCATAGAAGAAGGGGACATCCGCGATACCGTAAATGGTATTTTATCCTATAAACGTTTTTTCATTTTTCCACAAAATAACTTTTTTCTTTTGGATATTGATGATCTGCATAGTATT
>JBAYUH010000046.1:0-2910 GCA_041675185.1 Candidatus Magasanikiibacteriota bacterium | reverse complement strand
GTAAATAGAATTTATTAAAGGAACCTATGTACTATTGTCTAATTACTGTTTACTTAGCTCTACGCATCTTAAAATTGCATAATATACAAGTATATTTTTCATCAGACATTAAACCTTTTGTCAAGGGTGCTATGGTTGACAAAGGGATTTTTTGTGATACACTTTTTGCGTGTTAGTTTCTGGGCATATTTTGTTTAGAAAAATTATACACAATAAATATTATCAAATAATTGACTAATTGTGGTCAAACTTGTATAATATCACCGTTTTTCAAATTATTACTCTTTATAACTTTATGTCTCTTTTGCCAAAAAATAATTCTGATAGAAGGTATACAATGTTGGGATTGAGAATTGTTGGTGATTTTGGAGCAATAATAGCTGTACCAATTATAGTTTTTGTATTTATTGGTCAGTGGCTTGAAGGTAAATACGGACACGCTCCTTGGTTTACTATCTCAGCTTTTGTTTTAGCAGCTTTTTTGTCAGGTAAAATGATTTACAAAAAAGCCAAACAATATGGAGAAGAGTATAAAAAACTTGACGACAGACAACAGTCAACAGACAACAGAGAAAAAAAGTAGTCTGTAGTCCGTAGACAGTTGGCTCGTTTCGGGAAAATAATACAAAAAATTACAAAGAATTTTCAAAACAAATAATCTTTATGTCCGGAGAAATTCACATTCCTACACTTGCGCCAGAAACAATTTTTCATATTGGTAATCTTGCTGTTACTAATACTGTGATCAATGTTTGGATTGCTATTGTCATTTTTTTGATTTTAGGAATTTTTATCAAAAAAAATACCAAACTTAAACCTGGCAAATTACAAAATGCTAGTGAATTTTTTTTGGAATTAATTTTGGGTTATTTTGATCAAGTTACTGGAGATCGTAAAAAGACTATTAGATTTTTGCCTATTGTCGGTGCGATTTTCTTTTTTATTTTGTTATCAAATTGGCTTGGTCTTTTACCAGGTACTGGTAGTATTCATGTTGGTGAAAATATGTTGCTTCGCCCAGCTAATACAGATTTGAACCTTACTTTGGCTATGGCTCTTGTTTCAGTCATTGGTTCTCATCTTTATGCTTTTGCTACTATTGGTATTTTTACACACTTAGGAAAATTCGTGCAAATCAAAAATGTTTTTAAAAGTTTCAAAAAAGGTCCTGTAGCAGTAATGACAGCTATTATTGAATTTGGTGTTGGTCTTATCGAAATAGTTTCTGAAGTTGCTAAAGTTATTTCGCTTTCTCTTCGTCTTTTTGGCAATATTTTTGCTGGGGAAGTTCTTATTTCTGTTATTTCTGCCCTAGTTGTGGCTATTGTACCTACACCATTTATGTTGTTGGAATTATTAGTCGGTGTGATACAGGCGGCTGTATTTTCGATGCTTACTCTAGTATATTTGACAGTAGCCACTTCTGCACCACATGGTGAGGAAGAAGAAAGTCATTAATTGTTTGTGCTAGATTGTAGTCAAAATTTGACTATGATTTAGTCTAAATAATTGGACTATTTAATTCACTAAAAGATACTTGTTTTACGACTTTAAAAATCAACCCCAGTCGTCAAAATAGTCTCTAACAGGAAATTTTATGTTTACAGGATTAGATCATGCATCTGTAGTAGTCCTAGCCAAGGCTCTTGTCATGGGTATGGGTACTATTGCACCAGCTTTGGGTATTGGTCGCCTTGTTGCCAAAGCTATGGAAGCTATTGGACGTAATCCAGAAGCTGCTGGAAAAATATTTGTGCCTATGCTTTTGGGCGCAGCTTTTGCCGAAGCTATCGCTATTTACGCTCTTGTTGTAGCTTTTACTCTAAAATAGATTGCTATTTACCAAATCTGTTTGGCAGGTTTGGTTTTAGGAGTTTATTTGAAGTAATAGTACATATAAAATAACTAGATTAATTCTAGTGGATACGAAATACGAAATTTACGAAAATACGAACACTACTAAAAATTTTTGTAATTTTGTACCTTTCATATCCCACCTCTTATTACTTAATTGTTTAATATTATTATGAGTGAAGTAGCCTTAAATACAAATACTGAAAGTGTTGCTAGTGAACAAAGTTTACCAGCATCTTTGGGTTTGAATACTCAGCTTTTTGTATTTCAACTTTTCAATTTTACACTTGTTGCGGTTATTCTTTGGTTTTTGATTTTGAAACCTCTTACTAAGAAATTGGAAGAACGTAAAAAAATGATTGATGACAGTATTGATAATGCTAAAGAAATTGAGACTAATTTGGCTCTTAGTGAAAAAGAATATCAAGGCAAATTGAAAGAAGCCAAAGTTGAGGCTAATAAATTAATTGAAAAAGCTCATAGTGAGGCTAAACAACTTGGTGAAGATATGAAAGTCAAAGCTAAGACTGAAGTTGAAATTATTGTGGCTCAGGCTAAAAAAAGTATTCAAACAGAAAAAGTACAAATGATGGAAGAGATTAGACAAGAATCAGCTACTCTTATTGTAACTGCGTTAGAAAAAATCTTAAATGAAAAAATGGATGGAAAAATTGATAAAAAAATAATTGAAGATAGTCTTGGGAGTTTAAAAAAATAAATCGTAAAAAATAATTAGTACATCTTTTGGGTTCATTTGATAGTTTATTCATTTAGAGTGAGTCGTTGCTAGGAAAGATTCTTTGCTTCGCTCAGAATGGCAAAAAATATGAAAATTTCTAATAGACAATTTGCAGAAGCCTTGTATGAATTGACATATGATGTGGCAAAAAAAGATCTTAGCAAGATTCTAGAATTTTTTGTAAAATTTTTGGCAAAAAATAAAAAATTAAAACAAAATAAAAATATTATTGTTGAATTTGAAAAAATTATTAAGAAAAAACAGGGGATAGTTGAAATAGAAATTACTTCTGCCAGAAAATTAGATAAAAATACTTT
>JBAYUH010000045.1:0-3048 GCA_041675185.1 Candidatus Magasanikiibacteriota bacterium | reverse complement strand
TATTGGCATTACAAAACTCACGAAAGAAATATTTATTTTTCGCTTTTTCGGCAATATGATATGGAATACCAATAAGATTAAAAGTATCCACCAATTTTGATGTCAAAAGCACACATTCATCCCAAAATGTGATCACACCATCTATTTTGATTTTTTTGTTTTCCTTCAAAAATTCTTTTACCGCTTCAATAGATTCTTTGTGGTCATTGAGTTCGGATAAAATCCAATGATCCACAGAATTTTCAAGAGCCTCTACTTTTTCACGATTAAGACAAATAACCCGCAAACCCATTTTTTTGAGAATATGAGCAATAAAATATTTACTTTCACTTCCTGAGTGAACCAATAAAATCGTTTTGTCGATGACATTTTTTTTCATATAATATGATACAAAAAAAGGACTATTCTTTAAAATAGGCCTTTTGAAAAAGGGTATTGTTTTTATAAATATTTGAATTTGTAGTCTGAGGGTCGTCTTCTGACTTTTGGTCCATAAAAGAAACTAGAATATACAGTATATCTTTTTTACACAAAATTGTCAATATAGTTTTTTGTAAAAATACAAATCTTGGCTAACTAAAGCAATATACTCGCCTTATCATCTTCTGTAGCCTCGGGCAAGATATACACATCATAGTTATAGTCGTCAGTCACCACAAACTCGGCTTTTCCCTCCAAAATAGCCTCCATAGGCCGACAAGTACTACAGCCTTCGTGAGGACATTTGAAACGCTTGAGCTGTCGAGCCAATTTCATTTGACGCCCCACATCCAAAACCCGTTTGTAGGCTTCTTCAAGAGATGGCAATACTTTTTCTGTCAGGGTATCATTTTTTTCAAGGTACCAATAACTTGCCTTTGTAACGGTTCTTTTTTGACAGTTGTGTACCAAAAGATGATAAATAGGCAGCTGAAGTGAGTCCCCTTCTTCTTCATTTTTTCCTGTTTTGAAATCAATAATATGAACACTATCGGTATCTGGCAAATATTCAAGCCAGTCAATTTTTCCACACAAAATAATATTATCTTCTTCGGAAAGCCAATAATAGGGCAAATCTTTTTGAATCTTCACTGCAAGACCAGCAATAGGACCTGGATTATTCCACACACGCTTGAGCATTTCCTGACCACGTTTTTTGTAAGCATATTCACTTGCTTCGTCGCGAAAACCACCGAGTTTGCCACTTACTTTTTTCCAGGCACGATCAAATTGGTCCATGAGAGGTTCTTTGAAGCGAGACGATGCTGGGATATTGGACAATGCCTCCAAAACTTCGTGCACACTTTGGCCCAGTGCCAAGGCTGGTCCCATAAGTTTGACCTTGTGATTGGTCTTTGGATCTTTATAAATATGTTTCAAATAATATGCTCGTGGACAGCGCAAAAAATCCCCAATGGAAGTATGAGAAATCCAAACAGCAGTAAATTTGTCAGCTGGCATAGTTTTGTAAATACAAAAAAATAGATAGAAAATCTATTATAACACAAGAACAATTATTCTCAAAGTTTTGTCGAAAGAATATAACTGGAAATAATCGCCGCCGTCTCGGCACGCAATATGAGTGGACCAAGATTGGTCAAAATACAACCCGCTTCAAGAGCTTGTTTTTGTTCACGAGATTCAAATCCCCCTTCGGGACCAATAAAAATTCCAGCACTTTGAAATGATGCATTTTGAAAACTTTGCAAATGTGGCGAAACTCCAATATCCAAAAAGAAGTTCTTTTCGTTTTCTTGGGCATGTTCAAGCGCCTCTTCAAAACGCATAATTTCCAAAAGATTCGGAACCCGAGCACGACCAGATTGTTCTGCGGCCTCTTGCATAATCTTAAAAATTCGAGTTTCACGAAGCCCCAACTTGACAGTACGATGCGAAATCACAGGTACAATCTGAAATAAACCTACTTCTGTACACTTTTGTGCCAAAAGTTCAAAGTGATCCGCCTTAATAATACTGGCATACAAAGTAATATGTCGTTCTGGTTCACTGGTATTTTCATGTACTTCTTGTTTGCGAACTGTTACATGATCTTTTTGTATATCATCCAAAACTACTACTACTTCGTCTTTTGTTCCATTGGATAAAACAAAAACTTCACCTGTCTTGAACTTCAAAACATGTGTCATTTGAAAATAAATTTCTGGATCACTCACTCGAATATATGTTTGCGTGAGGTCAAAATCTCCAATAAAACGATGCAATTTTTTCATACAAGAAGCTACTCCTCACAGGAGCAACCACATTCTTTACAAACCCCACAAGTAACACAAGGGTTGATATCACATTCACAGCCCATACAAAAGTATTAAAAATATACTTCTAGTATACGAAAAACTTTTGGTCTCTGCAATGTGGATAACTTTATTTCAAAAAAATTTAAATTTTGAGTAGATTAAATCCAAGCGTTTGTAAGGCGTCTGTTGTACTCTCAAATATTTTTCCATTTTTTTCAAGTTTTTTATACCAAGCCGTATGACGAATATGCGATTTGAGCAAACTCGGAACACCTGTAATATATAAATTTTGATTTTTTCGTTCCAAAGACTCAACAATTTCACCAAGAACTTCCACACCATCAACATCCGCAAAGAAAAGATTTCGAAAACTTAAGACCAGCGTTTGTGCACCCGTTAATTTTTCCAATGTTTCAGCATGAGAAGATGCATTGATATACGACAGTTGACCAGCAAAGCGATATACAGCAACATCAGACTCAAACTTTTTTCCATTCATAATTGACTCACCACTTATTCTTTGTACCACTTTTTTATTTTTATTAAAAGTAATTTCAGACTGACCTTTTGCAAGTTGTGAAACAAAAAGTAAAAGAGCAATAATAGAACCTACCATGATACCAATAATTGGGTCTTCCACAATAGTAATTATGGCTACTACCAGCGAAAGAGCAAATGCTTTTTTATCATGTTTCAAAAAATGAATAAAATGCTCACGTTCAACCATACGAATCGCAACATACACCAGAATAGACGCGACAATTGGAAGCGGTAAATATTTAAACCATCCCAAAAGAAGAAGTGATATTACGAT
>JBAYUH010000044.1:0-3458 GCA_041675185.1 Candidatus Magasanikiibacteriota bacterium | reverse complement strand
TGGAAAGGTTAAATCAACTCAAAACAGACTACCGTTAGAACTTGTATATTATGAGGCGTGTAAAAATGAACATGATGCCTTTCATAGGGAAAAGTATCTTAAGTGTTATTATGGCAAGATGTATATAAAGAATAAGCTCAAATCTTATTTGACGGGGTAACACCCAGTCAAATAATTTTGTTTACAAAATTACCGCATACGGTATTTGACGGGGTAAAGTTTTCCACATCCTCTTTACTTTTTATTTGTTGTAAAAAATAAGTATGCTATAATATCTAGTATAGCTAATCATTTTAATTTAGCTTCCAAGATTTTTAGTCGATCTGTTTTTGTCACTAATACGTAAGGTGAGAAAAATAGTCAAAATCTCTGGAAATTTATAAGGTTTTAATAAAATTTAGCCTAAATCAAATATAATTTTGGTCAGGCAAGTAAAAAAAATGTTAAGAAACAAAAATAAAGGTTTTACACTTATCGAGCTTTTGGTCGTTATCGCAATTATTGGTATCTTGTCAGCAGTTGTTTTGGCTTCGTTGAATACAGCGAGAGCAAAAGGAGCTGATGCTGCAACAAAATCTGGTTTAGCAAATATGCGTGCTCAAGCTGAAATGTACTATGACACTAATAGTGGTTATAGTTCGGTTATTATAGCAACTTTACCGGTTGCATCATGTAGTACCGCTAATTCGGTTTTTACCGATCCTACTATGGTAAATGCGATTGCTTCAGTTACTTCTTCTGCTGGCGCTGCACCTATTTGTGGTCTTAGTGGAACAAATGGTTCAAAAGCAAGTGGTTGGGCTATGTCAGCTGTTACTAAATCTGGTACTGCAAGTACTTGGTGTGTTGATTCAACCGGTGCTTCTATTGCTGGAAAAGTAGCAACAACCGGTGTTTGTAATTAATGAATAATATTTAGATTTATTTTAAAAAACAGCCTACAAATTGTGGGCTGTTTTTGTTTGGGTTTTTGATGAGTGGGTGATATAATAATAAGGTGAAAATAGATAGAAAAAATAGATTTGGTTTTACTATTGTCGAAGTTTTGGTGGTGATTGGTATTATCGGTATTTTGACGGTGATCATTTTTCCCGCGATAAGCGAAATTAGAGCTAAAAATCGTGATGCGGAAAAAGTATCAGATATTGCTACTATTCAATTGGCTTTATCTTTATATTATAGTCAAAACGGAACTTATCCTAATGCTCTTGATGATAGTACTTTTTTCCCTAAATTTTTAACAGCTGATTCTTTAGAGTCTCCAAATGAAGATGAATATCAGTATGTTCCTTTGACTTTATCGACAGTTACACAAGATCCAAAATGTACTTATTATCATCTAGGAGTAGAGCTTGAGTTACCAAGTGCTCAGATAGATACGACTGATAATTTTACTTCTGTTGATGGTGATGAAGATAACAAAGTTGATGACGGTTATTTATATTGTGGTGATTATGAAGGAACAGGTATTAATGGTATTTATGACCCTGACAATAATCGTTTTATGTATGATGTCCGTCCCTAAATAATATGACTACACAAATAATTTTTTATATTTTGGTATTTATTTTTGGAACTATTATTGGTAGTTTTTTAAATGTTTTGGTCTTGCGTTATAACACTGGTGTCTCGGCTATGAAAGGCCGGTCTTTCTGTTTCTCTTGTGGTAAAAAATTAGGACCATTAGAATTAATACCGGTTTTTAGTTTTCTTTTCCAGAAAGGTAGATGTCGGGGTTGTCAGAGTAAAATCTCTTGGCAGTATCCAGTGGTAGAGTGTCTTACGGGCTTACTTTTTGTGGCGGTGTTTGTAAAATATGCCGGTCTTTTTGGTCTCTTGTTCAACCCTTGGTATATATTTCTTTCTCTTTTTATCATTGCTGTTTTGGTGGCTATTACGGTGTATGATTTCAAACATAAAATAATTCCCGATGGTTTAGTTATAACTTTTAGTATTTTAGCGTTATTAAAAATCGTAGCTGATTTTTTCTTGATAAACTCTACTGTGACCGAGACGAAACTTCATTTAATTTGGTATTTAGTCGCTGGTCCGATTCTCGCTCTACCTCTATTTTTAATTTGGTTTTTTTCAAAGGGGAAGTGGATGGGTCTCGGTGATCCTAAATTGGTTTTGGGTATCGGTTGGTTCCTAGGTCCGATTCTGGGGCTTTCAGCTATTATTTTAGCTTTTTGGACCGGAGCAGTTTATGGTTTGATTTTGTTAATTTTATCTAAATTTAAATGGCACGGTTTGAAAATCGATGGTAAAAGTGAAGTACCTTTTGCTCCCTTTCTCATCCTCGGTTTTTTATTGGTTTTCTTTTTTCAAATTGATATTTTACATCTAGGATTTTTGTACCCTAGTTTTTGGTTTATGCTATAATATTAAGTATGTCTTTTGCTAAAACAAAATTTACCGCCGGTTTTACTTTGGTTGAGCTACTGGTCACTATTTCTATTTTTGTTCTTTTGACAGGTATTGTTCTTTTTAATCAGACCAAGTTTAATAGTACTATTTTATTGACCAATCTGGCTTATGATACCGCTTTGACTATCCGACAAGCTCAGACTTATGGTGTTAATGTCAAGGAATTTAACCGACAAGATGGTGTGGATAAAAAGTTTTTACCATACGGTGTTCATTTTGAGACTGAATCTAATAATAAATCTTTTATTCTTTTTACCGAGCTTGATTATGGGTCGGCTAATGACCCCGGTGATGGTCTTTATCTTACTGAAGTAGATGATGATATTGCCGATTCTTCTTTGTGTCAGGCTGACAAAGGTTGTGTTACTAGATATAGTATTAAGAGAGGAAATTATATTTCAGCTATTTGTGCTGAAGAAGTAGAGAGTGGCGAATCTAACTGTAGTGACGGTAGTAAAAATAGAACTGTATTAGATATTGTTTTTACTCGACCAAACCCCGATGCTCGAATTAGTTTTGATAATTCAGAATCTGAAAGTGGTGTAGAAAAAGTTGCTACTATTATTTTGAGTGGAGTGGAAGGAGATAGTAGTCGAAAAGTAATCATTCGAAGTAATGGTTTGATTGAAATTATAAATTAATTTATGTCATATTTAAATTTAAAAAATAATTCTTCAAAAACAAGTAAGACAAATACCGGTTTTACCTTGGTGGAAATGATGGTAGCGATCGCTGTCTTTTCGATTGTGATGGTCGCGGCGATGAGTGCTTTATTAAACGTGATTGATGCGAATAATAAAGCCAGAGCGATCAAAACTGCGATAAACAATGTCAATTTCGCTCTAGAAGGTATTTCTAGAGATATGAGAATGGGAACAGATTATAAATGTGGTTTTGATGAAGAACCATCTGGTGATTGTTTGTCGGGTGGTGGAAATATTATAAGTTATGTTTCACCAAGGGCTGATTACGCTGAGAAAAAAGCCTATTACAAATTTAATAAGGATGACGGTTCAATTGAAGAATGTCTT
>JBAYUH010000043.1:0-3463 GCA_041675185.1 Candidatus Magasanikiibacteriota bacterium | reverse complement strand
TCCTTTCCCCTCATCCCCCCATTGTGCACCGACTATCACAGTGATTTGTTTTTGCATATTTATTAGTTAGACACTGATTACACAGATTATTTTGGACTGCACAGATACAAAATATTTATCCATGCCAAACAAAATAACTAGTGAAATCAATGAAAATTAAATTTTAGTTTATTTTTTAATCAGTGTAATCCAAAATAATCTGCGAAATCAATATTAAGTTATCGCTGTCACATCATGTACACCACTTTCTACCAAACCAGCATTACTAATACGAACAAACTCCACATTTTCTTGTAATCCAGCAATAGTGTGTGAATTGGTATAACTCATCCCAGACTTGAGTCCACCAACCATTTGATTGATAATACTACCCACATCGCCTTTGAAAGGAACAATAGATTCTACACCTTCTGGAACTACATCACTCATATTTTTCTTTTTTTCTTGATTTATTTTTCTACGATCATTGGCTTGTGTAAAACTAGCACTACCTCGTGAAATTTTGAATTTTTTATCGCCTTTGTTCATGACTACTCCAGGACTTTCTTCAGTACCAGCAAGCATACTACCAAGCATGACTGTGTCAGCTCCAGCACCAATAGCTTTGACAATATCTCCAGATTTTTTGATACCACCATCAGCAATGACTGGTATATTATATTTTTTAGCAACACCAGCGACTTCCATAACCGCAGTCAACTGTGGCATGCCACAACCAGTCACAATTCTAGTGATACAAATAGATCCTGGCCCAACACCAACTTTGACAGCATCTACACCTGCTTCACAAAGTTCTTGTGCAGCACGAGCTGTAGCAATATTTCCAGCAATTAGATCTACCTCTGGCACGACTTCGCGTAATTTTACAATTGCACTAAACATAAGATCAGAATGGCCATGAGCAATATCAATTACCAAAACATCGACTCCAGCTTTCACTAACTCTTGAGCTCTTTCCAAATAATCTCCATGCACTCCAACACAAGCACCAACAATTAAACGACCTTCTTTGTCTCTATTTGACAAAGGATAATCTATCAAATGTTTCAAATCATCACTAGTAATCAAACCAACAATATGATTTTCCTCATCTACCAATGGTAATTTTTCTACTTTATGTTGTTCAAATATTTTTTTGGCTTCTTCAAAAGTTGTAAAAGCATTACCAACTACCAATTTTTCACGTGTAGTCATAATATTTTCCACTTTTTGTTCTAGGTCACTAGCAAAAAGAAAATCACGACGAGACAATATTCCACGAAGTTTTTTGTCACCATTGGATACTAGTAGACCAGAAACACCAGTCTTGCTAGCAAATTCTTTTGCTTCGGCTACAGTCTTGTCTGGATCAATTGTATAAGGATCACTAACAATCAAATTTTGAGCACGTTTTACCCTCTTCACTTCTTCCACATTTTCTTCAATACTATTGAATCGATGCAAAATTCCAATTCCACCAAGTCTAGCTATAGCGATAGCCATATCAGATCCAGTAACAGAATCCATATTGGCAGAAATTATAGGTATATTCAAATTGACGTTTCTAGAAAGTCTAGTTTTAGTATTAGCTTCATCGCGTGAAGAAAATGTCGATCGACAAGGGACAATCAAGACATCATCATAAGTAAGTGCCAAAGGTATGTTCATATTATTTTTAGTTAAAAATATTTTTTTCATAAAAAAACCACCAGATATGGTGGCTTGTATGTTAAATAAGGGTTTCTTTAAATTCTTTTAATTTTGAAAAAATTAGTCTCATAGCTATTTTATTGTAGCACGTAATTTTTAGACTGACAAGGGAATGTTTTTTGTTTGTGATTAGCTATTTTTAGAAAAACTGTGGATATTTTCATTATGTAACACTTACCTCGTACCACATAAAAAAATAGCTACATGGTACGTGATATGTGATACGTGATACGTGTTACTTTGTTACAAAATATATCTATTCTAAAATCAAATTAATTTTTTAAGTAAAACCTCTTCAACTATTTTTGGGTCAGCACTTCCTTCACTAGCTTTCATTACCATACCTATCAAAAATCTAATAACTGTTTCTTTACCAGCCCTAAACTGAGCCACTTGATCTGGATAATTATTGATAACATCTTCTACCAAAGTTTCGATCTGTCCACTATCAGAGACCTGTCCCCAACCTTTTTCTTCCAAAATATGTGTTGGGTCTTTGTCTACATCAATACCAACCATAATAAGAAGAATTTTGTAGGCATTAGTTGCATTGACTTTATTATTATAAATAAGTGCAATCAATTCAGCAAAGTTTTCAGGAGAAAATTTTATATCCACAATAGACATATTTTTTTCTTTGAAAATTCCCAAAAGTTTACTTGTTATCCAGCCACCAGCCAGACGACTAACTTTTTGTGGGACACTCTCTGCTTTATCTTCTGATTCAGGTATAGAATCTAACCATTCATTAAGTTCACTCATCACTTCATCAGTAAAATTGGCTAATTCTTTATTATCGCCCAAAATTTTGGCATCAGAAAGTGACAAAAAATATTCCTCGTGAAAACGCAGTCTTTTTTGGGCTGGTAATTCTGGCAAAGAAATATTACCAGCAATTTGCAAAGGATGAAAAGGTGGAATGTCTGGGTCTGGAAAGTAACGATAGTCAGCTGCATTTTCCTTGGTACGTTGCATGACTGTTTCTTGTTTGTTGTCATCCCAACCACGAGTTTGTTGTACCCAAGTTTCGCCTTTCTCAATCATAGCTGCTTGTCTTTTGATTTCAAAATCAATACCACGTTCAACAGCTTTAAACGAATTAAGGTTTTTCAATTCTACTTTATTATTTAATTTTGTCCCGTTCAAAGGTTTCACCACACCATCAACAATTTCAAAACTACCAAGTTCTTGAACAGAAATATTGGCTTCACAACGCATCTGACCTTTTTCCATATCAGCATCACTCACGCCTAAATAACGAACAATATTTTGTAATTCTTGACAATAAGCTTTGGCCTCAAGAGCTGATTTGAAATCTGGATCAGTCACTATTTCTACCAATGGTACCCCAGCACGATTGAAATCTACCAAAGTACTACCTCCTGCACCATGATTCAGTTTGGCTGTATCTTCTTCCAAATGTGCACGTGTAATACCGATTTTGGCAGTATTACGAATTGGATTTTCATCAATAAAACCAAGCTCAATAAAACCATGTTCAGCAATAGGCTCTTCATACTGAGAAATCTGGTAACCTTTTGGCAAATCAGGATAAAAATAATGTTTACGATCAAATTTGGAAAATTCCAAAATATGACAATTTAGCGCTTTTCCAACCAAGACTGTCCACTCAATAGCTTTTTGATTTGGTACTGGCAAAGTACCAGGATGAGCAAGACAAATTTCACAAATATTTTTGTTTGGAGTATCAATATTAGGATTATTAGCACAAGAACAAAACATCTTTGACTTTGTTTTCAATTCAATATGCACT
>JBAYUH010000042.1:0-4512 GCA_041675185.1 Candidatus Magasanikiibacteriota bacterium | reverse complement strand
TAGAACGCAAAACACGCTCTACTTCTGAACCAAAGTCAGCATGGCCTGGAGTATCTACGATATTTATTTTTGTATCTTTATAAAAAAGTGAAGTATTTTTGGAGTAAATAGTAATACCACGTTCCAATTCTAAAATGTTACTATCCATACTTTTGCCAGTACTAGCTTCATCTACCATACCAGTTTGACGCAACAAAGCATCAGTCAAAGTAGTCTTGCCGTGGTCAACGTGAGCGATAATCGCAATATTACGAATTTCCATAAAAAATCTTAATTAAAAAAACCTCAAAAGTGAGGACTTATACGTGCCAAATAATAGCACAATAAAAATATTTTGTCAATAAAATAAGCTAACTTGCGTTATTTTTGACATTTATCACAAAAAACCGTCCCTCTACCTGCAACTTTAATCTTTTGTAAAACAGTTTTACATTTCTTACATTCTTCTCCACCTCGTCCATAAACTTTGAGATACTTCACAAAATTACCTTTATTACCATCTCCATCCACATAATTATTAAAGGTTGTTCCCCTATTTTCTATGGCTTTTTTGATAATTTTTTTAGTAGAAGTAAAAAGTTTTTTCAATTCAGACACAGTCAAAGTATTTACTTTTCTATCAGGTCTCACCTCTGCATCAAAACAAATTTCATCGACATAGATATTACCAAGCCCAGAAATTATCTGTTGATTGAGTAACAATGCTTTCAAAATAGTATTTTTATTTTTGAAAATCTTGGCAAAATTATTCCAAGTAAAATTGGAAGTAAGTGGCTCTATACCATATTTACTTTTTATATTTTCCAGTTTTTTTATTGGTTCAATACTAAGATAACCAAAACGACGAATATCATTGAAAAATACTTTTGAACCATCATCAAAATGAAACTGTACATGAGTATGTTTATTTGGCACGTCCACAGTAGAAACATCATTATGTCCACCAGGAATTACTTTGTTATCTTTCTTATAAATAAGCTGACCGGTCATCTTGAGATGTATAAGCAAAATATTTTCTTCATCTGGTAAAATGAAAATAATCAACTTTCCAATTCTATCTATTTCCACAAAATGGTTACCAACAAAAAAATCTACAAAAAAAATTGCACTTTTATTTAACTTGGCTTTTTTACTAAGTATCAAATTTTGAATTTTTTTACCAACAATTTTGTGACGCAAATCTTGTCTTATGGTTTCTACTTCTGGTAATTCGGGCATAAAGTCAAATTCATCCTGAGCCGGCGAAGCACGGCGTGAGGATCTTTCCTGAGATTAAATTAATTTAATTAACAAAATAACAAAAATGAAAATATTTACTTTTGTACATACCTTTATACAAATACATTCTACTTGAAAAAGATTCTGATCCGTCAACTGACGGACAGAATGACACTATTATTCTACCTAAATTATTTACTCTTTGCAAATGTATACTATCTTGGTATAATTAGAGTAAATAGTTTTATTTTAAAAATTCTATTTACTGTTTACTATTTACAAAAATAAATTAACAAATTAACCAATTAACTATGACAAAAGCTCCAACTTTTGATTTACTAGATCAAGATGGCAAAAAACACAATCTGGCCGACTATGCTGGTAAATTAGTACTTCTATACTTTTATCCAAAAGATATGACCCCAGGCTGTACTATAGAAGCCAAGTGTTTCCGTGATAGAAACAATGAACTCAAAAAATTTGGCGTACAAGTCTTGGGAATAAGTGTTGATAGTATAGAATCACACAAAAAATTTAATGAAAAACATGGTCTAAATTTCCCTCTTCTTTCTGATGAAAAAAAAGACGTCGTTGAAAAATATGGCGTCTGGAAACAAAAATCTATGTTTGGTAAAAAATATATGGGTATCCAACGTGATTCTTTTCTTATTGGTAAAGATGGTAAAATAATTAAACATTATGAGAAAGTCAATCCTGCCACACATGTGGATGAAATAATTGAAGACCTTAAAAAATTATAAAAGAAAGTAATTATCAAAAAACAGTCTTAATAAGACTGTTTTTAATTTTTAATTTAGAAATTCTATATGTGGGCAGAGAAGGATTCAAACCTTCGAAGACATAAGCCAACAGATTTACAGTCTGTCCCCTTTGACCACTCGGGTATCTGCCCTTTATTATTTTCTAAAAAGAAAGTCAACTTTTGATGTTGACTTTGAGCCATCTCGGGGATTCGAACCCCGGACCGACGGTTTACAAAACCGTAGCTCTACCAGCTGAGCTAAGATGGCACGATAGAAATTACAAATTTCAAAACCCAAATTACAAATTTTTGATATTTATATTTTGAATTTGATTTGACATTTTTACTTTATTTTTAAATTTTATGCCACAACATTATAACACTACTCTTTTATTTCGTCAATCCTTTGTTTAAACACTTCTAACTTTTGGTTGTCAGGATTTATCATACGTAATTGTTTGTAACCTTCTTCAGCCAAATCTTTATGCTTGAGTATTATACTAGTTTCTATAAAATTGTCAACATAGTGTGGATTCTGCGGTGCAATTTCTAAAGCCTGTTTTATAGCTTCCAAAGCTGTTTCATAATGCTTCAAATAAAAAAGTAATTCATAAATTTTCAAAAATCTTTCAGGATTGTCTGGATTCGTAAGTACAGCTTGTTGATAATACTCTACAGCTTTTTCTTTATCACCTTCTTCTTCATATATCTCACCAAGTTTTACATTGGTATTTTCATCATTTGGATCAAGTTGTAAAAGAAAATTATAAGTTTCTTTTGCTTCAGTTACTTGATTTTGAGCATAATAGACAGCAGCCAAACCATGGTAAGCTTCTTTGTTTTTTGGATCATACTTTAACGAAGCTAAAAACTTCTTTTCAGCAGTAGGATAATCTTCCTGTAACAAATCTATTTGAGCTTCTTTTACCAAATCTTTTGATGTCAAAAATTGTTCCTTCTTTTCTTGTTTAAGTATACTTGGACCATTGGCAATTCTATCATTTTCACCAACTTTCTTTTCTATTTTACCCACTAAAATACGAAAAGCTAATTGAATTTTTTTCAATAACTTTACAAAAGGAGTGAGTCTATTTTTGAAATTAGCGTAATATTGCTTTTCTCTTTGTTCTGATTTACGCATTATAAGCTTATTTTTATTCCTAGCAATTTTCATTTCTGGCAAAGTGTCTACATCCAACAACAGTAGTTGAGGATATTTTCGCACAATCACAAAAATTATTACCACAAGAGATAAAACAATAAGAATAAAAGGTAAAATATTAAACATAAATCTATTTCAAAACACTTTTAATAATATTAGCAAAACTAGGTATCTTAGCAGAAGCACCGCCAATGAGTACCCCATCTACCCTATCAAGACTAAAATATGATAACACATTATCTTCATCTACACTACCCCCATAAAGTACTGGTACAAAATTTTTACTATACTTAGCGATTTCTGATTTGATAAAATCAATTCTATCAGTGGCATCCACAGGTAAACAAGCATTGCCAGTACCTATTGCCCAAACAGGTTCATAAGCTACTAAAACTTGCCCTTCTTCAAAAGTCAAACCATCAAATGCTCGCATAATTTGTTTTGCTAGACGATATTTAGTTTTGTCATTGTCCACATCTTGTTGTGTTTCCCCAATACAAATCACTGGTTTTAGACCTGTTTCCAAATAACTTTCTACCTTGGCACGTACATCTTTATTGGTCTCGCCAAAAACGTGTCGACGTTCAGAATGTCCAGCTAAAGCATAAACACAACCAACGTCTTTGTACACCTCAGCTGAGATCATACCAGTATAAGCACCTTTGGAAGGATGACCAGCATCTTGAGCACCAGTCTTGATTTTGGTTTTGACTAAAACTTCTGTAACCTTTTGCATGGCCAAAGCTGTTGGAAAAACTACCACTTCAATTTCTGAATTATCTATTTTTTCTACAACTAAAGAATTGGCCAATTTTACAGACTCTTCAAAATTCAAATACATTTTCCAATTACCAAATAGATACTTCATATAGTTTAAATTATTTATTTAATAATGACTTTAGACTTTCTTGTCCGCCTTGGGCGGAATGGACTTTATAGACTTTTGACTATTTTAAAACTCAACGTCCTTCTTATCCACATTCCCAATAATAGCAATACGCATTTGATTCCATTTAAAAACTTCTTTAGCTACCTTTATTATATCCTCATTGGTTATTTTTTCAATCTTTTGTAACTTCTCCTCTGGAGTTTCTATTTTTTTGGAAAATAAAGCCTCCTCAGCATAATGGTCTGCTTGAGTAGCTGAATCTTCCAAAGATAATGTTTGGGATCCCCTAATATGTGTTTTAGCATCTTCTAATTCTTTTTTAGTAACTCCTTTTTCACAAATTTTTTCTATTTCTTTTTTGATTACAACTATTGCTTTGTTTATATTTTTTGCCTCAAGACCAGCTCTTACATAAACATAGCCTGTATCACGAAAATGTCCAGCTCCAGAACGTATCATATAGGCTAATCCTCTTCTTTC
>JBAYUH010000041.1:0-4613 GCA_041675185.1 Candidatus Magasanikiibacteriota bacterium | reverse complement strand
CGGCTCATCGCATCCTGGGGCTGGAGAAGGTCCCAAGGGTTTGGCTGTTCGCCAATTAAAGCGGTACGCGAGCTGGGTTCAGAACGTCGTGAGACAGTTCGGTCTCCTATCTGTTGTGGGCGTTGAATATTGAGAAAACTCATCCCTAGTACGAGAGGACCGGGATGAACAAACCTCTGGTCTACCAGTTGTGCACCACGCATCGCTGGGTAGCTAAGTTCGGTACGGATAAGCGCTGAAAGCATCTAAGTGCGAAGCCGTTTTCAAGATTAATATTCGTTATTAGGGTCGTCCGAGACTAGGACGTTGATAGGCACTAGGTGAATGCCAAGGTGTACTAATTACCCGAGCACTACGGAAACATATAGTTGTGTTTCTTACTTACTATGAAAAAATATTTTAAATTTGAAACATACTGAAATAAATAGGTATAAAGTCTGGGTGCTTTTTGAGACGGGGGTCCGCCCGACCCCATCCCGAACTCGGAAGCTAAGCCCGTCATCGCCGATGGTACTCGCAAGGGAAGAGTAGGCCAGCGCCCAGACTTTGTACCTATTTTTTTATTGTCTAAAACATCTTAAAAGGATGTTTTTTGTTTGTAGTGAATTTGTTTGATCAATTTGTGGCTAAAATATGTTGCCTTCTTCTATTAAAATAGGGTATAATATATATAGCTATTTTTAATTTAACTTGTATGGAAATAAAATTTGGACAACATACTATAGAATTTTTTTTCAAGAAATTTTGTATTGAAAATCCTGAAGAAAAGAAAAAATTATTACCTTTGGTAACAGATATTATATATGATTATAATATGCATGTTGTAAAATTAGAAAAGGAAAAAGATGAAATTCACAAATCAGCTCTTTTGATAGATATACAAGAAATAGAAAATAAGATTGCTGATATTTTTACAAATAATAAATCTAAGTAGTTTTTTTATGGCTATTTCTTCAAGACCTGTTGCTCTTATTGTTTTGGACGGATTTGGTATTGCTCCAAAAAGTAACTCTAATAGTATTTCCATTGCTAATACACCTTTTTTTGATTCTTTGCTTACTCGTTATCCTTCTATGCTTCTCAATGCTTCTGGCTTGAGTGTAGGTTTGCCACGTGGTGAGGTTGGTAATTCAGAAGTTGGGCATATTACTATTGGTTCTGGTATTTTACGTTATCAGAGTTTACCACGTATTGACAGATCTATTTCTACTGGACTTTTTTTCAAAGATCCTATGTTGATGGAAGCTTTTGGACGTGCAAAAAAAACTAAAGCAAAATTACATTTTGTTGGTTTGATTGGTAATGGTGGTGTTCACACTTCACAAGAACATTTGGAAGCGTTGTTGAGTTTTGCCAAATCGATGAAGTTCAAGAAAGATGTCTTTGTTCATGCTTTTTTAGATGGTCGTGATACAGCTCGTGATATTGGTAAACAATTCATGGAAAAATTGTTAGGTGTTTGTAAAAAAGAAAAAGTAGGTGAAGTAGCTTCTGTGGGTGGTAGATTTTTTGGTATGGATAGAAATAATAATTGGGACAGAATTAAAAAAGCATATGATGCAATTGTTTTGGGTGAATCAGAATATACTTATCGCGATCCACTTGTAGGCATTTCAGAATTTTATGAAAAAAATATTTTTGATGAAGAGATGGAACCATTTGTAATAGTGGATAGAAAAAATAAACCAATAGGTAAGATAGAAGATGGTGATGTAGTAATATTTTTTAATTTTCGTGCTGATAGAGCTAGACAGTTAGCACAATCTTTTGTAGAAAAAGATTTCAATAAATTTGAAACTACCAAATTTACAAATTTGGATGTTGTTACTTTCACTGAATATAAAAAAGGTTTACCTGCCAAAGTTATTTTTCCACCAGAAATCATTGCTAGTCCAATTGCCAAAGTTGTAAGTGATTTTAGTCTTAAACAATTGCATATTGCTGAAACTGAAAAATATGCACATGTCACTTTCTTTATGAATGGTATGACTGAAGAACCTTTTGTGGGAGAAGATAGAATACTTATTCCTTCACCAGATGTGTTATCTTATGATCAAAAACCAGAAATGTCAGCTTCTCTGGTTACTGAAAATATTTTGTCATCTCTCAAAGCTAATAAACATGATTTTTATGTAGTAAACTATGCTAATCCTGATATGGTTGGGCATACTGGTAATCTACAAGCTTGTATTCAAGCTATAGAGGCTGTAGATAGGAATTTACAGCAAGTAGTGACAGGTATTGTCAATAAAGGTGGTGTGGCTTTTATTATGGCTGATCATGGTAATGCTGAAGAATTAATCAATCCTTTGACTGGTGAAATAGACAAAGAACACAACAATTATCCTGTACCATTTTTGGTAGTAGGAAATGCTTTTGATGGACAATCCAACAAAGATTTAAAAAATATTGAATTACCGTATTTGTCTCCAGTAGGTATTTTGGCTGATGTGGCACCAACAATTTTGAAAACAATGGGGTTGGATATTCCAGCTGAGATGACTGGAACTAATCTGCTTTAAGGGTAATGTGGAATGTGGAACGTGGAAAGAGGAATGGGGATCTACAAAATTTTTTTTAATAAAAACGAACTCAGAATTGAGATCGTTTTTTTTGTTTATTTGTTACGTGCTATGTGTTTCGTGTTACGTGAAGACCAAAACCAATAAATTGACCACAAAATAAACGGAATACTAAGTAGCTGTCCCATACTAATAGGAAAAGTAAGTAGGGTATCACGTGCTTTGAAAAATTCTAGCAAAAATCTAGTTGAAAAATATAATATTAAAAATAAATTTGTTATGAAATATTGTGGTAGGTTTTTGTATTTTTTGTAAATTAAATAGATTATTACAAAAATTATTAAGGCTGTAAGTGATTCATAGATTTGGCTTGGATGTCTTAGAATCATTTCCCCAGAATCAAATTTTGGGAAGTATACTCCCCAAGGCATAGTTGTTGGTTTGCCAACAATTTCAGAATTGAAAAAATTTCCCAAACGAATAAAAGTTGCCAAAAAAGGAATAGAAATTACGAGCAGATCAAAATATTTTTTGATGTCTATTTTTTTTATTTTTTGATAAAGCCAGATAGTAATAAGAATACCAATAGTCATACCATGACTAGCAAGTCCTCCGTGATTGATCATAATTATTTCTGTGGGATTGGCGAGGAAGTAGTCAAGATTATAAAATAAAATATGTCCAAGTCTAGCACCAATGAGTCCACCAATGACAAGCCAAATACTGAGGTCATAGACAAGATCAGTAGAGTAGTTTTTTTCTTTGAATAATTTGTGATAGATTAAAACAGACAAAATAATTCCTATTGTCAAAAATAATCCATACCAACGAATAGTGATAAAATTATAGTGAAGTAAAATCGGATTGATATTGTCTATAAACATATTTTGCTGTTATTTTTAGTTTGATTATAGATAAAAAACGTGTTGATGTCAACGGAGAATGATATATCCACAAATAAAACTTGTAAATATTTTCAAATATTGTTATAGTCTTTCTTGATTTTAAAAATAATAAAAAAATATGTCATCAGACGAAAATTATCTATTAGTTAAAGTAGCGTTACTAAATAATGTACGCGAAATTTTTGAAGAAATAGAGTCGGAGTTAGCTCGTTTTCATGAAGAAAAATTTGCCATGCTCGAAGATGCGCTTGAAGGAGCGTCTGATACTGAAGAATTGCAAGTAGCTTTTTCTCAGTGGTTCAATGATCATGCAGATGATTTGGATCTTGGTTACGAACTAGAAGAAATTTGGAACAATGCTTTGGATGATTTGGATGGAGAAGTGTAATCCTTGAAATAAACAAACTAAAGTGATACTATTTAGATAGCGTCACTTTTTTATGTTCATCTTGAGCTGAGAATACAGCGAAAGATCTTTCACAAAAATTTTCAATTAATAAATTTGTAGTAAACATTTATAAAAAAACTATTAAAAATTTTATGCTTAGTTATAAAAAATTAGGATTTGTAAATACTAAAAAAATATATGCTGAAGCACTAAAAAAGAATTATGCTTTGCCAGGTTATAATTTCAACAATATGGAACAATTGCAAGCAATAATGTCTGCTTGTTTGCAAACTCAAAATCCTGTAGTACTTCAAGTTTCTGGTAAAGCTTACGAATATATGGAAGAAAATTTGATCCACCATATGGTGCAAGGTGCAATAGCTACTATGAGAAGTCAAGCCAAAAAAATGAAATTAAAACCTATAGAAGTAACTTTGCATCTTGATCATGGTGGCAGTTATGAAATTTGTGTTTCAGCTATCAAAAATGGTTTTTCTTCAGTAATGATTGATGGTTCACATTTATCTTATGAAGAAAATGTAAAGGTAACAAAAAAAGTTGTAAACTTTGCACACAAATACAATGTTACAGTCGAAGGTGAACTTGGTGTATTGGCTGGAGTAGAAGATTATGTATCTGCTGAAAAAAATGTTTATACTAGACCAGAAGAAGTAGAAGATTTTGTTGGTAAAACTGGTGTAGATTCTTTGGCAATTGCTGTAGGTACTTCTCATGGTGCTTACAAATTCAAACCTGGGCAACAACCAAAAATACGTTTGGATATTTTGTTAGAAATTG
>JBAYUH010000040.1:0-4981 GCA_041675185.1 Candidatus Magasanikiibacteriota bacterium | reverse complement strand
AAAATTAATAATTGTCAATATTTATATGCACAGATTATATTTTCTAAAAAAATAGTCTACTTTAATTTTCTGTACTTATTCCCCACTCTTATTCTATTCATTTCTTTGTCAATCAAAGATTGAAGTCTGGCAAAATCAATGTCTTCACCAGCTTTTGCCTTTTCCATTTCTTCCTCAGCTCTCTTACGAGCTTCTTGTGCCCGTTCAACATCAATGACATCAGCTCTTTCTACTTTGTCAGCCAAGATAACTATATTATTTTCATTTTGAATTTCCAAAAATCCTCCAGCCACAGCATAAGGATGTTCACCTTCTTTATCTACAATTTTCAATTCTCCAACAGCCAAAACAGAAACCATAGGAATATGATTTGGTAATACAGTAATTTCACCACTTGTTGTAGGAATACTGACTTGGTATATTTCATTCTCATATACCAATTTTTCTGGTGTAACTATTTTGAATTTTATCATACAAAAGGCTTAAAATGCTTAGAAAGCTTGAAATACCAGACAGGCTTTAAAACTTTTCAATTATTTACTTTACTGATTTAAAATCACCATTAGCCTTTCAAGCCTTTTAGGCTTTTCTGGCCTTTCAAGCTTTTTTATTTTACTTCATCAATTCCACCCTTCATATAGAAAGCTTGTTCAGGTTTATCATCATGTTTACCATCAAGTATCTCACGGAAACCTTTGACAGTGTCAGCTAGTTTGACATATTTGCCAGGAGTTCCAGTAAACACTTCAGCTACGTGAAAAGGTTGACTTAGGAATTTTTGCAATTTACGAGCACGAGTAACTGTAAGTTTGTCATCATCAGACAATTCTTCCATACCAAGAATAGCAATAATATCTTGCAAATCTTTGTAGCGTTGCAATACTCTTTGTACTTCAAGAGCTGTACGATAATGTTCTTCACCAACAATATTTGGATCAAGAATTGTAGAACTAGAATCAAGTGGATCAACAGCAGGATAAATACCAAGTGATGCTAATGAGCGATTCAAAGTAACAGTAGAATCAAGATGGGCAAAAGTCGTAGCTGGAGCTGGATCAGTAAGATCATCAGCTGGTACATAAACAGCTTGTACTGAAGTGATAGAACCTTTGTCAGTGGAAGTAATACGTTCTTGTAAAGCACCCATCTCTGTTGCCAAAGTTGGTTGATAACCTACAGCTGAAGGCATACGTCCAAGCAAAGCAGAAAGTTCAGAACCAGCTTGTGTAAAACGAAAAATATTGTCAATAAACAAAAGCAAATCTTTTCCTTCTTCATCACGAAAATATTCAGCCATTGACAATGCTGTAAGAGCCACTCGAGCACGAGCTCCAGGAGGTTCGTTCATTTGTCCGAAAACCAAAGCAGTTTTGTCTAAAACTCCAGATTCTTCCATCTCTCTATAAAGATCATTTCCTTCTCTAGTACGCTCACCTACTCCAGCAAACATAGAAAATCCACCATGTTCTTGGGCAATATTACGAATAAGTTCTTGAATAATAACTGTTTTACCTACACCAGCACCACCAAACAAACCGACTTTTCCACCTTTCAAAAATGGACAAAAAAGATCAATAACTTTGATACCCGTTTCCAAAACTTCTGATTTTGTAGATTGTTCTTTGAAACTTGGAGCTTTGCGATGAATTGGATATTTTTTCTTTGTTTTACTTGCACCTTTTCCGTCAATAGTTTCTCCAATCACATTGTACATGCGACCCAAAGTTTCTGGTCCAACTGGTACAGAAATAGCAGTCCCAGTATCTACTACTTCAGCTCCACGCTCTAGACCATCTGTACTATTCATAGCAATAGTTCGGACTACTCCAGAACCCAAATGTTGTTGTACTTCAAAAACAAGTTTTTCACCATTTGGCATTTTTGCTTCCAAGGCATTATAAATTGCAGGAAGTTCACCTTCAAATTTTACATCGGCAACCACACCAATGATCTGTGATATTTTTCCAATATTTTTTTCACTCATACTAAATAGTTTATTAATTGATTTGTTTTAAAATATTTGTTAATTTACATTCGAATTACGAACTCTTGCGAATTTTCAAATTCGTACATTCGTAAGGATTCATAATTCGAATGTAGTTGTTTATACAGGATTTTGATAATAAATTAGCCTAATGCCGCAGCACCGCCGGCAATTTCAGCAATTTCTTGGGTAATACCTGCTTGTCTAGTTTTGTTATAAGTAAGATTCAATTCTTTTATCATATCACTAGCTGAGTCTCCTGCATTTTTCATAGCCAACATACGAGCACTATGTTCACTAGCCGAACTTTCCAAAAGTGATTGATAAATTTGCATTTCTACAAGTCTAGGTAAAATTGTTTCTAACACTTCTTTTTTACTTGGCTCAAATAAATATTCATTTATTTTTTCTTGAGATTCTTTACTCAAAGTTCTACTCAACAAGTCTTCATCTCTTCCCAATTCAGTAATAGTTTTTTCCAAATCAAATTCAGAAATTGGCAACACCTGTCTCATCTTAGCTTCTTGAGAAACAGCTGAATGATAATCTGTATAAGCCACTACGACTTTGTCATATTTTTTTGATTTATAATCATCAATTACCATTTGAGTAGTCACCAACACATCTTCTAATTTTGGTTTATCAGAAATACTATTGAAAGAAGCAAGAAGATTATAACCGTGTTTTTTACAAAAATCAGCACCTTTACGACCAATACCAATTACATCTACTTCTATGTGTTCACTTGGTTTAGTATGTTTATTACGAGCACGTTGAAAACTAATATTCTTTGGATTTTTTAGTTGAGCTGCAGTTTTTTTGATAATATTAGAATTGAAACTACCACACAAACCACGATTGGATGTAATAAGAATTACCAACATTTTTTTCACTTGTCTTATTTCTAGCAAAGGCATTGTTGATTTTTCAGTTTTAGACAAATTTATAAGCAAATCCCAAGCAATAGTAGCATAAGTTCTAGTATCCAAAGCAGCAGAGACTGCTTTGCGCATCTTTGCAGCTGAAACCATTTCCATTGCCTTAGTAATTTTTTTGGTGTTGGAAACAGATTTTATTCTACTTTTGATTGCTTTTCCACTTACTGCCATATATTCACATTTATAAAATAATATTTTTTATTTACATTATCTATTTCATTTTAACAAAATCCTCACAAGCATCTTTCAAATCTGCAATAATACTATCATCCCATTCACCTTTTCTAATTTTTTCCAAGAGTGATTGTCTACTACTTCTTACAAAATCCAAAAATTTAGCTTCGGTCATAGTCATATCAGCAATAGCCACACCATCAAAGTAGCCATTATCTACTGCAAAAATAGCAGCCACTTGGTCTTCTACTTCCATTGGACTGTACTGTGGTTGTTTCATAAGTTCTACCACACGAGCACCTCTATCCAATTGTTTTTTTGTTTCTACATCGAGATCACTAGCAAATTGAGAAAAAGCTTCAAGTTCACGATATTGAGCCAAAGCCAATTTGATTTTACCAGAAACTTTTTTCATTGGTTTATTTTGAGCAGCTCCACCAACACGAGATACAGAAATACCAATATTTAGAGCTGGACGAATACCTTTGTAAAATAAATCAGTTTCCAAGAAAATCTGACCATCAGTAATTGAAATAACATTGGTAGGAATATAAGCAGTGACGTCTCCAGCTTGTGTTTCAATAATAGGCAAAGCTGTAATAGATCCACCACCATGTTCTTTGTTCAAGTTGCAAGCACGTTCCAAAAGACGAGAATGAAGATAAAATACATCTCCAGGATAAGCCTCACGCCCTGGTGGACGTCTAAGAAGTAAAGAAATCTCACGATAAGCCCAAGCTTGTTTGGTAAGATCATCATAAACTATTAAAACGTCTTCACCTTTGTCAGCAAAATATTCAGCCATTGATACTCCAGAATAAGGAGCAATAAAAGACATAGCAGCAGGATCAGAAGCACCAGCTACTACAATAGTAGTATATTCCATAGCCCCTTTTTCTTCCAACTTCGCTACGATACGAGCTACTTTTGATTCTTTTTGTCCAATAGCCACATAAATACACTTCATGTTTTTTCCTTTTTGATTGATAATAGCATCGATAGCAATAGCAGTTTTACCAGTTTGACGATCACCAATAATAAGTTCACGTTGTCCACGTCCGATTGGAATCATCGCATCAATAGCTTTGATGCCAGTCTGTACTGGTTCAGATACTGGTTGACGACTCATCACACCGGGAGCTACTTTTTCTACTGGATAAAATTCTTTAGTATTTACTTCACCTTTACCATCAATAGGTTGACCCAAAGCATTCAATACTCTACCCATTACTTGTTCACCTACAGGTACTGACAAAATTCTACCAGTTCTTTTGACAGTATCGCCTTCTTTGATTTTTTCGTACTCACCTAAAATCATGGCACCAACAGTTTCTTCTTCCAAATTCAAAGCTACACCCATGACACCACCTGGAAATTCAAGCATTTCTTGAGATTGACACTTGGTTAAACCATTCATACGAGCAATACCATCACCTACTTCGATAACAGTGCCAATTTCTTCTACTTCTACAGTCTTTTGAAAAGCAGAAATATGTTTTTTTAGTTCTTCGATTACTTGGTTTGTAGACATATATTTTTTTCTAAATTTCGAGCGAAGCGAGAAATCTGTAGACCCTGCCAGCTCTGTTTTATATTTAAATGTTTTTAATTAGTTAAACTTTTCTTCAAATTAATCAACTGTGTCCTCATACTAGCATCTAAAATTCTATCCTCTAATTTTACTTTTACTCCTGCAATTAGACTTTCATCTATCTTTTCTATTGATTCGACATTTTTGGCGAAAACAGATTTTATTTCCTCCAAAGTATTTTTATCTAATTTTCTGGCAGAAGTAATTTCTATTTCAACTATCCCCTGTTTTTTCTTAATAATTTTTTCAAATTCAACAATAATATTTTTATTTTGTTTTAATTTTTTATTTTTT
>JBAYUH010000039.1:0-5044 GCA_041675185.1 Candidatus Magasanikiibacteriota bacterium | reverse complement strand
TCCTCTGGTTACTGAGATGTTTCACTTCACCAGGTCTTCTCTATGTAGCTATGTATTCACCACACAGTATTCCGATGTTAATCGGAATGGGTTCCCCCATTCGGAAATTCCCGGGTCAAAGGTTGTTTGGGACCTCACCGAGACTTATCGCACCCTACAACGTCCTTCTTCGTCTGACAGTGTCAAGGCATCCACCGTGCGCTCTTGAAGTGCACTACAGAAACATACAATCGTGTTTGTTTCTATAATTATATTATTGTGAATTATTATCACTTATCGAAGTGATAAATTCTCGACTTACTTTTGAAATTTTAATTTAAACTTGAGTGAATTGTAATGTACAGTCTCTCTACAATTTTTATACATTTCTAATCATGAATTATACACATCAATTATATGTACAAAATCACGAAATAAAATGAAAAGAAAATTTTGAAAAAAAAGAACCGCAATAAAGCGGTTCAAAGATATTGTGTATCTTTTTTATCTTACCGCTTGGATACCATGAGTAACGAATTTGTTTGAGTACATCATTGTTATATAAAGTACTATAGTTACCCAGAGGTCCAAACTTGAAGAGCGTGTGTCGTTGGACTTGGTCCCTATAAATAGGGATTAATATTCACGCCCCGATATATTAGCTGAAAACAAAATATATGTCAAGTATTCTTACTGTGGATAAATGTGTACAAAAATTACTCAATCACAAACAATAAAAAAATACCTAAACAAAATAAAAATTTTGACCAAAAACTACAACTTTATTATAGTACTTCCACCACTTTCCTCCAAAGAAAATTCTTTTATAAGAGGATTATTTTGTAAGGCTTCTATAACTTTATTTTTCATTATTCCACTACCAATACCATGAATTACTCTGACAAAATCTTGTCTATTTTGATAAGCAGAATAAAGCTCTTTTTCCATAAATTCCAAAGCTTCTTGCGAATTGTGAAATTCATGTAAATCAATAATAAAATTTGTATGAGCGAATTTTAAAAAATCATTGGTAATATTTTTCATATCAAATTTATTTATTTTCTGAAATTAAAAAATACCTCTAAAGGTAATTTTCAAAATAAAATGTTAATTGTCAAATTGTGCCGACGGAGAGAATCGAACTCTCACACCTTGCGGTACCTGCTCCTAAGGCAGGCGTGTATACCAGTTTCACCACGTCGGCTTGTAAATAACGGAAATAATATACAATAATATTGAAAATTTGTCAATAAAATTAGCTTGTCTAAGTAGATGAAGTGTGTAATAATAAAATTGTAATAACTAAAACAAATTTATGATAACACCACAAAAATTAAAGATTGGAGACGAGATCAGAATTATTGCACCATCTAGGAGTCTATCTCTACTTTCTGACGAAAATTTGAAGCTAGCCAAAACAAAGCTAGAAAATTTAGGTTTCAAAATAACTTTCTCCAAAAATTGTAAAGAATCAGATATATTTCTTTCATCATCTATACAATCCAGAATTGATGATATTCATGAAGCTTTTTTAGACAAAAATGTCAAAGCAATTTTCACAGTCATTGGTGGATTTAACTGTAATCAATTGTTGCAATATCTAGATTATAAACTAATTAAAAATAACCCCAAAATACTTTGTGGTTATTCAGACATTACAGCTTTGACAAATGCCATCACTGCTAAAACAAATTTAATTACCTACTCAGGATTACACTTTTCTACTTGGGCCATACAAAAAGAATTTAATTATAATTTGGAATATTTCCAAAAATGTCTCATGAGCGATAATAAATTTGTAGTAGAGCCATCACCTACTTGGTCTGATGATCCTTGGTATAAAGATCAAGAAAACAGAAAAATATTAAAAAACGAAGGTTTTGTAATTTTAAACAAAGGTAAAGCCAGAGGGAAAATCTTTGGAGGAAATTTGTGTACGCTCAACTTATTACAAGGTACTGAATTCATGCCAAATATTACCAACTCCATTCTTTTTATTGAGGATGATAATATGGCTGAGAATTATTTTAGTGTCGAATTTGATAGAAATTTACAATCATTAATTCAGCAACCTAAATTTAAAAAAGTTAAAGGAATAGTGATTGGAAGATTTCAAAAAAATATAGATACAGATATTGATAAATTAAAACAAATTATTCAATCCAAAAAAGAACTAAAAAATATACCAATAATTGCCAATGTGGATTTTGGACATACTAATCCTATGATAACTTTCCCAATTGGTGGAACTGTCAGTTTGAAAGTTGATAAAAAAATTGAATTGAAAATAATTAAACACTAATAAAAAATATGAAAAAACAATTTTTCACAGTCATCACTCTCAGTTTACTTTTGACTGGCTGTACAATAGTACAAACACCTATCATCAATAAAAATACTAATGATAATCCAACACCTTCTGCCACAGTAACAACAAAAAATAATTTGGATTTGAGTAACCAAAATTTAACCAAAGTTCCTGATAGTATTTTCAATCAAACAAATTTGCAAGAACTCAATGTTTCCCACAATAAACTTACAAGTTCTCTACAAGCTGAAATCAGACATTTACAAAATCTACAAGTACTCAATATAAGTAACAATCAACTAACAGGTGTTCCTGCTGAAGTCGGACAATTGTCAAAGCTAGAAGTATTGGACTTGTCCAACAATCAATTGACTGGTTTACCTTATGAACTCGGTAATTTGAAAAATCTTAAAACACTTAATATTTCTGGCAATAATTATTCTACACAAGATTTGGAAATTATTAAAAAAGGATTACCAAGTGATGTAAATATTATTAAATAAAAATATGGAAACATTCATACTACACCCAGAACAAGAACCCCTTGATAAAAAATGGTATAAAGAATTTGAACAAGTTGGTTCTTTTCAAGCCTATGAATATTTAGATGGAAATAAAGAATATAGAGAAGTACAAAAACAAGCTTTTCTAAATGGAGAAATAAATAATCCAAATTTAGATTATCCAAAAATAGACCCAGAACAATTGAAAGCCCACGAACAAAAATTATTAACATTAAAAGAAAAACTAAAAGAAGAACAAGATGAAACTATCAGACAACTTTATGTTTGGAAAATAAATGAAAAACTTGTTGAAGTAAGAATGCTACAAATGACCCACGAAGGTAATAGTAGACTTTTCAAAAGATATTCTTCTTTTGTTTACGGAATACCAGACAAAAATATTTTTGTTTATACTATAAATAATATAAGAAAAAATATAGAAAAAAACTTGTCTTCAGAAGATGAATCGATCAAATTAGCTACCCAAGAAGTAGAAATCCTTCTATCTAATAATACAAACATAGATACAACACAAGGTATTAATACTCTACCTGAATTAGAAACCATACAAATAGCCAAGATTCAGACCGAAAAAGATTTGAATAATATATTGGACATAACAGATGAAAAAAATCAAGAATACACAGCAAAAGAAATAGAACAAATGTTTGCATCTGTACTAAAAAATTTAGAGGCAGAAGGTTGGAATGTAATAATTACAAAATCCAGTAAAACAGGAATAAGTGTAGATCAAGAAAATAAAACTATAAATATACCAGAATCTAGAAAAGTATCATTTAAAAAACTAAAAACTCTAATTGCTCATGAGATTGGTACACATGTTATTAGAAGATTAAACGGGGAAAGAAGTAAACTCTTACTATTAGGACTAGGTTTGGACAGATATGAAAAAGCTGAGGAAGGTGTAGCAACAATGAGAGAACAAGCTCTAGATGAAAAAGTAGAAGATTTTGCAGGCCTAGATGGGCATTTGGCAATTGGTCTAGCTTATGGTTTGGATGGTAAACCACGTGACTTCAGGGAAGTTTATACAATTTTAGAAAAATATTTTTATTATAAAAATATAACTTCAGGTAAAAAAGCAGATGAAGCTTCACAACAGGCTCAGACAAGTGCATGGAATAGAACTGTTAGAACTTTTCGTGGTACAGACTGCAAAACACCAGGAGCTTGTTTCACCAAAGATATTATTTATAGAGAGGGTAACATAGAGACCTGGAATCTAATTAGCAAAGATGTTAAAAGTATGATCACTTTCAATCTTGGTAAATTTGATCCTGTAAATAATAGACATATAGAGGCACTAATGAAACTAGGAATACTTGATGAGAATTTGAAAGAACTGGGCATAAAATCATAATTTAACAAAAAAGAACGAGCTTCACACTCGTTCTTTTATTTTAATATTTACTAATCTCTACTTTCTAAAGAAACCTGGTTTTCTGTCACCACCACGACTATTGTTTCCACCACGTCCACCACCCATTTGACGAGGAGGTGCTTCATAAGCAACATAGCCTTCTGGTTTTGTTTTCAATAATTTCATACTAAGATTGACTCTACCTAAATTATCTATTTCTTTTACTTTTACTTTGACAATATCTCCCATTTTCAAAACATCACTAGGTTTGTTGACACGTTCCCAAGAAATTTCACTGACGTGCACTAGACCATCTTTACCAGGAAGAAGTTCTACAAAAGCTCCGAAATCTTCTAGACGGACAACTTTGCCATCGAATTCTTCACCCGCTTCTACTTCACGAGTACAATCTTTTACTCTTTGTACAGCAATCTTCATTTTTTCAGCATCACTAGAAGTGATAAGCACACGGCCATCTTGTTCAATATCAATTTTAGCACCAGTTTCTTCTACAATCTTGTTGATATTTTTTCCACCAGGACCAATAAGATCTTTGATTTTTTCTGGATTGATAAGTACAGTTACGATACGTGGAGCGTATGGGGAAAGATCAGCTCTTGGTTCGGCAATAGCACTAGCCATGACACCAAGAATTTGTAAGCGAGCTTCACGAGCTTGTTTGATAGTCTGTTCTACAAGATCCCAAGTAAGACCATTAGTTTTGGTATCCATTTGAATGGCAGTAATACCATCGGCAGTACCCGCAATTTTAAAGTCCATACCGCCTTTACCATCTTCAATATCTTGCAAGTCAGTCAAAACTTTAAAGCGGCCTTGTTCATCAGAAGCAAGACCCATGGCAATACCGGCGAC
>JBAYUH010000038.1:0-5545 GCA_041675185.1 Candidatus Magasanikiibacteriota bacterium | reverse complement strand
TTTGTGGATTTCACTTTATTAACAATTCGGATATACGGATAATACGGATTTTCCGGATACTTATAAAAACGTTTTAATTATATCCGTATCATCCGTATTATCCGGAAATCAGGATTGTTTTATGTCTTACCTAAAATTCAACGAACTCACAATACAAGATTTCTCTTCAAAAAACATAAATACTCTTTATAACAAAGGCTATGTTTTTACTAGAATGAAAAAAGGGATGATGAATCAAACTAGAAGTCTACGAATTGATTTGTCACAATTTGAGTTATCCTCAGAAAACAGACGTATTTTGCGTAAATTAGAAAATCTAAACTTAGAAATAAAAAATTTGCCTTTGTTAGATTATCATTGGTCTATTGGCAAACTAGCCAAAGATTTTTATGAAACAAAATTTGGTGAAAAAGTATTTTCTGCCAACAAAATAAAAGAAATTTTGACGACAGAGCAGAACTTCAACAAATTATTTGTTTACAAAATAAATGAAACAGAAATTGGATATTGTATTGTTCATGAAACTAACAAGATTATTCATTATAGTTATCCATTTTACAATTTAGAACACAGCAATTCAAACCTCGGTATGAGTATGATGTTAAAAGCAATTATTTATTCACAAGAAAATAAAAAGAAATATATTTATCTAGGTTCAGCCCAACGTCCGACAGATATATACAAATTACAGTTCAAAGGACTAGAATGGTTTGATGGTGATTCTTGGACGGATAATATTGACGAATTGAAAAAAAAATTAAAAGATAAGTAACCAGCAAATTCAGCAGAGACAGCAAAACCAGCTAACTTTAAAAAGTTTATGTCAAAAATAAAATCTTTTATAGAAATAACAGCTTGGCAAAAATCTCATGAATTAACTTTATACGTTTACAAAATTACAAATGATTATCCAAAAGAAGAACTATATGGATTAACTAGCCAAAGTAGACGTGCCTCAGCTTCTGTGCCTGCAAACATTGTGGAAGGATTTAGAAGAAAAAATTTAAAAGATAGTATAAGATTCTATAATATTGCAGAAGCTTCACTAGACGAATTAAAATATCATTTATTACTTGCAAAAGATTTAAAATATATGTCAAAAGAAAGATACGAATTTATTTATAACAAAATTGAAGAAACCTCCAAAACTCTTTATGGTTGGATGAAAAGCCAAAGATGTTTCTTATAAAAATAGCTGAATCTGCTGTCTCTGCTGATTCTGCTGAATAGCTTTAATTATGAAAAAACACATACATTTTATTGGAATTTGCGGAGTAGCAATGAGTGCTCTCGCTATCGCCTTCCACAAAAAAAATTACAAAGTTACTGGCAGTGACAAAGGCTTTTTTCCTCCAGTTTCTACTTATCTAAAAAACGCTGGTATTAAATATTATCCAGGTTGGCACGTTGACAAAATGACCAAAGATGGTGATCCAGATTTAGTCATAGTTGGCAATGTCGCAGGATCAAACAATCCAGAATGGATTTATGTTCAAGAAAAAAAACTTGATTACAAATCTTATCCAGAAGCTATTGCTGAATTTTTTGTCAAAGAAAACTCTATTGTCTGTGCTGGTACTTATGGCAAAACCACTTCTACTTCCCTACTTGCTTGGATTTTACAAGAAAATAATTTTGATCCAAGCTATATGTTTGGTGGTATTAGCTTGAACGATATGCCTGCTGCCAAATTGACTGATTCCAAATATTCAATTCTTGAAGGAGATGAATACAAAAGCGCTCGTTGGGACGATGGTGCCAAATTCTTTCATTACTCACCAACACATTTATTACTCACTTCTGTTGTTTGGGATCATGCTGATGTTTATCCGACTGAACAATCTTATTTTCAGGCTTTTGAAAAATTATTAACAAATTTGCCAAAATCTGGTTTACTGGTTGTAAGCGAAAGTGTTGCCAAAAATATTATTGTTTTTGCCAAATGTCAAACAATTACTTATGGAAAAAATGAAAACAATGATTACCAATACCAAAATGTAGAAGTCAACAAAAACGGCTTGAAGTTTGAAATCAAAAACGAAAATAAAATTTATCAAATAAACTCTCCTCTACTCGGCGACTATTTAGCCGACGATATGACCGCTGCCTTTGCCATGGCCAAACAGATTGGATTGAATACTGACAAAATAATAGAAGCCCTAAGCACTTACAAAAATGTCAAAAGAAGATTGGAAAAAAAGCTAGACACAGATAAAGATATTGTAGTGATTGATGATATAGCTCACTCTCCCCAAAAAGCTTCCTCAGTTTTACAAACTCTCAAAAAAATATATAATGATGGTAGAATAATTGCCGTGTTTGAGCCAAACACAGGCAATAGACAAAAAGCCGCTATCGCTGGTTATGATAATAAATTTATTGATGCTGATTTAGTAATCATACCAAAACTTACACTAATAAAACAAGCCCCAAACGAAGATCCTACTATTGAAGGTGAGGAGCTAACTGAAATCATTGGAAAAACCCAACCAAATGTAATTTATATTGATGATGATAAAAAGCTCGTTGATTATATAATAAAAAATACCAGTCAAAATGATGTCGTAGCTTTCTTAGGAAGTCATGGTTTTAGAAATATGATTGAAGCGGTTGTAAGCAGAATAAGCTAATAAGCAGAATAGGCCGAATAAGCAAAAAAACTATTATGAAAATAAAATTATTTACAGATTTGATGGCTTGGAAAAAATCACATGAACTAGTTTTATATATTTACAAAATAACAAAAGATTACCCAAAAGATGAACTATTTGGATTAATAAGTCAAAGTAAAAGAGCTACCGCTTCTGTAGCTGCCAATATTGTAGAAGGATTTAGAAGACAAGGCTTAAAAGATAGTTTAAAATTTTATAATCAAGCTGATGCATCATTAGAGGAATTAAAATATCATTTGATGCTAGCTAGAGATTTAGATTATATATCAAAAGAAAGATACAATTTTATTTTTACAAAAGCTGAAGAAACTGGCAGATTATTATATGGCTGGATAAAAAGCCAAAAAAAAATATTTATAACTTATTCTGCTTATTTTGCTTAATTGTTATTCTGCTTATGAAAATCCCAAAAAATGCCAAAAAAGTTTTCTCAGGAATTATCTTTGATACTTATCAATGGCAACAAAAAATGTTCGATGGCAGTTTCCAAACATTTGAAATGTTGGATAGAGTAGATACTGTGCAAATAATTCCTATTGTTGGCAATAAGATAGTCTTAGTAAATGAATCCCAACCAACGCTCTCCAAAATGATAGGTGTAATTGGTGGAAGATTGGAAAAAAATGAAAAACCAATAGACGGTGCAAAAAGAGAAATGCTTGAGGAAACTGGTTATTCTTCAAAAAAATTAGAAAAATTTGACGAGTGGAGACCGTTCCACAAAATAAATTGGACAGTACATCGTTTCATTGCTAGAGATGCCAAAAAAATAACAGAACCACGCCTAGATCCAGGTGAAAAAATAGAAACTATGTTGGTAAGTTTTGCTGAATTTGTCAAAATAGCTACTTCAGAAAATTTTCGTTCAAGAGATATTACCTTTTATTTATTAAAATTGATTTATCAAAAAAAACTAAAAGATTTCAAAAAGAAATTATTTTCTAAATAAAAAAGCAGACCCTCTTCAGAGTCTGCGTAAATCCGCGCTATTATCAGTCTAATCAGCGTCTTACTTACCTTCGTCTACAATCTCCACTTCCACATTATCCCCACTCATATCTGTAACAAGTAAAGTAATACCACACATATCGCACTCTACCACATTGTCTTTTTCCAAATCTGGATAATTTACTAAGTCAACATTATTTTTACATTCTGGACAAACTAATTTCATAGATATTTAATTATTTGATTTAAAATTAGACACATACTAGAATACTACAAATGACAAAAAAAATCAAGGCTTAGTCACATTTCACATGATCACTTAACTAAAAATGTTAAAGCAGAGTCAGCAGATACAGCCGTCAGCAGACTCAGCAAATGTATTACTATGAGTAATCTAAAAACTTTCAAAGATATTATAGCTTGGCAAAAGTCACATGAACTTGTATTATATGTTTATAAATTAAATAAAAAAGCTGAATCTGCAGTATCTGCTGACAGCTGAATCTGCTTAAAATTATGAAAACTCCACAACAATCATACATCGAACTAAACAATGCTTTGGGAGTAGATGTCTATCTCAAACGAGAAGATGAACACAAATATTCATCTCACAAAGGACGTTCTATTCCTCTGATGATAAAAAAATATCTCAAAGAAGAAGGTGTTACCAATTTTGTCATTTCTTCTTCTGGAAATGCTGCCATAGCTACTATCTATACTGTACAAGCCCACAACAAAAACAATGAAGAAAAAATTACTCTACAAGTTTTTGTTGGACAAAATATTGATAAACAAAAATTAAAAATTCTAAACACTATCATCGAAGATAAAAATATTAGTATACAGCAAGTAGACAGACCAAAACAACAAGCTTTCCAAATGGAAAAAGAAAACAAAGCCAAGAACTTAAGACAGTCCACAGATGACACAGCTCTATTAGGTTATATAGAATTAGCTGAAGAAATAAACAATATACCAAACCTACAAGCTGTCTTTGTTCCTACATCATCTGGCACTACAGCTCAAGCTTTGGGTTTAGCCTTTGAAAATATTTTGCCTTCCAAATGGGGCGGTAAACAAAACCCACAAATTCATATTGTCCAAACAACTAGTTGTCATCCTATTGCTAGAGAATTTGATACAAATTTTGAAATTACAGACAAATCTTTGGCTAGCGCAATTGTTGACAATGTCGCCCATCGCAAAGAAAAAGTAATAGAAATAATAAAAAAAACCAATGGTTCAGGTTGGATAGTAAGTGATCAAGAATTGAGAAATGCTACAAATCTAATAAAAGAAACTTGCAAACTAAAAATATCTTACAACTCTGCTTTATCTATTGCTGGACTAATCAAAGCCAAAAAAAATGGATGGAATTTTGATGGTGTAGTAGTATGTCTTATTACTGGCATGTAAAAACATTTCCCCAAAATAAACAAATATGCTATAATACCCTCACTTAAAAAACTATTAGAAAATACAATATAATAATTTCTAATTCACCTAATATCTAATTTCTAACTTGTCCGCCTTTTGGGAGGATAAAATTTCCAACTTTAAATAATATCTAGTATGAAATATTTCAATCCTCCTCGGGACAATCTAAAAGGTAAACAAAAAGATATTATGGATCAATCCAAAAAGATTGCCTCTTTTGATAAGTATTGGTTTTGGTATGGACTATGGCATTCTCATCAAAGTTTAAGAAAACAAGGTATACCAGGTTCGGTTGATGACAACAACCGTCGCCTCCGTCACCTCAAACTCCAAATCCTCCTTCACTACTTCCTCAACTTCTTTTATTTTCCAATATTTCTTTTTAAGTTTCTTCTCCCTTCATTTATGAAGGGAAAGAACAATGTCTGGAAGAACATAAAAACAATAATAAAAGAAAAAGAATTTAAACCACTAAGAATAGCAATACT
>JBAYUH010000037.1:0-5866 GCA_041675185.1 Candidatus Magasanikiibacteriota bacterium | reverse complement strand
CAAATCAAATTTACTGTACTTGTCTCAAAGTAATATCCACTCTACTAGCCACATGTGGTACTTCTCTATTCCAAGCTGGATGAAAATTCATTTCTACCCCATTTACATGATTCAAGGCCATAACATAACGACGTACTTCATCTTCAGTTTTGCCAAAAAACATAATCTTTTGCAATTCACGACTATTTGGATCAAGATCTACTAAGCCAGAGTTGGTAACAGTAAGCTTGGCAGTACCAGCTTGAAAATTGTATTGACCCAAGACAACAGTAGGTTCTTCAGTAGTGTATTGCAAAATTTCACTATTATCTACTATATGTTTTTCCAACATATTTTGTGCATATTTTTTCAATTTGGCATCATCATAAAATACTCCCACAACTGTAGCTTTGCCAGTCAAATTGAAAGAACTAGTTTCTTGACCTAGAGTACCATCATGTTCAAAAGTATATTGTACAACATCAAACAAACCTTTTTTGTAACTATTAGCTTTGATCAAAACATCTGAACCTTGTTTCTTCAAATCTGCAAGTAAACTTTGTTCAGCTTTTGACAAGTCATCTTGATTGAAAACTCCAATCGTCTTTATACCACCAGTCATCACTGTATCACTTTTGGCATAAACTAATTTTTGTTTTGTTTCATTTAACCCTGGGATACTAAAAGTGCTGGTAGCTATATTACCACTTTCACCTTTTTGATCAGCATAGACTTCTGTTTGGATTTGTCCATTGGCTGGTACTACCACTCCAGCTTTCAAATGAAACAAAATACCACTAGATGACAAAAGACGAGTCTTGATTACTAAAGGTTGTGGAAGACTAGAATCATTTATCAAAGTTACTTCGCCAGTTGCGAAATCTTCTTCAGTCTTATTTCCTTGCGGACTATAAGATTTGCTCAATTCTACAAAAGTAGATGACACAAAACCTGGGACAATTTGATCTTTTTGGGTGGAATCAATATCTACAGTAGTGTTTATTTCCACAGGTTCAGCTTTGGTGATGATAGTAATTTGAGCTCTTTTTGATGACATAAAAATAATTGAACCCAAAAGTACAATAGTAATAATCAAAAAAGTAAGAGCAACAAATTTGTAAAAACGAATAGGCTGATTACAAGAAGAAGTAATTTTTTTGGAACTGACCATATGTTAAATATGTGTTAGGTATTAGGTAATAGATGTTAGATAATAGGTTATAGATAATAGGTAATAGAAAATAGATATTAGTAAATAGACAATAGTAAATAGAATTTTTCAAAGTATTGTATTCTCTTGTCTGTTTACTATTTACTGTTTACTAATTGTTTAGGATACAATGACTACTTCATAATTTTTTCAAAGTAAAATAAATATATATCCAATAAAAAACTAATCAATCACTCTAAACACTTCTTCAATCGTAGTAATACCATTTGATGCCTTTATTATACCATCTTGAACCATTGTTGTCATATCTTGTTTTCGTGCCATTTCTTCTATGACTAATTCAGATATTTGTCCAGACAAAATCATTTGTTCTATTTCATCTTTGACAACAAAAATTTCATAAATACCCATGCGACCCTTATAGCCAATATTATTGCATTCAACACAACCAACTGCTTGATAAAATTTGGTCTCTTGAATATTTAGTTTGAATTTTTCTGGCATTCTTGCTATTTGCTCTAACAATCTACTTCTAATATGTTCATCAAAATTTTCAAAGGTAACTTCTTTTTTGCATTTTTCACAAACACGACGCACCAGACGTTGTCCCATAACACAATTTAGAGATGGCGCCAAAAGAAAAGGCTGTACACCCATAGACAAAAATCTAGGGATTGCTCCGAAAGCACTATTGGTATGCAAAGTAGACAACATCAGATGACCAGTAAGTGCAGCTTGTACTGCAATTTCAGCTGTCTCAGAATCACGAATTTCACCAACCATGACAATATCTGGATCCTGACGTAACATCGAACGCAAACCTGTAGAAAAATCATAATTTTTGCTATGGTCTATCTGACTTTGATTGACACCTTCCATACGGTATTCCACAGGATCTTCCAAAGTGATAATTTTTACACCAGGTTTATTCAATATTTTCAAAACTGCATAAAGAGTAGTAGTCTTACCACTACCTGTCGGACCAGTCGTGATTATCATACCGTTTGGTCTTTTTATTTCTTCAGACAATACTTCAAAATCTCTTTGTGAGAAACCCAAACTATCCAATGACAAACTATCTTGTTTTTGGATGAGTAGACGCATCACTACACTCTCACCAAAAACAGTAGGTATAGTAGAAACACGAACATCCACATCATATTCTGGAAAATGTATAGTAAAACGTCCGTCTTGTGGTTTGTTGCTAATATTTATTTTCAAAGCCGAGATAAGCTTGATACGAGATATAAGTTTTTGGAAAATATCTTTTGATAATTCAGCAACATCATGCAAAATACCATCAAGACGAAATCGTACCATAAGTCTATTTTGTTCGACTTCTATATGAATATCAGAAGCATTTACCTTTAGGCCAGCACCAAGCAAAACTGTAATCAAATCTGTAGTATTACTTTTACTCAACAAACTTTGTACACTTGAAAAATCATTGACATCAGCTTGTACTTTTTGTAAATCTTCTGCTTTTATATCCAAATCTTTGGTAGCTATTTTCAAATCAGGCAAATTGTCATAAAGTTTCAAAACTTTTTGCAAACTTACTTCAGAAATTACATAAAGCAGACCATTGCCATATCTCTTTTTACTTAATTCTTCCAATAAATTTTTTACTTCTGCTTTTTCTGGATCAAGAGCACCAAGACGAAATTCATCAGAACTAACAAAAAAACAAATCACTCCCAAAGATTCAGCTATTTCTCTTGGGATTTGTTTGAGGGCTTCTTGACTAATAGGAAAATTAGCCAAATTTATGTGAGGAAGACCAATACTATTGGCATGAGCTTCAGCCAAAATTTCTAATTCTTTTTTCTTGATATCATCCATTTTGTTGTGAAATTTCTCCCCCACTTCTTTGGCTCGCACACTAAGTTTGGGCCCTTGTTGAGAACCATTTTGTTTATTCAACAAATCAGAAATTGAACCAAAACCATTTGACATAATAATCTAAAAAAAATTAATGATGAAGCAAAGATACTAGATGACTTCTCAAACCATGTTTGTGCATTTTCATAAACAAATAAGTCCAAGTAGAAGTACTAAAAACCATGAACACTGAACCAAGCAACATTAGATAAAGAGAAAATAATACAAAACCAAGGAAAACTCCAAGCACATAAAAAATAACATTACCAGTCAAAGCCAACATAGTCCACAAAAACAAACTTGGCAAAAACAAAATATACATACCAGCAAAAATCAACAAAACCAAAACAATATTTAAAATTATAAATATAAAACCAATTTCCAAAGAAACCAACCAATGTCTGGTAAACAAACGCCAAGCCAATTGCATAGCTTCTACAAATTTCTTTTCTTCTACTACGACATATCCTATAGCATAGACAAGCCACAAAGATAAAATCATGCCAACAATAGCTGCTAATAAGAAAATAAAAATAAACAAAAACATATCCACAGCTCTAGATTCCAAACTAGCATTCCACATTCCCCAAACTACAAAAGATACAAAAAACAAAGATAAAACTTTTTTTATCAAATTCAATCCAAACAAACGCCAAAAATGATGACGACTTTCATGCCAAGATTTTTCTACATCTACCAATTTTAGACGTAAACCACCAATAGATTTGGCAGTATTGTGGACTATAGTACCCTGAGAAACTACAGAAACAAAAGTCAAAACTACCACAACTCCCAAAACAATAACAACTAACCATATCAACCAAACAATTTTGTCAGATGAAGTATGAAAAAGACTTATATAATCAGACAAATCAAATTTTTTAAACATTTGAGATAAATAGACAAAAGTTGATGGAGTTTGTAATTTGTTTACTCCTACTACAGCTTGTACCAAAAATTCAAAAATTCCCATTTGACCCAAAAAGGCAGCAAAAAGACCAAATATCCAAAGTGATTTATGATGCCAAGCCAAATGCCAACCTTTTTTCAAGGCTTCACGATAATTTGGTTCTTTCATAGAAATTATATTATAAAAAAATAAAAATAAATTTTTCTAATTTGTAGTATAACACATTTCAAAAATTTAAGCGACAAAAAACCAGCCTTTTTCAAAGCTGGCTTGTGCAAAAATATTATTTTTCTATCTCATTCTATATCACGATATATTTTACTTTCATTTATAGTAACTATCCTATCTACTCTAAAATTTAGATTATCAAACTCTGTTTCATTTGAAACATAACGTTTGACTTGTTTGGTAAGATCAGTTGGATCTGGTTCAAGACGATATACTTTTGAATCATTGTTATATTTAATCAAAGTATAATTTGGATGAGTGTTGGTTGTAGTTATTTCTTCTTTGGCTGTGTATTTGTCTAATAATCTTTGATCCACATCTTCTATCCAATTCCATTGGTAGTTTAGAGCATTGAAGATGTTTTCGTCTGTGATCCAATATTTACTGTTGTTTAATAATAAGTAGACTCTTGGATCATTGGTTGTTTTGACTAATGCTCCAGACTTAGGATTATACTTTGGACCATAAGGCATGAAGCCTAGAGTATCATTGGCAATAGTATTTAATTTGGTAGTAACTATTACTTCTGACCAGTTGTTAAAGTAAGTAAAGAATATTTTGGAACTAGTAAAGGCTCTCTTGGTACAGTTGGTAGTAATATAATATACTGCATTGTTTTTGTTTGACTTGTAAGCATGTTGTGGTATTAGGCTACAGTTGTTTGGATTAACATCTTGTACCAGACTGTTTGGATCAAAGAAGCTTTGTCCAGTAAGCTCAATAGTAGCTGAATAGATTATTGTTCCTCCATCAGAAGATCTGAATTTAACATAAACTATTTTAGTACCATTGTCTGGAGTAAGTGTCCAATCTTTGGTTGTTTGGTAAGCTTCAAAAGAGACATTTTCAAAGTTAGGTTCGTTGGAAACAGCCATGAGAGTAGTGTTGGTAAGATTGAAATTTAGTTTGACTAATGGAATTACTGTTGTTTTTGCGTTGTTGTTTATACTAACTGCTTTTTCTGTAGAGTTGATCACTTTTGGAATAGTTGTCATTACTCCAGAAGTACCTTGAGGAATAGCTGTTAGAGTAAAGTTGGCTTGATCAGAAGTGACACTACTTACAGTGACTGTTGTATCATTAACACTATTGTTATCTAGATCAACATTTTCACTCTCACCTGCTCCTAGAGTGACTATGACTGTATTGGAATGGAGAATTAAACTAGCTTTGAGAGTGCCACTGTAGTCAACGATATTAGTTACTTCGACAGTGTGAGTTTCAGGAACGTTAATAAATTGGAAAGAAATGACAGAGCTGTCTGGTTTAAGTTCTAGAGTAACATCTTTAGCTGGGATTTCAGTTGTAATAGCATTACTACTTTCTGAAACTACATAACTACTGTTATCTAAATTGTAAATAGCTCGAACTGTAAAAGTATAATCAGTTCCAGATACTAGACCTGTAATAGTATGGAAAGTACTAGTAGTACTACCTTTTAAGATTGTTCCAGTATATATTTGGTAGACAGTAGTATTAGGATTATTGTTAGCATTCCAAGTGAGATTGGCAGATGTTTGACCATTGACAGTAGCTGAAACAGCTAAAGGAATAGCTGGATTTGTATAACTTGCTTCAGAGTCAGAAAAAAAGATAGAATCTTGAGAATAATTATCTCTAGTCTTTACTTGGAAAGTATAGTTAGTGTTTGGAGTTAGACTAGTGAAATTATAATAAGTATTAGTAGTAGTTACTGT
>JBAYUH010000036.1:0-6349 GCA_041675185.1 Candidatus Magasanikiibacteriota bacterium | reverse complement strand
AACTGCCAACATTGGTGCACTCCAATCAAACAATATTAATGTGACAGATAATTTTAGTGTGGGAAATGATGCTTCTTTTGGTAATGGTCTTGTTGTTGGTTCTGGTGGTATTCTTTCTTATGGTGGGCTTTCTATTTCCAATCCTTCTTCCACATCTTATTTTGCTGGTAGTATTGGTATAGGTACCAACTCTCCATCTGCTTCATTACACATTACCAATGGAGATATTTTGCAGACAGTAGGTATTGATCCTGTAGAATTAGGTAGTAATGAAATTTCTTCATCTGGTGTTTCAAGTATACATATCTCTGGTAAGTATGCTTACGTTAGTACAAGCGGTGGTGCTGGTGATGATTTTTTTGTTATAGATACTTCTGATCCAAATAATCCTACAACTGTTGGGAGTTTAGATGTGGGTGGTATAGCTAGCTTTAGTGTTTCTGGTAATTATGCTTATGCAGGTTTATTCTTGTATAACGATAATTTTTTAGTAATAGATATTTCTAATCCAGCTAGTCCAACTACCACAGGAATCTTTGATTTAATGGATGGTGTTGGTGGTATTTATATCTCTGGCAATTATGCTTATGTTGGTACATATGGTGATTTCGAGGATAATTTAAAAATTTTAGATATTTCTAATCCAACTAGTCCAGCTCTTGTAGGAAGTCTTGATTTGATAGGTTCAGTAGGAAGTGTCTATGTCTCTGGCAATTATGCTTATGTTGGTACAGATGTTTACGGTGATGATTTTCAGGTTGTAGATATATCTGATCCTACTAATCCAATTCTTATGGGCGGTCTTAATTTGTCAGACAATGCCAAAAGTGTTTATGTCTCTGGCAATTATGCTTATGTTGGTACAGAAGGATCTGGTGATGATTTTTATATTGTAGATATATCTGATCCTAATAATCCAACTACTACCGCTAGTCTTGATTTTATATATGGGGTAAATAATATTCATATCTCTGGTAATTATGCTTATGTTGCGTTGGGTAGTCCAGATTCACAATTTAAGATTTTAGATATCTCTGATCACACTAGCCCAGTCGTTGTAGGTAATCTTAGTCTTTCAGATGGTGCTGCTAGCGTAGATGTCTCAGGCAAATATGCTTATGTGGGTACGTATGGGGCTGGTGATGATTTTCATGTAGTAGATCTTGTAGGTATAGATGTTCCGACAGCTAATATTGGAAATATCAAATCAGATAATGTAAATATTGTAAATAATTTAACTGTTGGTAATGATGTCTATGTCAACAATGGACTGATGGTCGATGGAAATTCTTTGTTTAGTGGTGCGATGTCTATTTCTGGCGGACTTGTACTGACTGATGCTACATCTTCAGTTAGTACTACTGTTGATTTTGCTTTCAATAGCGCTAGTACTACAGAGTGGACTATGCGTTTGGATAAATCAGATAATAGATTATATATAGTAGATAATACTGGTGGAAATGGTGTTTATATAGGACAGACAGATACAGCTTGGACTGGTAACTCTGATGAAAGACTGAAAGAAAATATTATGAGTTTGGATGTTTTGGATAGAATAGACAATTATAGAGCTGTATCTTTTGATTGGAAAGCCAATGGCAAGCATGATATAGGTGCTATTGCTCAGGAACTTTATAATATTTTTCCAGAAGCTGTGAGTGTGGGCAAAGATGAATTAGGACCAAATGGTCAGGGTGCTTGGGGTATTCAATACTCTAAACTTGGAGCTTTGGCTTTGGAAGGTGTCAAAGAATTGAAACAGCAACTTGATACATACAATGCTTTGCTTCTAAGTGGTAATCTAGATGATTTCATTAGTCAAACAAATCAAAATAATACTTTGACTTTTGCTCAAGATGTATTTTTTACCAAACATGTGGCCTTTGGTCAAGACAATATTGGTTCAGCTTTGATTCAAGCTGGCGAAAATGGTGTGAGAGTAGAATTTGCTCAAGAATTTGCCACACCACCTATTGTTAATCTTACTTTGGCTAGTGACGTAACTTTGGATACTTATTTTGTGGATAGTGTAGATACTACTGGTTTTACAATCAAGATTCGACCAATTCAGAGTCAGGATATTGTGATCAATTGGTATGCTTTTGAACAGGTTTCTGATAGTGCTACTAGTATTTCAGAAACTAGCTCTAGTGAAAGTATCTCAGACAATTTGACTGATTTGGCGAATAATTATTTGCAAGACAATGGTTTGACATTGGATAATGTCAGTTCTACAGATGAAGTGGTTACTTCTACTGAAAATATCAATAGCGATGAAGTTAGTAGCTCTACGATAGATATCACTACTACTACAGATATAACAAATTGATACTTAAAAAAAGTTTTATTTATGAAATTTATATTTTAAATTGATACAAATATGGTAACATTGAATGAACCAAACAATGTGGTTAAATCACAAAATTATTTTGCAAAAAATAAAAAGCATGGCAAAATTATAATAATCTGCTCATTATTTTTTTTGTTGCTATTAGCTTCTATATATTTTTTATTTAGTTATCTCAAGGCTCAAAAAGAATTGAAATATCTAAAAGATCCTGCTGCTCAAGAAGCTGTGACAAAAGTTGAAAATGAAAAATTAATCAATACAGTTGGTAAATTGATAGAATTACCAGTAAATGAAGAACCAATCATTGGTACAGTACAAGATGCAGAGGCTCTTGCTAGAGACCAACAATTTTTTGCCAATGCCAAAAATGGTGATAGAGTTTTGATTTACAAAAATACAGCAGTAATTTATCGACCAGAAATAAACAAGTTAATCAATATGGGTCCAGTATATATCAATGCTACTAGTACTACAAATATCTCAAATAATAAATAATTTTGTATTATGTTTGTACAAAAAAATAAGCTAGTAGAAAAAAAACAAGAAAATATTTTTTTTGTTTTATTTTTTGCTTTATTGACTCTTGTTGGTTTTTTTGGAACATATTATTTTTTTGGTAAGTACAATGCTTTGAAAAAAGATCCAGCTCTAGTTTCTCAAAAAGAAACAGATAATACTTTGGATGCTGTTGATAAATTAATGATTTTACCATCTGATGAAGTACCTACAGTAGCTACTATCCTGGACAAGACAAAACTTTCTGATCAATCATTTTTTGATAATGCTGAAAATGGTGACAAACTTTTGGTTTTTACAAAAAATATGCAAGCTATTTTGTATAGACCACCTACCAATAAAATTATAAAAGTAGCACCTATTTACATAAAAAATGATTCTATTGTTAGTACTGATCAACAGGTGAGTACTGTAGCACCGCCAGAAATATCCCAGCCTAAAATAGAAGAAGTAGTGACTATCCCACCAAAGATTGCTTACTACAATGGTACTTTTGTAACTGGTTTATCTTCACAAACAGAAAGTATTGTCAAAAACAAATATCCAGATTTTGCTACTGCCTCAATTACCAATGCTAGTATTCGAAATTACAAAGAAAATATTATAGTCGATATTTCTGGTCAATATGCTTCGGAAGTTTCCAACTTGTCTTCTTTGTTAAATGCCAAAATAATGTCTTTGCCAAAAAATGAGATAAAGCCAAATGCTGATATACTAATAATTTCAGGAAAATAATTTTTATGAAAAGACGGTTAATATTTTTTTACATTTTTTTGTTATTTGTCTTTTTTTTGCCACAAATAACTTTGACTACAAGTGGTACTATTTTGCCTAGTCATTTTTATGCTTGGAGCAATAATGTTGGATTTATAAATTTCAAAGATACTGTCGTTAATGATAGCTCTCTTACAGGTTATGCTTGGTCCCAAAATAATGGTTGGATAAAAATGAACTTAAATAATGGTGGGGTAATCAATGACGGTCAGGGTAATTTGTCTGGCAGTGCTTGGGGTGAAGGTTTGGGTTGGATAAATTTTTCTGGTGTATCTATCAATTCTAGTGGTGTTTTTTCTGGCACAGCTAGTGGTGATTTGGTAGGAACTCTCACATTTGGCTGTACTAAATGTGATGTACAGACTGATTGGCGAGCTACACCAAGTGGAGGAGGGGGTAGTAATCCACCACCTCCACCACCACCGCCAGTAGTAAATTTTCCTACTGGGTCTTTGCAAATAAATAATGGTGTCTCATACTCAAATAGTCTAAATATCACTTTGAGTTTTGTAGCAGATTATACAGATACTTATGCTGTTTCTACAAACAATGATTTTGGTGGTGCATCATATTCGAGTATTGTTAGCTCTACCCAATTTACATTGCCTGTTGGCGATGGTACAAAAACAGTTTATGTTAGTTTCAAAAATCAAGATGGTACTTATGTAGCTTCTGATTCTATAATTCTAGATACTACATCCCCAAACAAACCAACTATTTCACAAATAGATCTTGGTATTGAAAATGGTAAAAGGGTGAGACCTCCGAAGTTGTCTGGTCAAGCCGAAGCTAATTCACAAATAATTATTACCAAAACTACAGAAGGAGCACAGACAGCAAGTTTTTTTTATTTGGCTGGTGTGAGTACCTATTATACAACGGCAGATAATCAGGGAAATTGGACTTTTACTTTTTCAACATTAGTTGATTCTGGAAATTATGCTGTTTCAGTTGTAGCACAAGATGCTGCTGGGAATATAAGTGACACTTCTGTTGTAGAGCATTTGGTAATTCCAAAAGATACTGTAATAGTACCACCAGAAGATATTCCAGAAAATACTAACACAAGCACAGATGACACCACTGATACTACAGACAACACAGATAATACAGACAATGCAGATACGAATACGGGTGTTGGGGATACTTCTAGTGGTTCATCTTCATCTGTTGATACTAATACAGGTTCTGGTTCTTCAGTTGTTTCTTCATCTACTCCAGATAATAAAATAACAACTACTACAATACCATTGTCTATTGTAGATGATGTCAAAAAAGCAGTTGAAAATGTCACTGAAAGTGTCAAAGTATTGACAACGGATGTTGGTAAAAATATTGTGGCTAGTAGTAAACAAATTTCACAAACCATTGCAAATGTAAGTAAACAAGTTGCTGATTCTGTCAATCAAGTAGTAGATAATTCAGAAGTAGAAGCTGTAAATAAACAATTTGTCACACCAGTAGTAGCTACTGTTGCGGTGCTAAATGTCGCTTCATCTGGTTTTGGAATTTTGAATGTTGTCAATTTTCTACAATTATTTTTTGGTCAATTTTTCTTGTTGTTTAGAATCAAGAAACAAAAGAAATGGGGTGTATTGTACAATGCTTTGACAAAAAAACCAATAGATTTGGCTTCAATTCGTTTGATTGATTTGAATACGAACAAAGTTGCAAGATCAACAGTAACTGATTTGGAAGGTCGTTATATATTATCAGCTCAGAGTGGTAATTATAAGATAGAAGTCAATAAGAATGGTTATATGGGTTTTTCCGCATATTTGAAAGATGTCAGTGAAGATAGTGCTTTTATAAATCTTTATCATGGAGAAAATATCAAAGTTACTGATGAATCTGAAATAAATTACAATATTCCTCTTGATCCAATTGAAGAAAATAAAAATTATATACAAATTATCAAAGATAAAACTCACAAATTAGTACGTTTGGTATTGAGTACTATTGGGTTAGCATTTAGTATTATTTCTTTTGTGATTAGCCCAGTTTGGTGGGTTGGTCTTTTGGTTATCTTTCAATTTTTGTTATATATAATAGTCAGACATTTTTCATATAGTAAATTGTCTTCTTCTTTTGGTCTGATCACTGTCCATACACAAGAAAAACCACTTTCCAATGTAGTAGTGCGTGTGTTTGATGCTATGTTCAACAAATTGGTGGAAACAGCAGTATCTGACCGCAAGGGCAGATATGCCATACTTCTTGGACCAAGTAAATATTATGTAACCTATGAAAAAGAAAAATATGAAAAGAAAAAAAGTCCTTTATTAGATTTTTCTAGTGAACATACTGGTGGTCTTGGTGGAATCTTAGTTCGTGATGAATTTTTGGACAAAAAAGCATGAAAACATAAAAGCACCAAAACTTTCACAAAATAAAAAAATCTGTTATAATAAAACCAATTAAAAAATTCTATCAAAAGGTTCTCCCCCTAGTAGGGGGAGTTAGAGGGGGTCCATCTTTGAACAAAACGTTTTATCTTGCTCCAGACCCCACCTTCCGCCAAAGGATGGACCAGTCCTCTGGCTGGAGCCTCTCCCTAATAGGGGAGGAACTTTAAAACTTATTTCCAATTTAAAATAATAATATCTAAACTATGAGATATTACAATCGTCATCAAGACAAACTAACCTACAAACAAAAAGAAATAATCAATCAATCCAAACAGATTGCTTCTTTTGATAAGTATTGGTT
>JBAYUH010000035.1:0-6585 GCA_041675185.1 Candidatus Magasanikiibacteriota bacterium | reverse complement strand
TGTTTTTTCTGGTGTTACTAATATTTGCATTTTTAGTGACTATGCAATCAATATCTATTTGTATGATGAGACTCTCACAACAATCACTATTAGAAATAAAAAGATTGTTGAAAGTTATGTCACATTTTTTAACGGTCTATGGGCGCTTGGTAAATAAAACAAAAACCACTCGATTGAGTGGTTTTTGTTTTTACTGTATTTTTTATTTTACTATCAGCTCTCCGTTCACCACTTCTGCAATTTCAAACGTAGGTGGTCTAACACCTAAGTTATTAAATTGTATTGTTCCAGTTACACCCTCATCTTTATATTTACTTATATTCTTAATCCAAACCTCTGAATTATTATCATACGTTTTAACCGTTGTCATATAAGCGTCATATCCGAATCCAGCTAATAAAGAGAATCTTTCTCCAAATCTTTTTTCATATCTTTGTTCAAAATCAAAATTCATATTTGAACTCATATATAATGATTTTGCTCCATTTATTTTATCTAATCCTCCCAACATTTCAGCATAATCAGCAATTCCGTATTGCAAACTTATGTCAAAATATAAATTATTTGGTTTGTATCCAATGTTATTCATCTCTTTAATAAGTTGAGAACCTTCTTTTGAACCCATGAACAAAACTACAGCATCAGGATTTAATTCTTTTATTTTTAATGCAGTTGGTTTCAAATTATTTTCTGACGGACTCATTCGTAATACCTCAGTCTCACCTTCAAAGTTTGATTGGAAATCTGAAACAAGACTTTCATATGCTTTAATTTGTTGAGTTGCGATTACAACTCTTTTAGCACCATCTTGTTCTGCTGTTGTTCCCAATACGCCTATCGCCGCTTGATCTGGATATATCGCAAAAATTGTATCTTCCATAATCTCACTTTCAAGACCTAATTGAACTACAGGGATTTCTTGTTGTTTTATGTTTTGAGTTATCGAATCAATTGTAGGGGATGAAAGATTGATTAAGGCATCAATCTTATTTATAGAAGTTAATTTTTGATATGCAGACATTCCTTTTTTAGAGTCATATCCATCATCTTCAATAATAATTTCAAATTTAGCATCTGGATTTTGACTCTTATAGTCCTCTTGTGCAAGAATTAGACCATTAACAAAACCTTGTCCGAGATTATCACCTCCTTGGATTAAACCTGTAATTGGAGAGATAACACCGATTTTAACAGTATCTTTTGGATTGTCTTGGTAATTTAAAGACCAAAAAACTAAGATTCCTACCAGAACTATACAGATCAACACGGTTAATTGCTTATAATTTTTCATATTTGTTTTATTGTAAATAATAATTTGACATTCATGAGATATATTATATAAGTATATATAATATGGTCAATTTTAAATAATACATGTATTACTAAAAACCTTTACATGGTAAGGTTATTTTGATTAAAACTATTTAGTAGTCATAAATATTGACTATTTACATAAAAATACTATTATGTAAATAATGAACAACCTATCAAACATACTGACAGATGCAGGACTAACCCAAAAAGAATCCATAATATACCTCACTCTATTGAAAATTAAGACTGGTACAGCCTATAAAATTGCAAAAATTGCTCAACTTAAAAAACCTACAACATATATCATTCTCGAATCCTTAAGAGAAAAAGGCTATGTTTTGAAAACACCTTCAAAAAGAGGGACGAGTTATACTGCAAAATCTCCAGATGAGTTGGTACAAAATATCGAAAACAAGTTAAATAACATCTTACAAGTGTTACCTCATCTAAAAAATATCTTCAAGGGAAACCAAGACTCTATAAATGTTTTCTATTATGAAGGTATCCAAGGCATAAAAGAACTTCTTGATTATAAAATTTCAGAAATGAAAAATGAGGAGATTGTTGGTTTTTTTGCAAAGTTAGATAATGAAAATGAAGCAATTACAAAACTAACAAAACATTGGGCGTCACTCTTATTGAAAAACAATATTTCATTCAAAGGGATAACTCCTAACGTAAAAATAACCAGAGATATGGTTAAAAGCAATCTCCATACTCAACAAGAAATTAAGTTTGTTGATCCAAAAAAATACTCTTCAAATATATCAATAGATTGTATTCATGGGTTTGTTAGAATTATAGATTATAAAAATCTAAACGGTATCATTATCGAAAACAAAGAAGTTTCAAATACTATTAAACAAATATTTGAAATGGTTTGGGAACACTTATCATAACAAAAACCACTCGATTGAGTGGTTTTTGTTTTACTATCCTGTTGTCTATTTTAATTCGGTAATTTACCGGCGTCAATTATTTCTTTAGTTTATTATTGTGAGATTTCTCCATTTACAACTTTAGTAATAACGACATCTGGAAGTCTTACACCAACAGTATCAAATTTATATAATCCATTAGCACCTTGGTAAGATAATTTCTTCATATTATCATTCCATTTTTTATCATCTGTATCATATGTCTCAACAATGATATTAAAGGCGTCATAGCCAATATCAGCTAAGAATCCTGGAGCTTTAGAATATTTTTCTTGATAAAGTTTTTTGAATTCTTCAGTTGTATCACTTCTAAGTGTTGCAACAATTGTTCCATCTAGAATTTTAGAATCACCTAAAATTCTTTTGTAATCAGCAAAACCGGTTTGACCACTAGCATCGAAAGCTAATTGAGGAATTTTCAAACCCATTTTTCTATATTCAGCAATAAATTGTGCACCAGGAGTAGGGAAAGACAGCATAACCACTACATCATAATTACCTTCTGATGCTTTTAATACGTGAGTCCTGAAATCTTTTTCATCAGCCCTAATACCCATCTCGGTTACTTTGCCTCCATAACCTTTGATCATCGCATCTTTGAAACGAATCATCGTATCATGAATAGTGTAAACTACTAGAGGATTTTTAAAACCTTGTTCTCTTAAATAATTACCTAAATCAATTTCGGCCTGCAAACTACCAGGGAAAAGACCATAGACAACATCGTCTGTAGGTTCTTTTGCTTGTTCACCCATTTGCAAAATAGGCATACCGTCAGTTTGTGCCAAATCATAAATAGCTTCAATACTTGGCGTAGAAATATTGAAAAGTGCATCTACCTGATCAATATCTATTAATTTTTTATAAGCACTCAATGCTTTTTTTGAATCAAATCCATCATCTTCAGCGATTACCTCAATCTGATTATTTGGATTTTCTTTATTGTAAACCTCTTGAGCCAAGAGAAAGCCGTTAGCCATTTCTTGACCAACTGAAGCATATTCGCCACTCAAGATAGAAATCATTCCAATCTTCTTTAATTCACCACTGTCATTTGAATTATTTCCAATCGTAAAGACAGCAGTAACAATCAATACGATAACAATAATTCCTAGTAATACTTTTTTATTCATAAACTTTTTAAATTAATAATCTACAATAATTAATAAAGTAAGTATATCTTAGTATTTTTTATAGCAGTATTTTTTGTACTATATGTCAAATTAACTTAATTTTAAAGGTTTTTTAAAGATATAATGTCAATATTCTTGACATTCTTATATAAAATCTCTATATTTAGTGTAATGTCACGCTATAAAATAGATCCATATTTGTTTAGTACTACCGAAAAAGTTGTCTTAAAATCCCTAAGAACTCTTGATACACCATTAAAAATTAGCGGGCAGACAAGCATCCCCCGCCCTACTGTCTATTTTATTTTAGAAAAACTAAAGACCCGTGGACTAGTGAAGAAAGAGAAGAATGGTAAGAAATCAATCTGGCTTCTAAAAAATTCAAATGAAACAGAAAAATCTGATGAATCAACAGCTACACATAAAAATATAAAAATATACGATTCTGCTGAGATGATAATTGATTTTTTATATAAATTTGTAACTCACGATACATCAAGGTTTCAATTTTTAAATGGTGACCATAATCCAAAGCATTGGGGTAAATATGTAGAGACCGATGATGGAGTTAGGTTAAATAACCTAATTAGAGACAATAAATTGGTTTCTGATGTTATTTCTTCAATTTCTTTTATTAAAAACAATGAAAATGTTCTCGGTAAAGAATGGACTAAAGCTTTTATAGATAAACCGACCGAATATCATAAGTTAGATTCAAAATATACTAATTTTAATTCTCAAATTATTTTACAAAAGAATAAGGTCTTTATCATGAACATGGAGAAACCTGTGCTTTATGAAATCTCCGATCCAGACATATACAAATGTTTTGTTTCTATTTTTGATTTTATTAAAGACCATTCGCCCAAAGTAAACATTGGTAATTTTTCAAACACATCAAAGGAATAAAACAAAAACCACTCGATGAGTGGTTTTTGTTTTATTCTATTTTTAGATTTTAGTTTTCAAACTTCACAAACTTTCCATCTTTGTAAGTATGTACTTCACTCTCCAATACTCGAGATCCAGTCTCATCAAATATAATCTTTCCAGAAAGACCCGTGTGAGAGAAGTTATCTTTTTCAAGTATATCTCTCCAATCAGATTTGTCTTTACCTACAAGGTTATTTGAGATGATTTGAACCGCATCATATCCGTAAACAGATAGAAAACTTGGTTCTGAGTTATATGATTTTTTATAGTTTTCAGAAAAATCTTTACTTGTAGTATCTTTAATCATTGTAGATAGACAATCGTTAAAAATACTTTTATCAATTACCTTTTCACTTAACTCATTAATAGTAAGTTCCATGTTCGCATCACAAATCAATTGTGGTCGATTTAATCCAGATTGTTTTGTAACTTCATTCATAAACTTACTTGCTTGGTCAGTAGTTAAGAATACCGTATAAGAATCAACACCTTCTTGAACCATTTTTGCAACTTCAGTTCGTGTGTCAGAATTTGAAGCAACAGGTACTTCTATATATTTTTGATCTCCAAGTCCTTTAAGCATTTGTTCTTTGTTTGCGGAAAACAGTTGAGAATCAGCAGCATATACGATAGCGACCTTCTCATATCTTCCTGATACAGTCGTACCCAAAACCTTAAACAATTCAGTTGCCCAAGGAATTATTTCAAAAACATTATCGTTTTCGATTGAAGCCTCATTTCCAACAGTAAACATCAGTTCATCTGTCTTATTGATTATTGGCTTCATAACTTCCAGAGAAGGGTTTGATAGTCCAACAATAATATCAACATTATCTACTGTCTGTAGTTTGTTATATGCAGACAATGCTTTTTTTGAATCAAATTCATCGTTTTCAAATATAAGTTCGATATTTTTATCTTCTAAATCATTCAAGCTCATTAACATTGCATTTTTAACACTTTCTCCAATAACAGCGTACTGTCCAGAAAGTGGGAGGATAACCCCAACTTTCACAGTCTCATTTACAGAACTCTTATTTTTTTGTCCCAACATAGCAATAGCAACAACAATTACTATAATCACAATTCCTATCACTACTTTTTTAAACGTATTCATGTTTAATATTTTATTTAATAATTAACAACAGTATACGTGTTTTGTCCAGTATTGTAAAAATTATTCATCTTATAAGTCACTTCCCCTTTTTATCATTATATAGAGCCGTATTTCTGTATTATATTTGACTAATTTTTCGACAAAAGTATACTTACACCATGCAAATAGACCCTGAAACCGCAAAAATACTTGGTTTACAGAAGGAGGAAGTTTTAGTCCTACAAAAACTAAATACCGAGCCACTCAAAATTGCCGACATATCAAAGGAAACAAAAATCCCTCGTACTTCCCTATACTATATGCTCCCTAAACTAAAAGAACGAAGGTTTATTACTCAAGTAAAGATAGATAAAAAAGTATATTGGAAAAAAAGCTCTGATGACGATATTTTGCATTCATATAAAGGTATTCTCGAATCTCTTTCAAACAATACTGTTGGGATAACTAAGACAATTTCAAAAGAAAGTGACATTACAGTTCACATAGGATCCTCAAACCTTGAAACTGTTTTTTCTGAAATATCAAAACTTGCCCCAAAGAGTCGTGTATATGGGATACAACCAGGAATATCATTGCTTGGAGTTATACAAAAAATGCCCCTCGAACACATCATTCCTTTTAATAAAAAACTCAAGCAGAAACAAATAATCATGGAAGGTATTGTTCACGAAAAATCACTTGATGCTATTGAAAAAATTTTGAGCAAAGAAGATTCTAAAAAACTTTTTGAAAGTTTTGGTGGACGAGCCGCTGATACTTCAAAACTACCTGAAGATTTTTTGGATACAACAAAAGCGGAAATTTATTTATACGACAATAAAGTTGCAATCATGAATTGGCACGAAGAATTTGGAGTGATTATTAAAAATAAACACATACATAATCTTGTAATGGAAATGTTCAAATCTACAAAATACCTTCTTCAAAGATACGACCAGAACGAAAAGATTGCGAGAAAGTTAGTGGATTTGAAATAGTTTATAAAACAAAAACCACCCCAGAGGTCCGAAGACATGGAGTGATTGTCTCTGCAGGTTTTACGATAGCCCTGCGACTACTTTGCGGAGAATACCGCATTTTTGCCAAGCGCTGAGGCAAAACCGACTAATCCGGCGAGGGTAAATCCCCAAGCCAGAAAGATGAAGTACGC
>JBAYUH010000034.1:0-8062 GCA_041675185.1 Candidatus Magasanikiibacteriota bacterium | reverse complement strand
TTGTAGCTGCTGCTTTTGTTACACTTGGAAAAATAAAAAATAAAGCAAATAAAAATATTGACGTTGTAATAATTATTTTCTTCATATTATTGAATTAGTCCAAGTAAATTTTCCCAAGCATATTCAGATGTAGGATTTTGTATTTGTTTGTTGTCTATAAAAAAAGTTGGAACAGATTGTACATTCAAAAATTGAGCTATTTGTTTGGTGTTGTCTATGTAGCTGGTTACTTCTTCTGAATTTAGACATTTGTTTAGTTTGGTATCATCTAGCTCTATATTTTGGGCAATAACTTGGAGTGTAGTTTCTGAAAGTTCAAGAGCGTTGACAAAAGCACTGTCTTTGAAATCTGCAAATTTATTTTGTTGGTTGGCACAGTAACCATATTTTTCTCCGTTTATAGAAGGATATGGAAAATCAGAAATAGGTAGACCTTTCCAGATTACTTTGAATTTGTTTGGATATTTGGTGATTAAATTTTCTAATATATCATTTTGTCTAGCACATTCTCCACAAGAAAAATCTTCAAAAGCTATGATAGTAATCGGAGATTTGATACTACCCACTATTGGATCTACTGGATAAAGTGGTATAACAAATTCTTTTGGTGTGTTGTCTTGGTTGTTTATTTTTGGAAATAGTGGTTGATATTTTATAATTTGGACAAAAACAGCCAAGCAAACTAGTAAGATCGCTGGTATAAAAATAAAAAAGATTTTTTTTGTTGACAGCATATTATTATTTTATAGGAATATCAAAGATACCAGTATTATTTGCATCTGTGAAATAAAGAGTTGTACCATCTTGGCTCACATGCATTGATTGGATGGTATGGGAATTTTCTGTAGGTATGATAGTCTTGATTCCTGTTTGCATATCTATTTTGTAAATATCATCTGGAACAAAATTTGATAATTCTGGAGTGAAACCTGCACCAGTTTCCATAGTAGTTGGTACGCCACAATATACAAATCTACTGTTTGCCATAGCACACTTGGATGCCCAAGTATTTAGTCCTAGTTGTTTGCGATTGTTTCCCATAGTATCTGGTGTAGCATCTACTATCCATAATTCTGGTTTGTAATCACTAGTACTATTGTAGACACTGTGCAATAATTTGGATCCATCTTGTGACCAAGCTATTTCTAGACCGCGTCCTTCTACTACTAGACCTTTATAATTTTCTTGATTGAGACCTATTGGCAAGATCTCTTGTTGGTCAGAACCCAAAGGATCTCCTGTTGCTGAGAGAGCTACTATCTGTCTATTTGGTGACCAATTTACTATTACTTTGTTGGCATTGTCTCCCATAGATTCTAGAAGATGAATATTTTTTCCTTGAGGGTCACTGGTGATGAGCCAGCGATTGCTTGGATCAAGCCCTACACTTTTGGCAGCAATTTGTGAGCCGTCAGTAGAAAAAGAAAAATCTTGCCAATGTGTAGGTAAAGTGATTTGTTGTTTGGTACTGAAATTGTAGTAGGTATTTGCTCCGTCTGGATATTCGATAATAGATTCATTGTTTTTTGGTGACCAATTTACATTGGAAACATTGAAAAAGACTTGGTCGCTCATAGGAGCTGTCACACCATCAGCAGTTATTTGGTAAAATTTGCCATCTTGATTATTATAAAATCTAAGTCCATTTCCAGTGGTAGCTATGGAAATATTTTGTGGTTGTATATCACTTATTTTTGTTACCAATGGTTTTGCTTGTGTACTGTCAAATTTGGAATTTGGATTGTTGGTAATTGTGTTTGAATTATTATTATTGTTGTTTGCGTTATTCGTATTATTTACATTAGCGTTGTTGTTCGTAGTGCCGTTTGTATTTTGGCCATTGTTTGTGTTTGGAAAATTGGTGTTGGTGGTGGTATTTGTATTTGTATTTTGTGTAATATTACTTATTTTATTTTTTTTGAAAAATACAAAATATATTGCATAGCCTAGTAAAATACAAACTATGAAAAAAATTATAATATACAAAATGCGTTTTTTGTCCATATAATATTGATGGTTGTTAGTATTGGTCTTTTTGGTAGACCTGTAGATAAATTTTATTTATTGGATTGGTTTAATCTTTGTATGTTACTTAGACTTTTTATTTTGGTTCGAATTGTCGCTATTTTACTTTCCAATTCTTTGATATCTTTTTCCAAAGTTTCTATTCTTTTTTTCATAATTTTGATAACTACATCTATACCTAGTCTAATTACTTTTATAATAAGTTTTATTATATATAGTAAGATAGGAATGACGATAGTGAGTGCGGTAAGCCAGATAAGAAATTCCAATATCCATTCTATCACAAGTAGAGAAAAATTGAGTGGTACAAAAAATCCATACAATAAAATCATCAACACTACTATCTCTTGTTCTTTGGCTCCTTTGTCACTATTGTATTTGTGGATTCTTCTCTGGAGTTGTTCTATTTCTTTTTCTTTTTTATTTTTTTCTTTGTTGTCATTATTTTTATCTTCGTCTTCTTGTCTAAAATCTTGTGGCTCTCCCTCTTGATCATCTTCGTCTTCATCTGCTTCTGTTTCTGTTTTAATATTTTCATTTTCAGTATTATTTTCTTCTTCATTTTCTATTTCTGTATTATCAAGAGTTTCTTCTTTGTTTGGCTCATTATTTAATCCTAGATCTTTTGTGTTTTCTTGTTCATCGTTGTTAGTAGTTGTTTGATCTTTTGGGTTGTCTGTCTTTTTATTTTTTTCTGGAGTAGGATTTGTTTTTTTTGGTGGTGTTTCAATGGAATTGTCGTTGGCAGGTTTATTTATTCTTGTGTGGTTTGTATTTTGTGGTTTGGCTGTTACTTCTGGTTCGTTACCAATAGAATCAATATCATTTTCTATAGTATTATCATTGGCAGCTAGATTATTGTCTGCTATTTTTTGTAATACTTCTTTGTCTGTCAGCATTTCTTGGATTTTGTCTGTAACTTTTTTTTTGTTTTGTTTGTTTAGTGGCAAAGAAATTACGTTATCTAAAGCGGTCGATAATTCTTCGTTGAATTCTGGACTGGCCAATTGCTCTGCCAAGTTATTTTGCATAGGTTTCTAATAACTTTTTTTTTAACAAAATTAATTTTGAGTTGGCTAATAAATATTTTTGGATTTCTTCTGCTACTAGAAAATCTGGAATTATGCTATAGACATATTCTAAATCTTTTAGATTCAGACTTGTCTTTTGTGTCAGTAATTCAGAAATTTTTTGAAATATTTTTTCCAAATCTTCTTTGGTCATTTCTTTGTAATTTCTTTTGAGTTTATTTTTGTAAAAATCTATAGATTCGTCTATTTGTTTTGCAGTTTGAAAATTGTTCAGGTTTTTTAGGGTCTGACTAGCTTTTTGGAATTTCTGTAGTCTTTGTTGTTCTCGTGTAGTCAAAGGCATAACTAAATAAGCTTATAATCTTTGTCATAAGTCAAAGTATATTTATTTTTCTTTTTGTTTTTCAAATTTTCTACCAATAAATCTTGGATAGTGTCAGCAACTACTTGAGCAATATTTCTGGCACCATAATCTTCGTATTTGATTTGAGAAATAAGTTTTTCTAGAGCTTGTTTGTCTGATGATAAAGTGATTTTTCTGGTTTCTTGTAAATGTGTCGAAATTTCATTGATTTGTTTTTCAGTGATTTTGGCAATATCATCTTTGTTCAAAGTATTGAAAATAATAATATTGGAAATTCTACTCAAAATTGCGTCATCCAATTGTTCTTTTAGTTTGTTTTGAATATTTTTTTCTAAGTTTTTGGCTTCTTCATTTTGTCCGTCAAAACCAATCCCTTTGTTTTTGTAGAGTTCTGAACCAATATTGGTAGTCATAATGACGACACTGTGTTTTAGTTTTATTTTTTTGCCTTGATTGTCTGCAAGAGTTCCTTCATCAAGTATTTGTAATAGAAGTTTGGAAACGTCTTTGTGGGCTTTGTCTATCTCATCAAAAATAATAACTGAGTAAGGTCGTTTTTTTATTTGTTCAATGAAAGGATTGCGATCTTTGTAACCGATGTAGCCAGCAGGGGAGCCAAGTAATTTGGAAACGCTGTGACCTTCGGAAAATTCACTCATATCAAGCTTGATAAAAGCTTTGTCATCGTGATAAAGCTCTTGAGCAATATGTTTGGCTAATTCTGTTTTTCCTACTCCGCTTGGTCCGACAAATAATAATGAAGCAAAAGGTTTGTTTTTGTGTAAACCTAATGAAGCACTTTTGAAAGTGCGAACCAATTTTTTGATTTGTGATGTTTGTCCAATGATATTTTTGTTCAAGTTGTCTTCGAGACTGTCTAGAATTTCCCATTCGTTTTTGTCTAAGATACTTTTGTCAATGTGCATTTTTTGGCTGACAATATAGCGGATGTGTTCAGGAGATACTTTGGAAAGAGGTATATTTTTGGTGTGATTGCTTTTTGCTTTTTCGATTTGTTTTTCTAGCTGGTCAATTTGTTTTTTTATTTTTATAGCTTCTTTCAATTTTTCTTCGGCAATAGCAAAATTCTTTTGTTCCTGACAATCGGCTATTTGTTTTTCCAAAGCAAAAATATGTAATTCTTCTTTGTCTGATTTTTGTTTTGATCTCACAAAACCAGAAGCTTCATCAAGTAAATCTATTGACTTATCTGGTTGGAAATTGTCATGAATATAACGGTTGCTAAGTAGTACTGCTTCCTCAATAGTTTTTTGGCCGATATTTACATGATGAAAAGCTTCATAATATTTTTTTAGGCCATGTAAAATTTGCAAAGTTTCTTCATAAGTTGGTTCTTCGACATCTACTTTTTGGAAACGACGCTCCAATGCTGGATCTTGACTAATATATTTTTTGTATTCATCATAAGTCGTGGCACCAATACAGTGCAATTGTCCACGAGCCAAAGCAGGTTTCAAAATGTTGGCAGCGTCCATCGTACCTTGGTTTGATCCAGCACCAATAATATTGTGTAATTCATCAATAAATAAAATATAATTTTGGTTGTGACTACATTCATCAATAATTTGTTTTAGTCTGGACTCAAATTCTCCACGATAGATTGTACCAGCTACAAGTGAAGTCAGATCCAAAGATAAGATTTGTTTCTTCTTCAAAATATCTGGGACTTTTCCTTCAGCGATTTTTTTGGCCAGACCTTCGACAATAGCAGTTTTGCCAACACCTGGTTCACCAACAAGAATTGGATTGTTCTTGGTACGTCTAGCTAGAATATTTATAATCCTTTCTATTTCAGTATCACGACCTATCACTTCATCAATATTTTTTTGTTCAGCTTTGGTAGTGAGATTGGTGGTGAATTGGATTATAGCACTTTTGGCTTTGGACATTTTTTGTGGCATAGGCATTGGGGGCATCATAGGATATTCTTCTGTTTCGTTTAGGTATTCATCATCATCTTCTTTGTTGAGGTTGGCAAATTTAGTATCATTTTGGAAAACTATTATCAATTGATCTTTGATATATTTTTGGTCAATGTCTAGAGAATTTAACAGTTCTTTGATTTCTAGGTTTTTGGAATAGACAAGTGAATATAATAAATGTTCAGTACCAATATAGGCATGCTTTTTTTCATGAGCAATGATTAGAGATTTTTCAATAATTTGTCTAGATTTTGGACTTAATTCTGGTAGATTTAGAGAAGTAAGGTTTCTATCTTCTTTTTTCAAATTACCAAAAACTTTTTTGGTTAGTTTTTCATCTAGATTGAATTTTTTCAATATTTCGGCAGCTACACAACCTTTTTCTTCTATCAAAGAATAAAACAGATCAATAGGTTCAACCATTTCTGATTTTTTGAAAGTAGCCAAAGAAATAGACTTGGCAATGACATTTTTGAGGTGAGTAGAGAAGTTGTCAATTAATTTTTGGGCATCCATACTAGAAGGCTTGAAAGGCCTGAAAAGCTAGAAATGCTTAAAAGGCTTTATTATTATTTTAAAATAGACTTTTTTATTTTTACTTTTTGTTTATACAAAAAAAGCCTTTCAGACTTTTCAGGCTTTTTTAGCCTTTCCAGCCTTTACTTGTATTTTACATTATTATATACTAAATTACACTTATTATCAAATAATTTTTGTCTAATCAAAATAAATATGTTTATTCCAGAAAATATTTTCAAATCTTACGATATTCGTGGTTTGGTAGATGGTGAATTATCCAGTGATTTGGCTTATAGAATTGGCCGAGCTTTTGCGGTATTTTTGCGCAAAAATAATTTTTTTGTCACAGGACAAAAAGTTGTGTCTGGCAGAGATATGCGTCTGACTAGTGGAGAATTCCAAAAAGAAGTAATTAGAGGTCTAAATGACGAAGGGGTAGATGTAGTCAATATTGGTTTGTCTTCTACACCATTTTTCAATTTTGCTTGTGCTCATTTTGATAATTACGCAGGAGGAATTATGGTGACAGCTAGTCACAATCCAGCGCAATACAATGGTTTCAAATTTACTCTTGGCAACGGTCTAGCTGTTGGACGAGAAAGTGGTATGGTAGATATCAAAGATTTAGTTTTGGTAAACAATTTTCAAGATGTAGAAAATAGGGGAGATGTGGAGGAAATAGATATTTTTGCAGAATACAAAAAAAAGATTTTTAGTCTAGTCAAAAAAGAAAAAATAAAACCACTCAAAATTGTAGTCGATGCTGGCAATGGTATGGCCAAAGTAACTTTGCCAAGAATTTTGTCAGAGTTGCCAGTTGAAGTCGAATATTTGTATCTTGAACCAGATGGCACTTTTCCTAATCATGAAGCTAATCCTCTCAAAATAGAAACATTGCGAGATCTACAAAAAAAAGTATTAGAAAATAATGCTGATTTTGGTTTTGCTCTAGATGGTGATGCAGATAGGATTGGTTTGGTAGATGACAAAGGTCAAGTAGTAGAAGCTTCTTTTGTAGAAGCTATACTTGGTTTGGAAGTCCTACAAAATCATCCTGGTGGATTGATGCTTTATGATTTACGTTCGAGTAAATCTGTGGCTGAAATTTGGCAAGAAGTAGGTGGTCAGACTGAGATGTGTCGAGTTGGTCATGCTTTTATCAAAAAACAAATGCAGGATACTGGAGCAGTATTTGGGAGTGAATTGTCTTTGCATCTTTATTACAATGATATGTACAAGATAGAAATTACAGACTTGTCTCTACTTTATGTGTTGCAAATGTTGTCAGAAAAAAATAAACCGCTTAGTGAAATTTGGCAAGGTATGAGAAAGTATCATCATTCTGGAGAAATAAATTTTGAAGTAGAAAACAAGGAAAAAGTTTTGCAAAAAATACAGGAAAAATATGGAAATGCTGAAAAGATTTTGGATCTTGATGGGTTTAGTTTTTATTTCAAGGACTTTTGGTTTAATATTAGACAGAGTAATACTGAACCTGTTTTGCGTTTGAACATTGAAGCAAATAGTTTAGAATTGATGAGGGAAAAAGTAGAAGAGGTGAGTTTGGTTATTAAAGCATGAAAACATAAAAGCACTAGAGCATAAAAACATAAAAGCACCAGAACATTTTCACAAACTCTCAAAATATGTTATACTAAAATAAATTAAAAAAACTCTATCAAAAAGTTCTCCCCCTAGTAGGGGGAGTTAGAGGGGGTCCATCTTTGAACAAAACGTTTTATCTTACTCCAGACCTCCCCTAACCCCTCCTAATAGGAGGGGGAATCGTCGACACATTTTGGAAAACTTATTTTCAATTTTAAAAACTATCTTTCCATGAAATACTTTAATCCACCTAGAGACCAATTCTCTAACAATCAAAACGAACTTATTACTCAATCCAAAAAGATTGCCTCTTTTGATAAGTATTGGTTTTGGCATGGGTTGTGGCATTCACATGAAAGTATTAAACATACTACAGGTAAACGTAAAGATCTCAACCGTCGTGTTCTTTATCTCAAAAAACAGATTATTCTTCATTATTTCAAAAACTTTTTCCTTTTTCCCCTATTCCTCATCAAATTCCTTCTCCCTTCATTTATGAAGGGAAAGAACAATGTCTGGAAGAACATAAAGACAATAATAAAAGAAAAAGAATTTAAACCACTAAGAATAGCAAT
>JBAYUH010000033.1:0-8470 GCA_041675185.1 Candidatus Magasanikiibacteriota bacterium | reverse complement strand
CCTTCTAGAACAGCTACCATGTTTCTCACCCAAACCAACTGGGGGGGGGAGCTTCAACGACACTCTCCGCTTCTCACTCATCTGATCAAACTGGCTGGTCTTCTTTCTTCTCCACCAGCAGTGCAGATGTAGATACTAGTGTATCTGGTCAAATCTCTGTTTCTCCTACTCTTTCTTCAACCACTCAGACTACTGATTCAGATTTTAATAGTTGGTCAAAACCTAGTAATGTCTATGTACCAACTGGTGGTAATAAGATTACTTTACTAAAACCTAATGGTGCGAGTTGTACTCAGGCTTCGCAGTGTAGTAGTTCTTTTTGTAGCGGAGGTTTGTGTGCAATACCACCGTGTGGATTGGGAGTAACCTCGACAGTTTATTCAGGTGAAACTTATCCTGTTGTAAATATAGGCACTCAATGTTGGTTTGCAAAAAACCTTAATGTGGGAACTATGGTTTCAGGAAGTGTTATACCCTCTAATGGATCGGTTACCGAAAAATGGTGTTATAATGATAGTGCCGCTAATTGTACTACTTATGGAGGTCTCTATCTATACGCAGAATTATCATGTCCTTCCGGTTGGCATATTCCGACTAATGCTCAATTCAACACTCTAATAGCATATGTGGGAGCAAATCCTGGAACACAACTCAAAACTGGTGGTTCAAGTGGGTTTAACGCACTTTTAGGTGGTTACCGTCAAACGAATACTCCAGTTTTTATCTACTTAGGTACCTACGGTTACTTTTGGACTGCGACGGATACAGGGACATTTGGCTACAAGCATTGCTTGTATTTTAATACTGGCAGCACAGTGTCATACATAAGTTATGGATGTTACATCTATAATACAGGCTCCTATGCTCGTTGTCTCAAGAACTGATTCTATTTATAGTAATTAAAAAAAGGGATAACAAATTAAATTCAAACAAAATTTGTTATATCAATTTTATTCGTAGTGACGAATTGATCCGTCGGCTAACGGAGAAATTCGTCTGGCGATGATACATTAAACAATATATGGTAATGATTATCTAATATTACCCAAGAAAATAATTTTATATCAAACTTCTCAATTGAATCTTTTAAAATTTTTCTAAAAATTCTTTTTTTATTTTCATCTCTAAAATAATTAACTCCTTTATAACATCTTCCAGTCAAAAAATAAGTATACCCATTATAAATATGAAATGGACGATGTTTATTTAATTTGTTTCCCATATTTCAATTATTTTGCCATGTGTAACGAAATTCGCTTAAGCTCATTTCGTCATTCCTATCGATTTTAATTTTTCTTCAAAATCGTCACCACGTTATTCCCCTTTTTTACATCACTTTTTTCCCCTTTCTTTGAAAAATAATTTTCTTCTACTACAAAACCAGATAATTCAAAAATCTTTTGCAAATACTCTAATGCAAAACCATAATAGTACCTCTCTCCCAAAACTTTTCCCTCTGGATTCATCCACGGTACTTTGAATTCCCCGTCTTTCTCTTCCCACTTACCTTTTTCAACTGTTTTAATAGCTGAATCTGAATATAGATTCCAATTGGTCATAAATACTCTACCACCAGATTTCAAAACTCTATTCATTTCTTCCAAAGATTGTTTCCTAGTTTCTTCATCTGGCAAATGATGAAAAGTAGCAATACAAAAAATCATATCAAAACTTTCATTTTCAAAAGGTAGCTTGGTCATTTCAGCCTGCACATAATCATTGTTAGGAAATTCTTTCCTAGACTCAGCTAATTGACCCTCACTTTGATCCATACCCACATATTCTATAGAGTCTTGAAATTTTGCGAATAAATGATATAATCTGCCAGTACCACAACCCAAATCCAAAACTTTTAGATTGGGTTTTAGATAATCCAAAAAAGGATTGAGATCATCCCATAGATATTGTCTAGTACTAGCAAATAGAGGTGCAATCTTATCATACACTTTCCTATTTTGTTCAATTATATTTTTTACTCGTGTCATATTTTTCAAATGGATAAAGAATTAGAAAAAATTTTATTAGAAATAATAACTTATCATCCCAAAACAAAGGATGAATTTAATGATGCTCGTCGTAGAATTTGTGGCAAAATGAAGACTACACAACCTTCCAATATGAAGCTTTTTACAGCTTACCAGAGTTTATTAAAAAAGAAAAGTGTTAAGGCTGACAAAAATCTAGAATTACTCTTACGCAAAGCTGATATTCGCTCAATGTCTGGAATAGCTGTCATTACTTCTCTAATCAAGCCATACACTTGTCCTGGTAAATGTATCTACTGTCCAACCGAAGTAAAAATGCCCAAAAGCTATATTGCTACCGAACCAGCCGCTGCTCGTGCTTTGGCTCTTGCTTTTAGTCCATACAGACAAATGCAAATGCGTATAGAAATGCTTGAAAAAACAGGCCACCCGACTGACAAAATAGAATATATTCTAAAAGGTGGTACTTGGAATGCTTATCCTCTCAAATATCAATATTGGTTTATATTAGAATCTTTCAAAGCCTGCAACAATTTGACTAGAATAAAAAAAGTGAAAGAAACTTTGGAAAAAGACTGGAAAAATAAAACTCTAGAAGATATCCAACAATCATTGGAATCTGAACAAGAATACAATGACAAAAAAGCCAAACACAAAATAATTGGTCTAACTCTGGAAACTCGACCAGATGCTATTTCTCCAAAAACTATTTTCCATATGCGTACTCAAGGTTGTACTAGAGTTGAGTTAGGCTTACAAGCTCCTGATGACAAAATTTTGGCATTAGTTCAGCGTGGTCATACTGTCGAACAATTCCGACAAGCTATTTTACTTTTGCGTCAAGTTGGATTCAAAGTAGATTTACATTTTATGCCAGACTTACCAGGTACGACTGCCAAACATGATGTAGAAATGTACAAAAGTCTTTTCATCGATGAAGGTCTAAAACCTGACATGGTAAAAATCTATCCTTGTACTGTGATAAAAAGCGCAGAATTATATAGTTGGTTTGAATCTGGAAAATATAAGCCTTATGATAGTCAAGAATTATTCAATGCTTTGTTGGAGATGAAAAAAATAACACCTTATTACTGTCGAATCTCACGTCTTATCCGAGATATTCCAAGCAACGAAATATCCGGAGGTAATGCAATAACAAACTTGCGTGAAAATTTGGAAAAAGAATTACACAAGCAAGGTGAATATTGCAAATGTTTACGCTGTCGTGAAGTTGGTCATGCTGAGAAAATTCACAAACTAAAAGCTGACAAATTAATTCCACAATTATTTATTGAAGAATATCAGACTACTGGCGGACGAGAATTCTTTTTGACTTTTGAAGACAAGCAACGACGCATAGTTTTCGCTTTTTTACGTTTACGATTACCTGAATATAACAACAACATAAAAAAATCAGAAATACTTGAAAAATATTTAGGACTCGGTGATCTAACAAAATTAGCTTATATTCGAGAACTCCATACTTATGGTCAATTAGTCAATGTTGGTGACAAAAACAAATCTGCTTCTCAACACAAAGGTCTGGGCACAAAATTAATTATCCAAGCAGACAAAATTGCCAAACAAAATGGTTACAAAAAAATAGCAGTAATTTCTGGAGTAGGTGTCAGATCTTACTATCGTAAATTTGGTTATAAAAAAATTGGCACCTATATGGCCAAAATATTGTAATTACTACAGACAACTAAAAGTATTCCTTATAAAAAATTAACGGGGTAATGTCATATTGGACATCCCCCGTTTAATCTTCGTCTTCGCTCTCAATATGGGCACACTCAAGTGTCCGACGTTGAGAATATTCATCAAGCATTCTACGATATACACGTAAAAGCTTTTTGAAATTTTTAGATGAATGTTTTTTCTCCAACTCCTCCTCAGTTTCAAACTGCAAAAGAGCTACCAAAAGTTGCCTAGTCTTTTTATTCACAATGACACACCTCCCCTTTTGATATATTCATTTTTATTAGAACACAAAATCAATATCTTGTAAAGATTATCAACTAAATGCATCAAAAAAAACAAAAAAACAAATTTTTATCATCTTCCTTAAGATAGATATTATATTTTACTATTTTCTACAAAAAAAGTTTAACTAAATTATCATTTTGTGTTATACTAGTTTTATACAAATTAATTTTCAATAAAAAATATTATCATATTATCCCAAAAAAAATTAACTGTGGATAAACTACAAAAAAAGTTTAACTAAATTATCATTTTGTGTTATACTAGTTTTATACAAATTAATTTTCAATAAAAATATTTTAAAATATGTCCCTAATTGACATAAAAGATTTATCAGTTACTTATTTCCTTGGAAAAAGTAACCAAGTAAATGCTTTGTCCAACGTAGACTTAGAAATCAAATCAGGAGAGTTAGTTATTTTTTTCGGAGCCTCTGGTTGTGGAAAATCCACATTACTTTACACAATTGCTGGCCTAGAAAAACCTACCAAAGGAAAAATAATGGTCAATGATACTGATTTGTCACAAATGAAAAATAAAGAATTAGAAAAATACCGCCAAAATACTATTGGAATGGTTTTTCAAGCTTTTTATTTGATTCCATCTTTATCAGTAATGGACAATATCACATTACCACAAGTAGCAGTTGGTATAAACCGCAAAAAAAGACAAGATAAGGCTGAAGAGCTTATGAAATACTTTGGTGTTTATGAACAAAGAAACAAAATACCAACAGAATTATCCGGAGGTCAACAGCAGAGAGTTGCTATCTGCAGGTCATTAATCAATGATCCAGATATTATTTTTGCTGACGAACCTGTAGGAAATCTTGATTCCAAATCATCACAAGATGTGCTTGGTCTTATCCAAGAGCTTAGTGTCAAAAATAAAAAAACAGTCATTCTTGTTACCCACGATGCCTCACATTTAGACATTGCTGATCGTATATTTTTTATAAAAGATGGAAAAATAATCAACACAAAACTAAACAAAGAAACAAGAAAAATCATTGTTGGTCAATATAGTCACACTACTAATATACCACAAGATAATACACAAAATATTGGATCTACCTCAGAAAACTCCAAAGAAGTTGATGATATTATTTTGGAATACAAAGCCAAAGAAGTAATTTCAGAAGTATTAACAGGATTTAGCTACGACGAAGTAACAAAAATAGAAAATTACGTCAAAGAAGCTATTACCAATAGCAACTATGATTATCGAAAACTTTCTTCTTACCTCAATACTGATTACATGCAAGATGGTTTGAATTTAAACAAAAGTACAAGTCAAAAAATAATAAAAAAATTAGAATCAACCACAAAAGAAATAGAAGCTCTAGGCAAAGAATTTGCCAACAGAGAAAAGAAACACAATAGTTATGTTCAACAATTACGTCGTTATCTATTGGATTCTTTCGAAGTAACAATTAGAACTACTGATGCTATAGACGCTATGGAAACAATAATTGAAGATAGAGTTATGGGTGTGACAGATTACAAAGGTGTACAAGAAAAATTTGACAGACCTGTAGGTCAAGGTGGTGCTGGAATAGATAGACGTACTGCCAAAAAAATGGCCAAACATTTAGAAATGATTATTTTAGGTCGTTATCAAAATAAATCACCAGAAAAGAAAACCCAAAAATAATACCTATGCCAAAACAACATAATCAGAAAAAAAAAGATCATGTCATAAGTCCACACATGAAATATATTGACACATTGTCACTTTCATTGCGTACTTTCAAAACTAGACCCATGAGAACCATACTTACTATTTTGGGTGTAAGTGTAGGTATTGGAGCTGTGCTATTTTTAGTCTCCTTTGGTTATGGTTTGCAAGAAACAGTTCTAAAAAATATTACTACAGCCGATGCTTTGTTGAGTCTTGATGTTAGTCTGGGTAAATCAGATGTTATCCAACTAAACCAAGATTCTATAAACAAAATATCTGAATTACCAAATGTTACTGAAGTAAGTCCAGTAGTTGCATTACCTTCACAAGTTACTCTCAAAGATTTTACTGCTGACACGACACTTTATGCTATCAAACCATCATTTTTGAATCTAAGTGGTCTTGTTCCTTATAGAGGTACTTTTTTCAAAGCAGACGCCGAAGGAAAAAATCAAAAACAAGTTGTTATTTCTTCAGCTATGGCTCAATTATTCAATATTGATCCTGCAGATATTATCGGACAACAAATCAATCTAATCACTTTCGTGCCAAAAGAAACTAGTGATGGACAAAATCAGGTAGATATAATAGAACAACCGGAACTTTTTACTGTTGTTGGTGTAGTAGATGATGAAAGATCAAGTCTTACTTATGTACCAGCTGATACATTGGAAAATATTACTTATATCAATTATATAGGTGCAAAAGTAAAAGTGAACAACAGTGATTCTATGGTTGGTGTACGAGAAAAGATTATCAGTATGGGATTTTTGGTATCAGTCCTACAAGATACTATAGATCAAGTCAAAAAAATCTTTTCCGTAGTTCAAATAGTCTTAGGTTTGTTTGGTCTTATTGCTCTTACTGTTTCAGCTATTGGAATGTTTAATACGATGACTGTTATGCTCCTTGAGCGTACCAATGAAATTGGTATTATGAGATCTATCGGAGTTGCCAAACAAGATGTTCGTAAATTATTCATTTTTGAAGCGATGATTATAGGTTTCTTGGGAGGATTAGGCGGAGTTTTGCTTGGTTATTTAGGTGGTATGTTGGCCAACGTCGGTATCAATGTCCTAGCCCACTTTTTTGGCGGACAAGCTCTTGATCTTTTCAGTAGTCCTACTTGGTTCGTTGTCTTAATCATTGTATTCTCTACTACTATTGGTATCTTGACTGGAGTTTTCCCAGCTCAAAGAGCTGCCAAACTAAATCCATTGGAAGCTTTACGTTACAAATAAAAATTCTTTTATCAAAATATTTATACACCAGCTTTTACTGGTGTATTTTTTTGAATAAAATAGTGGTGATGAATGTAAGTTAGTAATGAACTACCTAGCAGCAAGCTGACGAGGTATCAATTGGATTATTTCGTCCCACCTCTCGCGAGAGAAGGGGGACGAGGAATTAAACCTTGTCCGTCTTGGGCGGATTAAATAAGACAGAAGTGGTGAACGTAAGTTCGCCAAGTAAAATAGATAGGAATGACAAAATAATCCGTCGGCTGACGGAGAATTTCGTTGTACATTGCAAAAGAAAAAGATCATTGAATTTATAAGGAAGCAAATAAGACAGGATTGGAGAGAGGGTGAAGTTTTGTGTTTTGTTTTGAAAACAAAATCAGCGACTATACAATCGCTGACATTTTCAGTGTAATCTGTAATTTAAAATCAGTGTAACTCGTCCACCTAGGATGGATCAATGTTTTAATTTAAAAGACAACGAACAGAAGCACCAAGGTTTTTACTAATTTGACCATTATATATACCTGTCCCTGAAGAGGGCTGTCGATACCATCCACGAGTTGCATCAACCTGTGACCCAACCCAATACCACCCATTCACACCAAAATTATTGAAACCACCATTAACATAACTACGATCACCGACAAGGAGCATATTAAATCCACTTGAACCACCGGATTTGAGTTTGGTACCCACTCCTGGAGTATCGCCACGGCTTTGATTTATCGCATCCACACATCCGGTTCCCGCACCGGTACACATCCCGAGATAGACTTCAAGTGTTTTAAATTGAGCATCAGTCGGAATGTGCCATCCTGTAGGACAGATACCTTGAGCATTAGTAGAGGGAGTGCAGGAATTATCATTACAGGTCGTCGCAAGCTGAAGCATTTCAGCCCAGGTGTAGAGACCCCCATAGGCGGTGCAATTTCCTTCACTATTATTGTAGCACCATTTCTCAATGAGGGAGTTATTGGAAGGCATAGTGGTGCCTGCGGCAAGCATGGTTCCGACGTTAACATTTTTTGCAAACCAGCATTGGGAACCAATAAGAACTAATGGATAGCTTACTCCAGAATAGGTTACAGACCATGTTGAGCCTGTACACGGAGGTTCGTAGCAGAGATGAGTTGTTCCATCACACAAGGTGGAAGAGCATTCAGAACCCTGATTACATACAGCTCCGAGAGGTTTCAATAACACAATACGACCGGTGGAACCGGTACTACTCACAAAGACAGAAGAGGTAGCCCAGGTGTTAAAGTCAGTGTCTGAAGTTTGAGAAGTAGAGTTGAGAGAGGGAGAGAGGGAGACTTCACCAGCTACACTGGTGTTGACATCTACACTTGAGGTTGAATAAAAACGAGACCAGCCGGTTTGATCAGATAAATGAGAAGCGGAGAGAGTCGTTGAAGCTCCCCCCCCCCAGTTGGTTTGGGTGAGAAACATGGTAGCTGTTCTAGAAGGGTTGGTGTAGTATTGATATACTAGTATACCTAGTTGAGTTAGTATTAGTGTAAATACTAATTGGGAGAGTATTGCTATTCTTAGTGGTTTAAATTCTTTTTCTTTTAT
>JBAYUH010000032.1:0-8699 GCA_041675185.1 Candidatus Magasanikiibacteriota bacterium | reverse complement strand
ATAAAAAAATTGTTTGCTCTTGGAGTCAAGAAAGCTCGTCTTATCGAAAATAATCAGGAAAGGGAAGTGTCTGTGGAGGATTTAAAAGTTGGTGATATTTTACTTGTCAAAGCTGGTGAGAAAATTCCACTGGATGCTAAAATTATTGAAGGTAATACTTCTATAGATGAATCTATGTTGACTGGTGAGAGTGTTGCTGTAGAAAAAAATGTGGGAGATGTAGTCTATAGTGCGACTATCAATGGTACTGGAGTTATAAAAATAGAAGTAAATAAATTGGCCAATGAGACAATGCTTTCACAAATTATAAAACTTGTAGAACAAGCTCAGAGTAGTAAAGCTCCAATGCAAAAGTTGGTTGACAAAGTTTCAAGTATTTTTGTACCAAGTGTGATTGTGGTTGCTTTGCTTACTTTTGTAATTTGGTATTTTTTGTTAGGTGTTGGTTTTGAAATTAGTATTATAAATGCTGTGGCTGTACTTGTGATTGCTTGTCCTTGTGCTCTGGGTTTAGCAACGCCAACAGCAATTATGGTTGGTAGTGGTAAAGGTGCTGAGAAAGGTATTTTGATAAAAGATTCAGAAAGTCTAGAATTGGCGCACAAAATTCAAGTTGTAATGTTTGATAAGACTGGTACTTTGACTCAAGGAAAGCCAGAGATTACAGATATTAGTATTATCAAAAAAGAATATAATGAAAAAGAAATTATGAGTCTGGCTTGTGCTTTGGAAAAACAAAGCGAACATTCTTTAGCTTTGGCTTTTGTGAAATTTGCTACTGAAAAAGAATTATCTTTGTTAGAAGCTAAAAAAGTTCAGACAATCAAAGGTAGGGGAATCAAAGGTCTAATAGAAAAACAAGAAATATTTTTGGGTAATGCCAACTTTGTTAAAGAAGAAAATAGTAAAATTAGTCAAGAAACACAAGAAATTTTTGAAAATTATGCTAGTCTTGGTAAAACACCGATTTATCTTTTTGATAAAACAGAAATTTTGGCAGTAATAGCTGTTGCTGATATTTTGCGTGATACTGCCAAAGAAGCTATCAAAAAATTGCAAGACAAAAATATTCAAGTTTATATGATTACTGGAGATCATAAAAAGACTGCTCAAGCTATTGCCAAAGAACTTGGTATTGATAACGAAAATGTGGTAGCTGAAGTCTTGCCACAAAATAAGTCAGAAGAAGTGAAGAGGTTGCAAGCTCAAAATAAAGTTGTAGCTTTTGTTGGAGATGGTATCAACGACGCGCCTGCGCTTGCACAAGCTGATTTGGGCATCGCTATGGGTGGTGGTAGTGATATAGCGCTTGAAACTGGTAATATCGTTCTTACCAATAGTAATCCTCTCAAAGTTTTTGAGGCTATTATACTTTCGAAAAAGACTTTTTCAACTATCAAACAAAATCTCTTTTTTGCTTTTTTTTATAACGTTGTGGCTATTCCTCTAGCAGCTTTGGGAATGTTGAATCCAATGATTGCAGCTTTGGCTATGAGTATGAGTAGTGTGTCTGTTGTATTCAATAGTTTGCGAATTAGAGTAGGGAAGTAGAAACAAAATTTTTGAATTTAGGAATTTTAAATTTTAAATTGGATCTAAAACCACACTTTATTGAAAGCAGTGGTTTTTTTGTTATTTTTGTGATATATTTTAAGTAGAGATATTGGCTAGTATTAGCCAATAAAGTCTATTTTAGCATTGACAAAACCACTTTTTTGTGTTATACTCCTTTGTTATTCATAATAAAATATCTTTATGAAAAAATACTTTTCAATTAGTACAATTTCCTTTCTTTATGTTTTGCTTTCTGTTTTTGTAAAGCCAAGCATTGTTTCTGCTACTTCTTACTCTACAGGCAGTCTGATTAAGTTGGCTAATAAAGAAACTATTTATTATGTAGCTTCAGACAATATGAAATATGCTATTCCAAATGAAGTTACTTACAAAAGTTGGTATGATAATTTTTCTAGTGTAGAAAATGTTTCTACCAAAGATTTCAATAGTTTCAAGACATCAAAATATTCTGTTACTATTCGTCCTGTCAATCAGCTAGTAAAATTTTCAAATAGTACCAAAATATATGTAGTAGATATTGGAGCCGTACTTAGATGGATTGCAGATGAACAGACTGCTCAAAAATATTTTGGTACAAATTGGTACAAAAAAATTGTAACATTACCTCAAACAGATTTTGTACATTATAGTTTTGGTGCTAATATCGATGGTACTACTATTTTTTCTAGAACTCATGCTACTAGTATGAGTAGTGATATTGATTCTGAACTTAGAAATAGAAAGTTGATTTTAGATAATACAAATGTAAATTTGGCTAGTGTAGATGCAGTACCTTTGTTGAAATATTTGCAAGAAAATCTAAAAGCTGGATTACAACCAGGATTCAATCCTACTTCAAATAATTATTTTATCAATGCTAATTTTGTTGAATCTGTTTTGACTCTCAAATTGGCTACAGCTGACAAAAACGATTTGATTTTTGTAAATGATACAATGGTGGAAAATGCTACAAGTATCAATCTAGATTTGTCTGTGGGAAAAAATCTTTTTATTATTAAAGTGGTAAATGCAGATGGAAAAGAAAAAGTTTACAATTTAGAAGTATTGCGTGAAAAGTCTAGTGATAACAATTATATAAAATCTATTACTGAAAATTTGCGTGCTAGTATTTCTCCAAAATTTAATTCTGATATCAAAGAATATAGTATACGCTCTGAGTATGATGAAGATGTATTGAAGTTGAATGTACAAGCTGAAGATAAAAAATCTACAGTTTATGTAAATGATCAAGAATTATCTTCTGGTTATTATGGTACAGCTACAATACTTTTGATAACTGGTGAAAATAAAATAACTATCAAAGTTGTATCTGAAAATGGTGCTAATAGATATTATGATCTTATTGTGAACCATTATCAATATCCAAAATTAGGAGAAAACGATTTGTCTTCTATGAAAACAAATTTCTCTTCTCGTATTTTTCCAGCGTTTAACCCTAAAACTAGTGTATATTATTTACGTTTGACTGAGGATGAAAGTAGAATATCTATAAGTGCTAAGTCACAAAATAGTAAAGCCAAAGTAATAATTGATGGTAGTAATGTTGCTTCAAAATATGTGAGTGTGCCTTATGGTGAAAATGTTATTTCAGTTTCTGTAGAATTGGTAGGTGCTCCAGAATTTACTAAGACTTATAAAATAAGAATTTATAGAGGTGACGAAACAAATTATAAATTTGAGTAATCACTAATAAAATAACCGCCCTTAATTTTTTATAGGGCGGTTTTTTGTTTTAGCTTTTTTTATTTTTGAGAGCTAGCTGTCCACAAGCAGCATTGATATCTTGTCCAAAAGCAAATCTTTCAGAAGTTTTTATGCTAGCGCGCATTAGAATATTTTTGAATTTTTTGATATTTTGTGGAAGAGATGGCCTGAATTTGCCAGTTGGATTGTATCTTATTAAATTTACCATGTAGAGAGTAGTATCATTTCCTAGTAATTCTACCAATTGTCTAGCGTGTTCTTCTTTGTCGTTTATTCCGTCCATCATCAAGTATTCAAACATAATTTGTCTACCTTTTTCATTTTTGTATTCTTCTACTGCTTGCATTACTCTGTCAATTCCAAAGCGTTTGTTTATTGGCATAAGTGAGGAACGAAGTGTGTCATTTGGAGCATGTAATGAAATTGCTAGATTGATTTGCAGTGGCTCTTTGGTGAATTTTTTGATACCTGGTACTACACCACTGGTAGAAATAGAAATATGTCTAGCACCAATATTGAAAGCATCTTTGTCATTTAATAATCTTACAGAAGCCATAACATTGTCGTAGTTCATAAACGGTTCACCCATACCCATATAAACAATATTTGTGATACGAGTATTTTCTTTTTGATTTTTTCTTAAATATCTTGCAAAAAATAAAACTTGTAGAATAATTTCACTAACAGTCAGATTTCTACCAAGCCCAAGAGTTCCTGTAGCACAAAAAGCACAACCAACAGGACAACCAACTTGACATGAAACACAAACAGTATTACGACCATCTTTGTGTTGCATTAGTACGGTTTCAATCTGAGAGTTGTCTTCCAATAAGATGAGTGCCTTGGTAGTATCAGTATTGTTGGAATCAAAAGCTGTGGATTTGATTTCTAACGGGCATTCTTCTTTTAGTTTTTCTCTTAGAGCTTTTGGTAGAGTAGTATTTTCATCCCAATCTTCTATTAAGTCAACAAAAAGAGCTTGCCAGACTTGTTTAAAACGGAATTTTGGTTGGTCTCTCAGAACTTCTTTTATTTTGTCTAGGTTCATAATGTATGTTGTAAATGTTGAAGTTGTTAAATCACTTCGTTTGTTGTAATTGAATCCATCTAAAGTAGACAAAGTTATTATTTGTAATATTTAGAACAATTGCAACATTTGTAATAATAGTACCTTATTTTAGCTTTTTTTTCAAGTATGTGCCTAAATTAAAAAAACTTTCATTATTTTGAAAGTTTTTTATTTTTTTAGATTGATTCTTTTATTAATTTAGCATTGTGCAATGCGGCTGCTATAGCATCCCCACCAAGTGAGACTCTTTCTTGGGCAAGATCTTGATTTTGAGTAGTAAGGACTGCAAAACCAATGGATACTGTATTGTCCAACATCACGCGTAAAATTCCATCACTGACCATATTGCAAACATATTGATAATGATCTGTTGCACCTTTGATTATTGTACCAATAGCTACATAACAATCATGTTTGCCTTTTTGTGCCAAAGCTTGTAGGGCAACAGGTATTTCAACACTACCAGCTACATAGTAGATATCAATATTTTCTGGTTTGACATTGTATTCTTTTGATTTTATTAAAGCTGAATTTTTTATTTGTTCTATTATATGAGAATTGAATGTAGCACAGACTAATCCTACACGATACGTGGAAGCATCAAATACTTCCAATTCTTTTTGTCCTTCATGCATATTTTTTTATTTAGTTTCAGCCAGAGGCTGATATTTAAGTACTGATATTTTGTATAGTTCGGGACTAGGGATTCGAACCCCAATAAACAGGACCAGAACCTGTTGTCCTACCATTAGACGAGTCCCGAATGTATATTTGTTAATCTTCTTTTTAGATATGCTCTTCCATATCCTGTTTTTAGAGCTTTTTCACGTTGAATCGCATCTTCTTTATTAATACAAGCTTCGTAGTAGATAAGTTTAAGAGGTCTGCGACTTTTTGTTGCTTTTACCAATCCATTATTATGTTTGTGGAATCTACTTTTCAGATCAGTGGTCCAACCAATATAAAGTTGGTCGTCCTTTATACTTTGTAAAACATATGTATAAAACATAGCACCTTCTGTTATAGTAGTCTTAGTAATTTATATTTATTTCTAAAACCAAGTTGATATAGTAGAGTACCATTAGACCTGCCCGCATTGCTACGCAAAGCGTTGCAGGCTGGCGAGTCCCGAATGTTTGTAACTATAATATACTAACACAAAAAAAGTGTTAGTCAAGAATATTGTCAACTTATGATCTCACCACCAAGTGCTGTAGCTAGATCATTTAGTGGGTTGTTATTTTGGGTAACATTGGTTTGTCCGTTTTTGTTTTCAATTATTTCTAAAATTATTTTGGTTTTTAGAAGGTCTTTTAGAACACTTTCTAATTTTTGTTTGGTAGTATTTTCTTGTAGTTTTTCTTTGTGGAAAGAATATTCTACAGATATAGTAATAACATTATTTTTTATCTCATTTATTTTGGACATTTTGAGTACAAAAGTGAGAGATGGAGCTTCTGATTCTATTTTCTTTATAAATTCTGACCAGATATTCTCTACTTGGGTTAGAGTTATTTCGTTGGTATTGTTTTCATTGGAAATAATTTTTATTTCTTCAATTTTTTCTGTTTTTGTAATTATATCTGTGTCTGGTAAATCAACTTGGGTTTCTTTGACTGTTTCATCAACTTTTGTTTCTATTATAGTATTTAAAATTTTATTTTCTATTTTTGTCTGTGGTATTATAGTACTTGTAGTTTCTTGTTTTGATGAATTGTCTTTGTTACACCACTCTATGACTAACATTTCCAAAGGTAGTTGGGGAAGGACTGAATTTTTTATTTCACTATCACGTCTGATGGCCAAATCTAGCAAAGTAATAATTCCTGTTTCGCTTATTTTTGCATTTATTTCAGTTATTTGTTGCTTTTGTTCTTTGTTTATGTCTAATTCTTGTTCTGCCAAACTCATATCCACAGAAGAAATCATAAGTATTCTCAAAAATTCAATAAATTCATGAGAAAAGTAAGAAATATTTAATCCTTCTCTAGTAAGTTTGTCTAGAAAATTCAAACTCTCTACTTGTTTTTTGTCAGCTAAATATTGGATAAATTCCAATTGTAATTCAATATTAGTACTTGGTAGAATAAGGGAGGCTGATTCTGCTGTTATTTTTTTGTCACCACTTGCCAAAAGTTGTTCTAGAAGACTAATACCATCACGTAGACAACCTTCACTTTTTCTAGCAATTCTAAGTAATACTTCATCATCAATTTTTACATCTTCTTTTTTGGCAATATTTTCTAGACTTTTTTTCATCTTTGTCGGTGGTACTTTGGTGAAAGTATAACGCTGACAACGAGAAATTATAGTAGCTGGGAGTTTTTGGGGATCAGTAGTGGCCAAAATAAAAACAACATATTTTGGTGGTTCTTCCAAAGTTTTCAACAGGGCATTGAAGGCAGCTGTGGACAACATATGGACTTCGTCTATGATGAAAACTTTGTATTTTGAATGTGTTGGTTTGAATTGAGAATTTTCAATAATATTTTGGCGTACATTGTCTACACCTGTATGGCTAGCAGCGTCTATTTCAATAACATCAATTGAGCTAGAAGTACTTATTTCTTCACAAGAAGAACAGTTATTACAAGGCTCAGCTGAGCTTGGTTTTCTATTGGCACAGTTCAAAGATTTGGCTAAAATACGGGCTGTTGTAGTCTTACCAACACCACGAGGGCCAGAAAAAAGATAGGCATGAGAGACTTTGTCATTTAAAATTTGGTTTGTCAGTGTCTGTACTATATGTTCTTGGTCAATGATGTCTTGGAAAGTTTGTGGACGATATTTGTGGTATAGAGCCATAAGTTTATTTTTGTATTTATTATTTTTTTTTGAACCACTTTATTATAACTCATTTTGTGAACAGTGTAAATTTTTTGGTATTGCACTTGCCTATGTATTGGGGAAGTGCTATAATGTATTACATAAATTAAGTCATTTAATTATTAACATAAACACTATGCCTAGGAAAGTAAACCCAGCATTGCTTAAACCATTGAGTCTTTCAGCTAAGCTGGAAGCTGTGGTCGGAAAAGGCCCTATGCCTCGTTCACAAGTTGTGAAGAAACTTTGGGAATATATCAAAAAACATGATCTTCAGAATCCAGCAAACAAAAGAAATATTCTTGCTGATGATCTATTGATGCCATTGTTTGGTAAAAAAGAAGTAACAATGTTTGAAATGACCAAACTTGTCTCACCACATATTACTGATCCAGATAAAAAATAATTTTAAAGGCCTGAAATGCTTAAAAAGCTGGAAAGGCTAGAAAAAAATACCCCGCTCTTCTCGAAGGGCGGGGTTTTTGTTTGGTATTTTTTGAGTAGTTAGTGGGGGGGGTTGAGGTAGTGGTAAATCAAATCGAATCAATTCTTCAAACAACGGACGGAAAAACCATAAACCTTGGTGAGATCGTAGTAGTTGTATACCCGAGCATCGCTAGAGGATAATATGTGAAACCATGCAGTTGACGCAGAAACCTCCGAAGCAGACCAGAAGTAACCCCGTGTACCTAGATAGACGAAGGAGTTATCCGCGAGGCGGGTGCCACCAAGAAGCATATTAAACCCACTTGAGCCACCAGACTTAAGTTTGGTTCCTTGATCAGTACCACGCCAACCGACCGCATCTACACATCCCGCCCCACCTCCAGCACACATACCAAGATAGGATTCAAGAGTTTTAATTTCAGTATCAGTAGGAATATGCCACCCAGAAGGGCAGATTCCTTGAGAGGGAGTGGAGGGAGTACAAGAGTTAGTGTTACAGGTAGTCACAAGTTGATTTGCTTCTGCCCAGGTGTAGAGACCACCATAGGTGGTACAGTTGGCATCACTATTAGAATAACACCATTTCTCAATGAGAGAATTGTTGGAAGGGAGGGTACTGCCTGCAGCAAGTTTGGTTCCGACGTTGAGGTTTTGGGAGAACCAGCATTGAGAACCAATGAGAACTAATGAATAACTTACTCCCGAATAAGAAACTGACCAATTCGAACCAACACATGGTGGATCAGTGCAGAGATTTGAGGTGCATAATCCACTTCGACACTCCGATGCTTGATTACAACTTGCACCACTAGGTTTGAGCAACACAATACGACCGGTGGAACCAGTACTACTCACAAAAACAGAAGAGGTAGCCCAGGTGTTGAAATCTGAGGCAGAGGTTTGAATGGTAGAGTTGAGAGAAGGAGAGAGGGAGACTTCACCAGCTACACTGGTATTGACATCTGCACTTGAGGTTGAATAAAAACGAGACCAGCCGGTCTGGTCAGATGAGTGAGAAGCGGAGAGTGTCGTTGAAGCTCCCCCCCCCCAGTTGGTTTGGGTGAGAAACATGGTAGCT
>JBAYUH010000031.1:0-9046 GCA_041675185.1 Candidatus Magasanikiibacteriota bacterium | reverse complement strand
TACTCTACGAGTAGTATAGCAGTAAATACTACAGTATCAGGTCAAGTCTCTATTACCCCTACTCTTTCTTCAACCACTCAGACTAGTGATGCAGATTTTAGTGCTTGGTCAAAGAGTAGTAATGTCTATGTACCAACTGGTGGTAATAAGATTACTCTGCTCAAACCTGATGGGGCTAGTTGTACTACAGGAACTCAGTGTAGTAGTGGTATATGTACAGGCAATCTTTGCGTACCGCCTCCGTGTGCGTACGCTACTTCACTTGTATATTCTGGTGAAACTTATCCGCTCAAAGAATTAGGTACTCAATGCTGGTTTGCAAAAAACCTTAACGTTGGAACCATGCTCGCTGCAGGCACTACCATGCCCTCAAATAACTCCCTCATTGAAAAATGGTGTTATGGTAACAATTCTTTCAACTGTACTGTATGGTACGGTGCTCTCTACACCTGGGCTGAAGCTAATCAATTTGATCCTGGCTGTAACACCTCTAGTTGTACAGCTTCTTCCACCCCTAACCAAGGCATCTGTCCTTCTGGTTGGCACATTCCTACGGATGCTGAATTTAAAACACTTGAATCCTATCTCGGTATGTGTGCAGGTGCTGGTATTGGGTGTGTAGATGCAATCGGAGAACGTGGCGGTGGTATTGGAACTAAACTCAAATCTGGTGGATCGAGTGGGTTTAATCTACTTTTGGGTGGTTACCGCAGCACGGCTGGCGATTTCAGCTGGAATAATTATTACGGTAAATTGTGGTCTGCTTCGCAGTATGACGCGTCACAAGGATGGTACCGCAGCGTCGACTCCAGTCAGGACAAGGTTTACCGCAACGGCGTCAACAAGGTCTTCGGTCATTCCGTGCGGTGTCTCAAGAACTGATATTACAAACAATTTTACAAAAAATCAGCGTTTACAAAACGCTGATTTTTTTGAAATTAGTCACAAAATTATTTACTGTCCCATTGCTTTTAGTATTACATTGACAGTTTTTAGTAATATAGACACATCCAAAAGCATTGATCTATTTTTGATATAAAAAAGATCATATTGAAATTTTTGTAAAGAAGTTTCTAGAGTGGAAGTATAATGTTGTTGTACCTGAGCCCAGCCAGTAATTCCAGGTTTTATGACATAGCGTAAATTGTAATAAGGCATTCTATTTTGCAAATCATCGCTTATCTCTGGTCTTTCTGGTCGTGGACCTATGACAGTAATTTCACCTTTTAACAAATTGATAATTTGTGGCAATTCATCTAGTCTGGTCTGGCGTAGAAATTTGCCAACTCCAGTAATCCTATCATCATTTTTTTGGGCGAATTGTGCTCCGTGTATTTCAGCACTACCATCTTTGGCAAGAGAATACATCGTGCGGAATTTGTACATCCAAAAGATTTTGCCATTTTGGCCAGATCTTTTTTGTTTGAAAAAAATTTTACCTTTGGAATTGAATTTTATTGATAGAGAAATAAAAGGTAAAAATACTAGAAAAAATAAAGAGAAAATTATTATAAATATGAATTCAAGTAGTTTGGTAAATTTGTTGTAAATTGGTTTGTCTAAGTCTGACAAATATTGCAAAAACCAAGTTTTGTGAAAAGCTGATGGGGGAATTCTACCAGTCACGCTTTCGTAAAAGTTGGAAATGCTAATTATTTTTATTTGTTGAAAAAGTAGTTGATAAAGTTCTTGACTTAGTATTTCTTCGTTGTCCAAATTATTAGGTGTAACTATAATTTCTATTTTGTTTTCTGCTACTATTTTTTCTAGTTTTTCTTTGGTTTTGTATATTGCGATATTATTATATTCTGTTTTATTTATTATTTGGTTTTCCAAATCTACAATCGCTTTGACATTGTAACCCAAAGTTGTTTGTGTTTGTAGTATTTCAATGATTTCTTGAATTTCTTGGTTGTAATCCAAAAACAAAACATTGGCATGTAATTTGTTATTACTAATTATATTAATGTAAATTTTACGCCAGACAAAAATTAATAAATAGGCAATGATAGTTGTCAAAAGTAGAATCGTTTTTGGAGTAGTGTTTTTGTCTGGAAAAATATATAGTATAGTAATACTGATCAAAAATGAAGCAATGGCTGATTGGACAAAGTTTGAGATGATTTTTTTTTGTGATATTTTTTTGAAGTCATATAGACCATTTATGTAGTTTACCATTATCCATATCAAGAATATAACTACAAAAACAGACAAATTTTCGTGCAATTGTCTGGCATTTTTGAATTCTAAATTACGTAAAACAAGTCCTAACCACAAAGCAAGAAAGAACAAAACTAAGTCCCCGCCAAGTAATATTGATTGCTTTAGTCTGTGCCAAAATTTCATATTTGTATATATTCTTTATTTTTGCTATAATTTACTCAGATAATTTAGCATAATTTAGTACAAAAAACAAGCTATGAAATTTAAGATCTGTATTTTGCTTATATTTGCCATGTTTTTGGGTCCTGTCATAGTTTTGACTAAGACTCCAAATGACCCTTATTACAATCAGTGGTCTTTTGAGGATACGGGTGTTTATAGGGCTTGGGATTATACTACAGGCTCCAAAGATGTAATCGTGGCAATTATTGACAATGGTTTTGACACTTTTCATCCTGATTTGAGAGATAATTTATGGATAAACACAGCCGAAATTCCAAACAATAAAATAGATGACGACAAAAATGGTTTTGTGGATGATGTCTATGGTTGGAATTTTTTGGATAACAACAATAATCCTAGACCAGATGTAGATAGTTTGACAGATGCTCAAAAAAAAGAAGGTATCTTCAATCACGCCACTATTGTAGCTGGCATTATTGGTGCCAAAGGCAATAATAATTTCGATGGTGTTGGAATAAATTGGGATGTTAGACTTATGAATTTGAAAGTTATTGGCAATGCAGGATCTGGAGATTTTGAGCCTTTGGTGCAAGCAGTTCATTATGCTGTGGACAATGGAGCCAATGTTATCAATATTAGTATGGTTGGTGAAGGACTCAAACAAGAATTGATTGATGCTATTGATTATGCTTATCAACACAATGTCGTAGTAGTGGCTGCTGCTGGCAATAACATGCAAGATTTGGATGTCAATAATATGTATCCAGTATGTTCTGATCAAGCTTCTTTCAAAGAAAAAATTTTGGGTGTCAGTGCTATGGATCAGGGTCATCATTTGGCAACTTTTTCTAATATTGGTTCAAAATGTATAGACATTACAGCTCCTGGTGTCAATATCAAATCTACTTTACGTTTTTCTCCTACCAATGGTCTATCAGATTCATATAGCACAACCAAATCTTGGAATGGTACTTCTTTTTCAGCACCTTTTGTTTCTGGTGCAGTAGCATTACTTAGAAGTATCAATCCAAATTTAAGTGCTGATCAAATTTTTAATGCTTTGTTTACTACAGCTCATCATACACCTAGCAATGATGAAGTTGCTTATGCTAGTATGTTTGGTTCTGGCTTATTACAAATAGACAAAGCAATTGAAAGTATTTCTAATAACAAATCAATTTCTCAATCTAATATATCATCAATAGTACAACCAATTGTTAACACTAGTAATAACAACGTTTTGAAAAATACTAATGTTGTTTTGATTTCTGCCAAACTTGGTCAGAAAGAAATTTTGAATCAAAATAAACCAGTTAATTCAACTGGAGATTTTTTTGGAGTAGAGGATACTTATTCTTTTGTTGACAAAAATAGTCAATTGGAAAATGTTACTATTTCTACCAATGCCAATGGCAAGAAATTTGTTAGTTTTTATAATGATAAATTAGAATTATTAAACAAAGTAAATATAGATTTGACTGGTAATTATGATTTGGCTGTTGGAGATTTGTACAACAACGGAGAAATAGAAATTTTTCTTTCACCGCGTCTAGCAAGTAGTACTTATCTATATGTCTACAATAGTAAAGCTGAATTATTGAAAACTTACACAAAATCTACTAAACACACTGGATCTATGGTAGATTTCCATAATGGACAAATAGTATTGGCTTACAACGATGATTCCAAAACTAATATTGAAATCATGGATAGTAATTTTAGTTTGATAAATAGTTTTTCTACTACCAATATTTTGTCAGGACAAATTATGGCTTATGATTTGAACAATGATAATAAAGACGAATATATTTTGGGAGCCAAAGTTGGTACAGCACCTTGGCTTAGAGTTTTTGCTAATTCTGGTAGTGAGTCTTTTAGTTTTAGAGTTTATCCAATACAATATAAGAAAGGTTTTCATTTTGCTATAGGTGATTACAATGGTGATGGAAATTTTGATTTTGTTTTTACGCCAAATGAGTTTAGTACACCGATGAGAGTGACTTCTTTGGCTGGTAATTTTATTACTGAAAAATTTCCTTTTGCTGGTAGTGATTATGGAAGTGTATTTACCTTTTTGAGAAAAAATTAAGAAAAAATTAGAAATAAATTTATTTAATTATATGCAAAATAATACACCAATTTTTGAAAAGAAAAATGTTTTGGTGACAGGTGGAACTGGTTTTATTGGTTCGCACTTATGTGAAAGACTCCTCAAAGAAGCTAATGTTATTTGTATGGATGATTTGTCTAATTCAGACATTTCCAATGTACAACATTTATTACAGTATCCAGATTTCGAATTTATCAAGTATGATGTCAATGAAAAAATTGATCTAAAAGATTTTCCGGAATTAGACAAATTCAAAGTAAAATTTCAAGGTATTCAAGAAATATATCATATGGCTTGTCCTACTAGTCCGAAGAATTTTGAAAATCTCAAAATTCATTCTCTTTGGGCCAATTCCAAAGCCATGCTCAATACTTTGGATTTGGCTGTAGAATATAGAGCAAAATATGTATTTGGGTCTAGCTCAGTAGTCTATGGTAGGATTACTGATGATAATAATATTTTTTCTGAAGATTACGAAGGTATTGTCGATCATTTGTCACCACGTAGTTGTTATGATGAAGGCAAAAGATTTGCAGAAACATGTATAGAAACTTACAAACAAGTCTATGGTCTGGATGCCAAAATAGCTCGTATTTTCACTACTTATGGTCCAAGGATGAAATTGCGTGATGGTTTGCTTATTCCAGATTTCATTTTGAATGCTCTTGACGGTAGAGATTTAGTGATATATGGTGATGGTGACATCAATCAATCTTTGTGTTATGTTTCAGATATGGTAGATGGTCTAGTACGTCTTATGGCTACTGGCCCTGAATTGGCTATTGTCAATTTAGGTTTGGATGAACCATACAAAATGTCTGAAGTCGCTGAAAAAATTATCCAAATGACCAATTCATCTTCCAAAATAATTTATGAAGCACCTTTGGTTTTTTTGACAAACAAAGGTTTGCCAGATTTACGTCTAGCCAAAAAAACTTTGGATTGGATACCTCTTGTTCGTCTAGATGATGGTTTGCGTCGTACTATAGAATATACTTTGGCCAACAAAGAAAATCTTGCTTTCAAAAATTAAAATTTTATGTTTATAGCAGTGGTGCCTGTTTTCAATGAAGAAAAAAAAATAGTTGAAGTAGTAAAAAATCTTAAATTATATGTGGATAGTGTTGTAGTTGTTGATGACAAATCTATTGATAATACAATTTTGGAAGCTGAAAATAGCGGTGCTATTGTCTTGAAACACAAAATAAATCTTGGCCAAGGTGCTGCCTTGGAAACTGGACATGAATATGCTAGGAAAATTGGTGCAGATTATGTTTTGGATTTTGATGGCGATGGACAGTTTTGTGTGGAAGATATTATTCCAGCTTTAGAAAAATTGAAAGAAACAGATTCAGATATTTTGTTTGGGTCAAGATTTCTGGACAATAGAACAAAATTACCTTTTTTCAAGAGATACATTATTTTGCCTCTGGGTAGATTCGTAAATAAATTGTTTGGCGTAATAGATTTGCATGATTCTCAAAACGGTTTTAGAATTTTGAATAAACACGCTTTGGACAAAATTAGAATTACCCAAAATCGTATGGCTCATGCTACAGAAATAATGGGTTTGACTAGAGAAAATAATTTGAAATTTGTAGAATTTCCTGTCAAAGTAATTTATCATGAGTATGGTCAAGGTGTTGGTGGTGGTTTCAAGATTGTGCGTGATTTGATTTGGGGAAAATTTTTGAAATAAATTTACAGCAGATACAGTTTGTCAGCAGAGACAGCAGATTCAGCTTTTTTATTTTGAAAATGAACAATCATCTATAAAAATCTGTTTTAAATATTTTTATTTTTCTATTATTTTATATGTTATTACTTACTTTCAAAATATTATTTGCTGTATTAGCTTTGTCAGCTATTGTGACTGTGTGGCAGAAAAAACAAAAGACTTTGCTTGGAAACAAGGCAACTTTTTTTTGGATAATATTTTGGTTGCTGTTGGCTCTTGTAGTCTTTTGGCCAAATAGTACTCAGATTTTGGCTGAGTATATTGGTATTGGTAGAGGAGTTGATTTGGTTATTTATTTGTCTGTTGCTTGTTTATTTTATTTAGTTTTTAGAATGAATTTGAAAATTGAAGGATTGAAAAGAGATTTGACCGAAGTAGTTCGAGATAAAGCATTACGGGATACGAAATACTAAAATTTATGAAAATAGCTCACATTGTCTGTACATATCCACCATATTATGGTGGAATGGGAAATACTGCTTTTCAAATGGTGAGTTTTTTATCTTTGCTTGGTTATGAAGTAGAAGTCTTTACTCCACAATATGGCTCTGGAAAAGATGAAGGATTATCAGAAAGAAAAGATTTTGCCACTAAATTGAAATCGCCATTGCAATATGGTAATGCAGCATATATGCCAACCATTGCTAGAGAATTGGACAAATTTGATTTGGTACATTTACATTATCCTTTTTTTGGTACAGCCAATTTGGTACGAAAATGGAAACTGAAAAACAAAAACAAACCTTTGGTAGTGACTTATCATATGGATACAAGAGGGGATGGAATTAAAGGTTTTATTTTCAAAATGTATAGCAAATTTTGGATGCCAAAAATTCTCTCTGTAGCTGACAAAATTCTGGTTAGTTCTTTTGATTATATTGAACATAGTGATGCTAAAAATTTTTTTCTAGCCAATAAAGAAAAATTCGTAGAATTACCTTTTGGGGTAGATATTGATATTTTTTTTCCACGTCAAAAAAATAGTAATTTACTTATCAAAAATAATTTACAAACAAATTTGCCTACAATATTATTTGTTGGTGGAATGGATGTTGCACATTATTTCAAAGGTATTGAAATTTTGTTACAAGCACTCTACTTGTTGAAAAAAAATAATGTTTTTGTTCAAACAATTTTTGTTGGAGACGGAGAATTGAAAGAAAAATTTGTTTTGGAAGCAAAAAGTATGGGTCTTGAAGATGATGCACATTTTGTTGGTCGTATTAGTAATGAAGAATTACCTTTGTATTATAATCTTGCTGATTTATTTGTTTTGCCATCTATCAACACTGCTGAAGCTTTTGGTGTAGTTTTGCTTGAAGCGATGGCGAGTGGTGTACCTGTCATTGCTAGTGATTTGCCAGGTGTACGTACTGTTGCTAGAGATGGTGGGGAAGTATTTCCTATCAAAGATTTTGAAGCCTTGGCTAGTTTGATAAAAGATTATTTTGCTCAAAAAAATAATATTGATATTTACAAAAAACAGGTTAGAAAAATTGCAGAACAGAAGTATTCTTGGTCTAGTATTGTTGCCAAATTGGATGTTGTTTACAAAGAGCTTGTTGACAGGACATAATTTTGGTATAATAGTAAAAAGATTAATTGTTTATTGGATTAATAGATTATTAGTTTATTTATGGACGAAAACAATAAATATCAAGATTTTACTAATTTAGACATTTGGAAATTATCTCATGAATTAAGAATGAAAGTAGGAATAATTTGTAAATTTTTACCTGATGAAGAAAAATATAATGTGGCAAGTCAGATAAGAAGATCTTCATCATCTGTTGGTGCAAACATTGCTGAAGGACATGGAAGATTTCACTATCAAGAGAATATACAATTTTGTAGGCAGGCAAGAGGATCATTGGATGAAACACGAGACCATCTTATTTATATAAAAGATTTGAAATATATAAAAAAAGAAGGAAGTATTGAACATCTAATTGAACTTTGTCAAAAAATAAAGAAAAAATTAAATGGTTATATTGCTTATTTACAAAAATGTAAAAAAATTAATACCAATAATCTAATAGTCTAATAATCCAATAATCTAAAACATATGGGAAAATTTAAACATGGTTTATTTCTTGGTGGTTTGCTAGGTGCAGGTCTAGTTTGGCTCAATGTTACCAAAAAAGGCAAAGAAGTTCGCGGTCAACTTGTGGACAATGCGGCCAGTGTCTATACTGATGTCAAAGAAAAAATTTTAGCTTCTGAAGGTTGGGACAAGATGACAAAATCAAAATATTATAAATTTGTAGAACAAACTGTAAACAAATATGCTGTAGAAAATGATCTTGTGGATAGTATGCGTGATATGATTGAAAAAGTGGTCAAAGCACAGTGGAAGAATCATTCAGGTAATAAAAAATAAATTTTTTTTATGAAGTATTTCAATCCACCTAGGGATAGAAATTATTACAATCAAAATGAACTTGTCTATCAATCCCAAAAGATTGATTCTTTTGGTAAGTATTGGGCATGGCATGGACTTTGGCATTCACACAAGGCTCTCAAGCAAAAAGGTATACAAGGTCCAGTTGATGCCAATGTTCATCGCCTCCGTCACCTCAAACTCCAAATCCTCCTTCATTACTTCCGTAACTTCTTTTATTTTCCAATATTTCTCTTTAAGTTCCTTCTCCCTTCATTTATGAAGGGAAAGAACAATGTCTGGAAGAACATAAAAACAATAATAAAAGAAAAAGAATTCAAACCATTAAGAATAGCAATACTATCCCAATTCTTATTTACACTAATACTAACTCAACTAGGTATACTAGTATATCAATACTACACCAACCCTTCTAGAACAGCTACCATGTTTCTCACCCAAACCAACTGGG
>JBAYUH010000030.1:0-9316 GCA_041675185.1 Candidatus Magasanikiibacteriota bacterium | reverse complement strand
GGGGGGGGGGAGCTTCAACGACTCTCTCCGCTTCTCATTTATCTGATCAAACCGGCTGGTCTCGTTTTTATTCAACCTCAAGTGTAGATGTCAACACCAGTGTAGCTGGTGAAGTCTCTCTTTCTCCTTCTCTCAACTCTACCACTCAAACTTCAGACACTGACTTTAACACCTGGGCTACCTCTTCTGTCTTTGTCAGTAGTACTGGTTCTTCTGGTCGTATTGTTCTCCTCAAACCAGTGGGTGCTACGTGTACACAAAATAGTCAGTGCAGTACTAATGCCTGCAATGGAACAACTTGTTATACCCCCTACTGTACTGGTTCTTATTTTTCAATCTCTTACTCTGGGCAAACCTATAATTTAGTTCTTATTGGTACTCAATGTTGGTTCTCTCAAAATCTCAATGTCGGAACTATGCTTGCATCAGCTGGTACTAATCCTTCCAACAGCTCCCTCATTGAAAAATGGTGTTATGATAATAGCACTGCCAACTGTACCACCTACGGTGGTATGTACACCTGGGCAGAAGCAAATCAACTTGCTACTACCTGTAACACTAACTCTTGTACTCCATCCTCACCATCTCAAGGTATCTGTCCTTCTGGTTGGCATATTCCTACTGATACTGAAATTAAAACTCTTGAATCCTATCTCGGTATGTGTGCAGGAGCTGGAGCAGGATGTGTGGATGAAGGATGGACATGGCGCGGTACAAATCAGGGTACCCAACTCAAATCTGGTGGTTCGAGTGGGTTTAATGTCCTACTCGGTGGTTACCGCCACACGGATGGCTCGTTCTACGCTCTAGGCACGTACGGTCTACTCTTGTCTGCTTCGCAGGATTCCGCGTCAAACACATGGTACCGCACTTTCTCCTCCAGCGAGGCGCGAGTGCAACGCTACTCCAACATCAAGGCCTACGGGTTTTCTGTGCGTTGTCTTAAGAACTGATTTGATTGATTTACCAGTGCCCATAGTTGGAAACAAAAATACCGTTCAATTAGAATGGTATTTTTTGTATAGATTTTTTTATGGCTTTTTAGCCTTTACAGTTTATTTTTTCAAAGCATCTTTCAATCCTTTTCCAGCTTTGAATTTTGGAACTGTGACTGAAGGGATTTGGATTTTTTGACTTGGGTTTTGTGGATTGACACCTACACGTCCTGCACGTACTTTGGCGCTAAAAGCTCCAAAGCCTGAGATAGTAACTTCTTCTCCACCTTTTAGAGTTTTGATTACAATTTCTACAAAAGAGGCAAGCATATTTTCTGCTTCTTTTTTAGATACACCAACTTGTTCGGCGATTTTTTGAGCCAATAGTGCTTTGTTCATACTTTTTAAAAATTAGTCCCTATCTTGTAGGGTAAATTATTTTATGACTATATTTTATATTATTTGCGAAAAAGTGTCAATAGAGCCAAAAGCTTTGCTAATTTAGGAATTTTGAATTTTGAATTTTAAAACAATTTCAAAATTTAAAAAGTAAAGTTTATAAATAATTTTTAAAATTTAATCATTAAAAAATTGTTTCAAAATTTAAAATTCAAAATTCGAAATTAAAAACAGTCCTATATTTCAAGAACTGTTTTTGAGAAAAATTTTAAACAACTCTTACAGAGCGATGCTTCGCATTATCTTGCGTACTCTACAACTCTCGATTCACGTATAACATTTACTTTTATTTCACCAGGATACTGATGTTCGTTTTCTATTTTACGAGCTATATCTTTGGCAAGATTGAAAGCTGAGTAATCATCTACTTCTTCAGATTTTACAAATACACGAACTTCACGACCAGCTTGTATTGCATAGACTTTGTCCACACCATTGAAACTAGAAGCTGTCTTTTCTAATTCTTCTAGACGTAATACATATTGTTCATAAGAATCACGACGAGCACCAACACGTGAACCTGATATTGCGTCAGCGGCTTTGACAATTTGAGTAATAATTCTTTCTGGTTTATCATCATGGTGATGTCCCGCTGCTAATTGAATTTCTTCATGAAGACCAAATTTTTTCAAAATTGTTTCTCCAATTTCTGGATGGCCACCTTGGGTTTCTTGATCAACTGATTTACCAATATCATGAAAGAATCCAGCTTTGCGAGCCATGACAGGATCTACACCAAGCTCTTCAGCTATTAGAGCTGATAGTTGGGCAACTTCAGTAGAATGGTTGATAATGTTTTGTCCATAACTTGTACGATATTTTAGACGTCCAACAATAGAAACGAGTTTTGGATCAATACCTGTAATACCAAGTTTGTACAAAGCATCTTCACCAGCTTTTTTGATATCTAGAGATAATTCTTTTTTTGCCTCTAAGATAAATTCTTCAATTCTAGCAGGCTGGATACGACCATCTTTGATAAGTTTTTCAAGAGCGAGTTGACAAACACGACGGCGGATAGGGGAGAAACCAGAAATAAGAATTACACCAGGAGTGTCGTCAATAACTAGTTCGCAACCTGTCATTTTTTCAATAGTTTTGATATTTCTACCATCTTTGCCAATGATACGCCCTTTCATTTCATCACTAGGAATTACAACTGCTGTAGAAGTAGTTTCACTAGAGTGATCAGAAGCACAGCGTTGGATAGAGTTTATGATTATTTCACGAGCTTTGCTTTCGTATGTTTCACTTTTATCATGTTCTACTTTGAGAACTCTACTGTACAATTCTTCTGAAGCGTCAGCTTCTATTTTTTTGAATAGAATTTCTTTCGCTTCGTCTGTGGATAATTTAGCTACTTTTTCCAATTTTTCTTGAGTTTGATTTTTTATTCCATCTATTTTTTCTTTGATTTTTTGTACTTCTTCTATCTTTTCTTGTAGATGAGTTTTTTTGTCTTCGAATTCCATCAGCTTTTTGTCAAACATATTTTCACGTTGCTCTAGACGTCTTTGTGTTTGAGTGATTTCACTACGTCTACTGTTTTCGTCTTTTTTGGCTTCATCGATTATTTTGTTGGCTTTTTCTTTGGCTTGCAACAAAACTTCTTGTTCTTTTTGTTTGGCTTCTACGATCATTTTTTCAGCTTTGGCTTCGACAGAATTGGCTTTGGCTTGAGCTGTTTGTTTGCGAATGAAATAACCAAGACCTGTACCAATACCAATACTGGCTAGGATCCCGACTATCAATAATACTTCGGACATAAGATTAAAATTAGTTGATTATTAATAAATTATGTAATTTTTACTTGTTTATAAAAACAAAAAATATCTCAACTATAGAGATTTTTCAAAAATTTTGATATTTTTTGGCTTAAAATAGTATTTTTTACCTTTTGTTTTGGTATGTGGATTATTTTAAGCTATTACTTTTTTAAGTATTTTTTAGAAGAATGAATAGTTTTGGCATTTTTTGAGACTTTTTCAAACATAATTGGGTAATAATAAGCAAAAATTTTGCTAAACTAACTATAATTCTAGTATCAACATTTTTGTCAATTTCTATAGTTTTTACCTGTTGATAATAACATAGAAGTATAATTTTGTCAATCTGTTTTTTTTGTTATTTGTCATATAGAAGGCTGTGGACAAGTGGTATCTTAATCATCTAATCACCTAATCACTTTTTTACTATTGTCTAATTACTATTTACTATTGTGTTTATTTACTATTATCTATATTTTTTACACCAATAGCATCTTCAATTTTGTAATCACCAATCCTTGTTCTTCTAAGTTCCAAACAATATGCTCCACAACCCAGAGCTTCTCCAATGTCTTGGGCTAGTTGACGGATATAGGTGCCGGTTGAGCACTTCACTTCCATTTTCAATTCTGGATATTTGAAATCCAAAAGTTTGATATGATGAATTTCAATATCACAAGCTTCTCTTTTTATTTCTATACCTTGTCTGGCTAGTTCATACAATCTTTTGCCTTTTATTTTTTTGGCTGAGTGCATTGGTGGAATTTGTTTTTGTTTACCAAGAAAATTGTCTAAAACAGTTTGGGCTTGTTCTAAAGTTATTTCTCCAAAAAAATTAGTCTTAGTTATTTCACCTTCTGGATCTTGGGTGGTAGAAGTTTCCCCAAGTCTGAAAGTGGCTTCGTAAGTTTTGTCTAGGTTTTTGAATTCGTCTAGTCTGGTAGTAGCTTCTTTGCCAACTCCCACAATGAGTAATCCAGTAGCAAAAGGATCAAGTGTACCAGCATGACCAATTTTAAGTTTTTTTACTTTTGTTTCTCTTTTAAATCGTCCACGTAAAAAAGCTACCACATCGTTACTGGTCCATTCAGTCTCTTTGTCAATTAGTAAAAATTGTCCTTCCATAGTATAAAGGCTTACAAAGCTCACAAGGCTTACAAGGTTTTTATCAATTAATTTCAAAATTAAATCATTCCAAAATTGTTTCCACCCTAGGCGGATAAATTAAAATTTAAAATTACTAAATTTAAAATTTTAAAACTGTGCTCTTTCAAATATTCTGTCCTCTGTGTTATAATATATAAATATGACAGAAAAATCAAGACAAGTCATGGGCTGGGGAAAACCATCAGAAATTGGGATAGAAGAATTTTGGGATGCTCGTCCTATTTTTTCGGTTAATTCAGAATTTAGTTTGGCTGACAAAATGAAATTATTTTTTTTCCCGAAAAAACTTTTGTTGTACAACTGGATAGAAAAGAGTCTAAAGGAAAAAAGAAAAGCAAACAAACAAACAGGTAAATTTTCCAAATTACGTATTTTGGATATTGGTTGTGGTACAGGAGCTAGTGTTATTGAAATGAAAAAGATGTGGGGAAAGAAAGTAGAAGTTTACGGAGTTGATGTCATAAAAATACAAATAGAATTGGCCAAGAAGCGTGTCAAAGAATATGGGGTTTGGGCTAAGTTTGATTTCTATGAAAATGATTTGTTACCTTTCCAAAACAATTTTTTTGATGTTGTTTTTTCTTCAGATGTTTTGGGTCATGTAAAAGATGTGCCAAATTGGTTGGAAGAATTACAGCGTGTACTTGTGCTTGGTGGTAGACTAGCTATGTTTAGTGAATCAAAATTGGGTAAACATGCTTATATTAGAAATTATTTGTATAAGAGAGGTTGCAATACTGATCCACACGCTGAGTTTCATATCTCACTTTATTCCAAAGATGAATTGAAAAATTTATTAGAAAATAGTAGTTTTGAAATAAAAAAAATGTACACAGCTTTTTGGCTTAGTTTCTTTGTCCATCCTGATGAGTTTTACGAAGCTTTGCAAAAACAAAAAAGATTTTTCTTTTTACGAAATATCAATAAAGTGCTATATTGGATTAAGAAAAAAACTCAACCAGTGTCTACAGCTTTGGCAGAATTTTATGGTCTTGTGGAAATGTTGACTTTGGGAAAATTTTTGGAAGTGCAGGGGTATATTGTTTTGGCTAAAAAGACTAATCATAATAAAGATACTTAAATTTACTATAATATTAACTAATTTTAAATTTAGAAATTTTGAATTTTAAAACAATGACTAAATTTTAAATTTAGAAATTAAAAATTGTTTCGAAATTTAAAATTCCTAAATTCCTAAATTTTATAAATATGAGTTACAACTTACTAAACAAAACAGATTTCGAAAAATTCAAGCAAAATAATCTGACAAAATTTAAATACGATTTTGAAGGTGGTAGTTATTTGAAATTACAAGATTTGGAATTGGTAAGTTTGCCAGGTATTGAAGTTGACAAATTAAATAAAATTTCTACTTTAATGCGTGAACTTATTTTTGCAACAGTAGAAGGCTCACGTTCAGGTCATCCTGGTGGATCTAGTGCCAAAGTAGAACAATTTTTGGCATTGACACTTGGTGGAGTGATGGCTTTTGATCCACTTGATCCAAAAAATGTTTGTCGTGATAGAGTTGTTTGGTCAGCTGGTCATTGTACACCTGGACTTTATAGTGGTTTAGTTTTGTTTTATGAAAGTTTGCAAAAGAAAGGTGTGAAGTTTGATGCCAAAAAATTGCATGCAATTTTGGGAAAAGATTTGGCTAGATTTAGAAAAGGTGGTGGACTACCAGGACATGCTGAAAGTTATACTCCACTTAGTGATATCTCTACTGGTCCTTCTGGACATGGTTTTTCTGCTGCTGGAGGATTAGCTATTACTCATAAGTCAGCTAATACTGGTAGTAAAGTTTGGGTTTTTATGGGTGATGCTGAAAGTGAAGAAGGTATGACTTATGAAGCTCGCAATATTTTGCATACTGTAGGTGCTGACAATATGATAGTATCACTAGATTACAATCATTTTGGTATTGATGGTGATATTGATGAAGTATTATCAAACAAGTATATTAACAATTGGTTAGGGCTAGGTTGGAATGTAATTGAAATAAATGGTCACAATATTTTGGAATGTGTTTATGCTTATCGTCTAGCTTCGGAAAAAGTTTTTGATAATAGCAATCCTACTGTAGTAATTGCTCATACTTGGAAAGGAAAAGATTATGGTAGTCTAGAAAATTCCAACAAATCACACGGTTCACAAGTCAAACATGATGAATATGTGGAAATAGAAAATAGATTGAATTTGAATAAAAAAACATTAATTCCTGGTAAAGAAGGAAATATTTTACCAGATATTGAAAGTATTTTAGTTGATTTGGATAATTCATTGTCTACTTATATTGTCAGTAGATTGAAAGTCGCCAGTAAAAAAATTCCAAGTGAACAAAAAGTTTTAGCACAAATGAAAAAAACTTTGAAAAATAGAAATTTCAAAAGTGTGACAGATATTGAAAGACCTACGAAATTACCATCAGAATTAGTTTTTGCCACAGAACAAAAAGTTGCTACAAGAAAGGCTAGTCAAGTATTTTTTGAATGGTTAATGAAAGAAAGTGCTTTTTTTTGGGCTGGAGCAGGGGATTTGTCAGAATCAGTCAAGACTGACAAAGCTGAAAATGTTTTTGGTATAATAAATAGAAAAAATCTATATGGTCGTGGTATTCGCTATGGTATTGCTGAGCAAAATATGGGCATGATGGGTACTGGTATGACACTTGACAGGTTGCCAGGGAATTTTGCTCCAGCTTCAGTGGTGGGAACTTATGCAGCTTTTACTTCGATGATGTGTAATGGTGTCCGTGTGGCAGTTATCAACAACCATCTTTATCCAGAACACAAAGGATTTTTCATAGTACTTGCTAGTCATGATGGACCAGAAGTTGGTGAAGATGGACCAACACACCAAGGACTTTATTGGATGAGTATGTATAGCGCTTATCCTGGAATAAAAGTCTACAAACCAACAGATGCTAATGAAACAATAGAAATGCTTTTTTATGCTATGAAAATTGGCGAACCAATTGTCTTGTCAGTTTCTCGTCCAGATGTACCAGTACTCAAACGTGGTAAAAATGCTTGTTGTGGACAGACTGTTCCTCAAGTCAAAGAAGCTGTACAGGGTGCTTATATTTTCAAAGATTACAAGAATAATGGTAATAAGAAAATGTGTGTGGCAGTTTCTGGTGCAATTGTTTTGAATAATTTGTTGCAAGTTTTACCAGATTTGGAAAAAGAAAAAATGGATATCAAAGTTGTAGTAGTAACTTCTCCAGAATTATTTATAGAATTAAAAAAGAAAAATAAGAAAAAAGCAGATAATATTTTTTCTCAAGAAGATAGAAAAGTTGGAGTAACTCTACACGCCGGTTGGAAAGGATTTTTGCGTGATTTTATAGACAATGATTATTTCGAGGAACGTTCTGTTGGTTTAGAAACTTATTTGGCAAGTGGTAGTGTGGAAGAAGTTTATGAAATGGCGAAGTTGACAGCGAAAGACATTAAGAAAAAAATTTTAGGAATAAAATAGGTTTGGATTTAACAAGGAATGACAAATTGATCCGTCGGCTGACGGAGAAATTTGTCTTTTTTTTGTTTTTATAATTTTTTTAGACACTTGACAAAAATCCCAAAAAGTAGTATACTCTTGGGTGTTTTACTGTTGTTGATGCCTAGTTATTATCACTAATATTTAGGCACCAGCGACGGAAGCGTGTGAGAAGGTCTCGCAAGCTAATGTTGCTAAATCTTTTCCTAGGGAGAAAAGAAATGAGTGGTTTGGCAGGTATTGCTTTGGTCGGTGGGATTCTTCTCATCGTGCGTCGTCCGCTCGTTGCGGGCGTGAACAAGCTCAATTCTTGGGCTTGTGGAGTTCTCGACAAGAAGCTCGAGGAGGATCGCAAGTTCTTCGAAAAGAAGGATTAACAAACAAAGCCCCAAACACACAACAAAGGAGGAAAAAGGAGGGGCGAAACAAAGCACATCTAAAAGAGGTGTTTTTTGTTTGCTCATAATTTTAGCCAAATAATTGACTTTTTCAAATATTTCCTATATAATATTTTCATTCATTAAATAAGAAGCATCGTAGGCCTTGTAAGCCTTGTAAGCCTCGTAAGCCTTCAATACACATGAACGTCACCGAACTAGCTCGTAAACTTAGAATAAATACTGTAGAATTATTGGATGTCTTGCCTCAATATGGTTTTGATATTGGTCGTAAAGCTATCAAGATTGATGATGCAACAGCTGAACAAGTGATGCGTCGTTGGAAATATATCAAACGTGAATTAGAAGAAAAGAAAAAACAAGAATTAGAAGAAAAGAAATTAAAAGAAAAAGAATTACGTAAAGAACTTGGTCAAGATGTCACTTTGCCTGAAAAATTGGTTGTGAGAGAATTTGCTGAAAAATTGAACATGACAACAACCCAAATCATTACTGAACTTATGAAAAATGGTATTTTGGCCAATCAAAATCAAAATCTTGATTTTGATACTATGTCTATTATGGCTGAAGACCTTGGTTTTACTGTATACAGAGAAGATAGTAATCAAGAGGAAGTAAAGAAAGAAGAAGAGCGTGTCCAAAATTTGGAAGAAGCTTTGTCCAAAGCTAAGAATTTGCAACCACGTGCACCTGTTATTGTAGTGATGGGACATGTTGATCATGGTAAAACAAAATTACTAGATACTATTCGTCATGCCAATATTATCGATACAGAAGCTGGTGGAATTACTCAGCATATTGGTGCTTATCAGACAGTTTGGAAAGATCCAAAAAATAAGAAAGAACGTGCTCTTACTTTTATTGATACTCCAGGTCACGAAGCTTTCTCTATGATGCGTGGTCGTGGTGCCAAAGTTGCTGATATTGCTATTCTTATTGTAGCTGCAGATGACGGTGTCAAACCACAGACTGAAGAAGCAATAAAAATTATAAAAGCTGCGAAGTTGCCATGTGTCGTTGCTATCAACAAAATTGATAAAGAAGGTGCTGATGTCCAAAGAACAAAAACAGATTTGTCAACCAAAGGTAT
>JBAYUH010000029.1:0-9519 GCA_041675185.1 Candidatus Magasanikiibacteriota bacterium | reverse complement strand
CTGCTGTTGAACTGACGGTATAGAACAGTGCATCAGTTACTGCTTCCCAGTTTACTTGAATAGTAGTAGAAGTGATGTTAGATAAAGCTGAGAGAGTTGGAGGGTTGAGTGGATCTGGAGTGAAAGTTAAGGTAGAACTAACAGATGAATAACTAGAATCCTGAGCAGAGTTATCCGTATCTTTTACTTGGAAATAATAAGTAGTGGAAGGTGTCAGATTACTAAATAGAGAAGAAGTAGCAGTAGTAGTGACTGTTCCTGCTGTAGAAGAAACTGTGTAATAACTAGTACCTTCAACAATATCCCAATTAACTTGGATAGTAGTAGAAGTGATGTTTGAGAAATCTGAAAGAGTTGGAGGGTTGAGTGAGCCTAACGCATTTGTGGTGGTATTAGCTGTTATAGGTGAAGTAGTGTAGTACAGCGGAGAACCAGTACAATCATTATATGAATAAGCTTTGAAATAGTAGGCAGTTCCTGGTGATAAATTTGTCATGGTTATGTTTGGATCTCCGGTGCCTGCATACATCGCATACCAACCAGTAGAACCAATTTGGGTACCTTTACTATTCCAGTCTGTACTTGCGGTGTAAGTTGTGGCATCGACTGGATTATCTGCAGTACTAGAGCCTTCTTTCATGAAGATAACCGTATGATCAGAGGAAGCATCTTTGACCAAAGCACCCCAAGTGAGAGTTGAAGTAGTACCACCTGAGAAAGCTGGAGAACCTGTTGGTTGACCTGTTGGGGCAGAGCAGGAAGGTGAACTTGCAACATACGTCCATAGTTCAATTCCATGGAAATTATCATTAGCTGAAAAATACAAAGTACTATTGATATTAATTAAGTTGGTAGGAGAAGAATCACCTATAGAGTTAATATCCTGAACCATGACAGTGCCAGCGTCAATACCATCACTTGTCCAGAGTTCAATTCCATTGAAACCATCACTAGCTGCAAAATATAATGTACCATTGACATTGATCAAGTTGGTAAGAGAAGAATCACCAGCAGAGTTAATATCCTTGACCATGACGGTGCCAGCATCAGTACCATCACTTGTCCAGAGTTCTCTTCCACCGCCGTCATCTGCTGAAAAATATAGTGTACCACTAACATTAGTCAAGTTAGTAGGAGTAGAATCCCAACCAACGTAAATATCTTTGACCATGACAGTGCCAGCATCGGTACCATCACTTTTCCAGAGTTCAATTCCATTGGTGCCATCAGTGGCTGAAAAATATAGTGTACCATTAATATTAATTAGACCAGCAGGATTTGAATAATCAGCACCAGGGAAGATATCCTTGACCATGACGGTGCCAGCATCAGTACCATCACTTTTCCAGAGTTCAGCTCCATTGATACCGTCATCGGCTGAAAAATATAGAGTGCCGTTGATATTAATCAAATTAGCAGGATAAGAATCCCAACCAGAGTTAATATTCTTGACCATGACGGTGCCAGCATCGGTACCATCACTTTTCCAGAGTTCAATTCCATTAGTATCGTCAGTGGCTGCAAAATATAGTGTGCCACTAACATTAGTCAAGTTAGTAGGAGAAGAAAATCCAGCAGAGTTAATATCCTTGACCAAGACTGTACCATCACTTGTACCATCACTTTTCCAAAGTTCATTTCCATATGTATTGTCAGTGGCTGCAAAATATAGTGTATTACTAACAATAGACAAATAAGTAGGATTAGAACCACCACCCCCAGAATTAATATCCTTGACCATAACAGTACCACCTTCAGTACCATCACTTTTCCATAGTTCAGTTCCATATGTAGAGTCAAGGACTGAAAAAAATAGTGTATTATTAAAAATAATCAAGTTAGCAGGATTAGAAGCGCCAGTATTAGAGTAAATATTCTTGACCATGACTGTACCAGCATCAGTACCATCACTTTTCCACAGTTCATTTCCATTGATACCATCATCGGCTTGAAAATACAAAATACCACTAACATTAGTCAGGTTAATAGGAGAAGAAGCAATAACATCAGAGTAAATATTCTTGACCATGACCGTGCCAGTACTTGTACCATCACTTTTCCAGAGTTCAACTCCATTAGTATCATCAGTGGCTGCAAAATATAGTGTGCCACTAACATTAGTAAGATACGCTGGAGAAGAAGCAATAATACCAGAGTTATTATCCTGTACTAAGACTGTACCAGCATCAGTACCATCACTTTTCCAGAGTCTATATCCATTGGTAGCATCAATGGCTTGAAAATATAGTGTACCACTGACATTGGTTAAGTAAAAAGGAGAAGAATTACCAGTACCAGAGTAAATATTCTTGACCATGACTGTACCAGCATCAGTACCATCACTTTTCCAGAGTTCAACTCCATTGGTACCATCAGTGGCCGAAAAATATAATATACCATTAACATTGGTTAATCGAGCAGGAGAAGCATTAGTTGAACCAGAGCGGATATCTTTGACCATGACTGTACCACCACTTGTACCATCACTTTTCCATAGTTCAATTCCATTGGTACCGTTAGTGGCCGAAAAATATAATGTACCACTAACGTTGGTTAGATTAGCAGGAGAAGCATTAGTTGAACCAGAGCGGATATCTTTGACCATGACTGTACCAGCATCGGTACCATCACTTTTCCATAGTTCAATTCCATTGGTACCGTTAGTGGCCGAAAAATATAATGTACCACTAACGTTGGTTAGATTAGCAGGAGAAGCACTGTTACCACCAGAGTAAATATGCTTGACCATGACTGTACCAGCATTGGTACCATCACTTTTCCATAGTTCAATTCCATTGGTACCATCAGTGGCCGAAAAATACAGAGTATCGTTGATAATAGTCAGATAACTTGGAGAACCACCATTACCAAAAGAATTAATATCCTTGACCATGACGGTGCCCGCATCAGTACCATCACTTTTCCAAAGTTCAGCTCCGGTACCATCATCGGCTGAAAAATATACTGTACCATTGACATTGATCAAGTTGGTAGGAGAAGAATATCCAGTACCAGCATAAATATCCTTGACCATGACTGTACCACCTTCAGTACCATCACTTTTCCAGAGTTCAGCTCCATTAATACCATCATCGGCTGAAAAATATAGAGTGCCGTTGATATCTATCAAATTATCATAGTTAACACTGACAGGACTAGTATTGATATCTTTTAACAAGGAAGCTGTATTAGTAGCTAAAGTAGATATAGAATTTTTATAAAAAACAATAATACCAATTTCACTAAGTATTAGTATAAATAAAATTTGAGAAAGTATTGCAAACCTTAGAGGTTTGAATTCTTTGTTTTTGATTATTATTTTTAAGTTGGTCCAGAGATTGTTTTTTCCTTCTTGATGAGAAGGAACAAAAAATTTAAAAAGAAATATCGGAAAGAGAAAGAAGTTTTTGAAGTAGTGCAAGACAATTTGTTTTTTTAGGTAAGATAATCTCTTTTTGTTTATTATACTTTTTTCATTGGATTTACATTCTTGTTTCAAAGTGTTGTAAGAATTGAACAAGCCATGCCAAGTCCAATAGTTAACAAAAAAGTCAGTCTTTGGAGATTGAGTGGTGATGTTTTTTTGGTTGTTCAAAAAATTATTTTTTGAACTAGGATCATTCATATATACAAAGTTTTTAAACTTATGTTATTATACTCTTTTTTTATAATTTACACAAAACATATCCACAGTTTTAAACAAAGCCAACAAATTTACAAACTCAAGGCAAACTCTACTATATTGTCTATATCAATAGTATCTTCTGGAGTATAAGTATTGAAAAATATATCAAAATTATAGCCAAAATATTCTTGAAAATTTTTATCTAGACTTGCTAGCTCAAAATTATTTTGGATATTACCTGAATACATTTGTGAAACCAATTCTGCCCTTCTATCTAAATATACATAGTCTGTTATATCCACAATACTTGTAAAATTTCTTCTTACTTTTTCCAAATAATCTCTTGAACTATCAAATCTACTATCGTTTATTGTGTTGTCCAAAAATTGTTTTGTTTGTGTAGATATATTATTTCTCAATTCATTGAAACTATTTTTTTGTTCGTCATTCAACAAAATATCAACATTTATAGCAATCCCGTTCAAAACCAATTCACGTCTAACTTCATGATTCATCGCTCTTACAAACAAATTGTTCACATCCTCACTATCAGCTTCTTGGAAGAAAGTATCTTTGTTGTTTGCTATATCCAGCATCATAGCTTGTGAAGCTGATACCAAATCCAAAATCTGTTTATAATCAAAATTCTGGTTGACTGATAGTGCCAAGGTCTCTAGTTCATCAATTTTTTGATCTGCAAAATGTACTTGTTGTTTGGCTATTTCAAGATTGCCATCAGATAAAATAAGAGAGACAAATACATTTGTTCTATTTGCACTAACAGGAAACAATACTTCAGTGTCTACTATTGTATTATCAGATTCTAAATTATCTGGTATATTATTTACTTCCGAAATAGTATTTGTTATTACTTTATTCTCAATTGCTTTGGTATATTGAAAATAATTATAAAAAGAAATATATCCTAAACAAAACAAAATAATCCAAAAAATTATCTGAAAAAAAATAGCAAATCTCAGAGGTTTGAATTCATCATTTTTCAAAATAGTTCTGATATTTGTCCAGACATTATTTTTACCCTTGAGATACCATGGCATCAAAAGACGTAAAAATAAAATAGGAAACAAAAAAAAGTTTTTGAAATATTGAAAAACAATTTGTTTTTTGAGATATCTTGATTGTTTTTGAACGTCAACAGAATTTATGTCACGATGAAGACTTCTATTAGAATTGAATAATCCATGCCAAATCCAATAATTATGAAACTTATTATCAGTTACATACCAAGGATTATTATTTTCTGGTGTATTATCAACTTTGCCCAAAGTCATAAAAATAAATATAAATATATAAAAAAATCTTTTTCTATTATAGCATATATTTACTTTATTACAAAAAGAGACGCAAATAAATTTGCGTCTTTTCTATAAAACTTAATTTTGTTTCTTAAGAAATTTTGATAGTCTCATCATGCTTTACACCTTTACCAACTATTTCCACAAATTTCTCTTCTTCAACTGTTTCTTCTTTGATAAGTACAGCTACTAGTTTGTCCATCTGTACACGATGCTCAGTGATAATCTTCCTAGCCAATTTCTCAGCATTATGCAAAATATTACTTATTTCTTCATCTATTACTTCAGCTGTTTTTTCACTATAGTTTTTCTTGTCATGAATTTCTTGAGCCAAGAAAATATATTCTTCATTTTCTCCATATTGACGAGGTCCAAGCTTTTCACTCATACCATAACGAAGAACCATAGAACGAGCAATACTTGTAGCTTTTTTCAAATCACTAGATGGGCCAGTAGAGAGCATATCATCTCCATAAACCAATTTTTCTGTGACATAACCACCAAGCATCATGGCAAGATCATTGTTGAATTTAGCCAAAGTATTGTAATGAACATCTTTGTCAGGCATAGAAAGAGTATAGCCACCAGCCATACCACGACCAATGATAGAAACTTTGCGAATACTATCACAATGTGGCAAGAAGTGACCGACAATAGCATGACCAGCTTCATGATAAGCTGTCATCTCATGATCTTTTTCTGTCATCACACGATTTTTCTTTTCTGGACCCAAAATTACTTTTTCAATACTTTGCAAAACATCTATTTCTTCTACTTGTTTTTGTGTTTTTCTCACAGCCAAAATAGCTGCTTCATTCAACAAATTTTCCAAATCAGCTCCAGAAAAACCAGGCGTACGCTCAGCTATTTTACGCAAAGAAACTTCTTTGGACAAAGGTTTATTTTTGGCATGAACTTTTAGAATTTCTTCTCTATCATTGATATCTGGCAAATCTATCACAATACGACGATCAAAACGTCCTGGACGAAGTAAAGCAGGATCAAGTACATCAGGTCTATTGGTTGCAGCTACGACAATCACACCAAGATTTGGATCAAAACCATCCATCTCTACAAGAATCTGATTGAGAGTTTGTTCTCTTTCATCATGACTTCCACCAAGACCAGAACCACGCTTGCGACCAACAGCATCTATTTCATCTATAAAAATAATAGCTGGTGCAACTTTCTTAGCTTTGTTGAAAAGATCACGCACACGAGATGCGCCTACACCCACAAACATTTCCACAAATTCTGAACCAGATATATGGAAAAATGGTACTCCAGCTTCACCAGCAATAGACTTTGCTAACAAAGTCTTGCCTGTTCCAGGAGAACCCATCAAAAGCAAACCTTTTGGAATTTTGGCTCCCATGTCTGTAAATTTTTTTGGATCTTTTAGAAAATCTACTATTTCCATCAATTCTTCTTTGGCTTCTTTAGCACCTGCTACATCTTTGAAAGTTTTTTTATTTTTGTCATCTGGTTTGACTTGGCGAGCACTACTTTGGCCAAAGCCCATAGCTTTGTTGTTCGCACCTTTTACTTGACGAGTAAAAAAATAAATAAGCACACCAAAGAGTAATAAAGGAATAATCCAAGGAGCAAGCACACTAACCCAAAATTTCCAACCAGTTTGATCTTGTACAGTCACATCTACCAAAGCCAACTTATCTGAAGCTACACCATAATTACTCATCAATTCAGAAAAGGATTGACCAGCTTCTTTTTTGATTTCCAATTGTTTGGCATTTTCATCTTTGAGTGTGACATACAGATAGTCACCTTTGACTTCAATATTTTTGACACTTTCATTTTCAATATCATGAACCAAAGTATTGATATTGGATGTTTCTGGCTTTTTACTAGAAAAATTAACAGTACTTAGCACAGCTGTAACCAAAAGTAATACACCAAAAACGATTAAAAAGTTTTTTAGTAGAGTTTTCATAAAAATTTCATTTAATAAATACAAAATATGTATGATTATATGATAAAAGTATGTTTTTGTCAATTTGGGGAAAGAAATGATAAAAGTCTGTAAAGTTTATTCCGCCCCCACCAAAGTGGGACAGGTAAGGCGGACTCGTCTACGCGAGAAAGTCAAAAGTCTATAAAGTCGATGGATACTTGCTTATTTAATGAGTTTTTGTGTATAATATAGACAAACCTAATTATGAGTAAAAGAATAAAAAAAAATTCTAACATATTTTAGCAATTATTTAAAAATTTCTTATACCGATAAACGTTATTTGAAATTTGTAAATTTTTATCAAATGAAAATAAAATTACGCTACAATGTAATAAATAACATCGAAGAAGAATTAATAAATGACATTAAACGAGTCACTGGATTTTTGAATAAGAAAAATATTACGCAAAATGAATATATTAAGCTTGGAAAATTTTCACATTATCTTTTTTATAAACTATTTGGCTCTTGGAATAACGCCTTGAAAAAGGCTGGCCTTGATATCACGGTAAGCAAAACTATTACCAATGAACAATTACTTGATAACTTAGATAAGGTTTGGAAAAAGCTCGGTCACCAGCCTCGTCATAAAGAAATAAAGAAGCCATTTTCAGATTATTCTGTTGACATTTACTGCAAAAGATTCAAAGGTTGGCGTAATGCTTTAAAAAAATTTATAGAATATAAACAAGGAAATGTATCGTCTAAAAGTGACGAGAAACAAATCAATTCAGAACGTTCCTAAAATATTAATCTGCTGTATGTAATGTGTACCAAACATTAGCTGAAATAAAAAACAACCTCTCGGTTGTTTTTATATTTTCATGTTTTAATGCTTTAATGAAGATTACACTCCCAATTGTTCATTCACTTCAGCTACAAAATCTGTAACTTTCTTTTCAATACCTTCACCAACTTCGAAACGAGCGAAACGACGAAGACTAATTTTTTCACCAATTGAACCAGAAGTAGCAATCAAAAGCTGTTCAACAGTTTTGTCTTCATCTTTGATATAAGCTTGTTCAAGAAGACAGACTTCAGAATAATATTTATTCATTTTACCTTCCAAAATTTTTTCAATCATCTCAGCTGGTTTTTTTTCATTTTGTAATTGGACACGATAAATATCTTTTTCTCTTTCTAAATCTTCTTTAGATACTTCTTCACGAGACAAATATTTTGGATTCATAGCAGCGATATGCATAGCAATATCATTGCCAAGTGCTAAAAAATTTTCATTTTTAGCCACGAAATCTGTCTCAGAATTTAGTTCCAACATGACACCAATCTTTCCAGCACCATGAAGATAAGTAAATACTTTTCCTTCAGCTGCAATTTTTCCAGCTCTCTTGGCAGCTTTGGCAGTACCTCTTTTACGCAACCAATCTATAGCTTTGTCAAAGTCTCCATTGGATTCTTCCAAAGCATTTTTACAATCCATCATGCCAGCTCCGGTTTGAGCACGAAGCTTGGCAATCTCAGAAGCAGATATAGACATAATTTTATTTTAAAAATTAAAAGTAAACAGTAAACTGTAAATAGTAAATAGATTACAAAACTTTTTACTGTTGTCTATTTACTATTTACTTTGATGCAAAATTTATTTAGCAACGTTTTCTTTTTTATCTTCAACTTTTATGGAAGCAACATCCTTTGTTTTTTCAGCAACACCTTTTTTTATAGTATCTCTCACAAGTCCGACCATCATTTCAATAGATTTGACAGCATCGTCATTGGCTGGAATTACATACTCAGCTTTGTTTGGATTAGCATTAGTATCACAAATACCAATAATTGGTATACTCATACGATTGGCTTCAGTCACTGCAGTTTTTTCACACTGCATAGAAGGAATGAATACAACATCTGGCAAATTATTCAAACTTACCAAACCTGACAAATATTTATCCATTTTTTCAATCTTCTTTCCGATTTCCAATTGTTCTTTCTTGGTGTATTTACCCAATTGACCTTTGTCTTGTTGATCTTTTAGAGTAACATAATTTTTTACCAACTTTTTGATCTCAGTAAAATTGGTAAGCATACCACCAATCCAACGATCAACCAAAAATGGCATACCACAATCTTGTGCAGCTTTTTTGACGATTGCTTTGGCTTGAGGTTTGGTAGAAACAAACAAAATTTGTTTACCTTCCTTTGCCAATTGTTTAATCTGTGGCAAAATTATTTCTAATTGTACCTTTGTTTTTTCCAAGTCCACGATATGTACTTGGTTACGTTGTGTGAAGATGAAAGGTTTCATCTTTGGGTACCAACGAGACCCTTTGTGTCCAAAGTGAACACCAGCTTGGAGCATCTCCAAGATTGAAGGAATTTCCATATAGCATTTTCCTTAGTCCTCTCTTTCAGAAATCCCGACTGAGTCGGGACAGGAAAATATCAGAAAGATGAGGGATTTATAAAACGTTTTCATTAAGATCCGCCTTGGGCGGAGCTAAGCTGAAGTGCATACAATATATAGTATTGTCAGAAATTTGTCAAGATTGCATTGAACTTTTATTAAGAAATAAAAATCGCCTCTGCCGGACAACTCTCTTGTGCCAACTCAATATTTTCATCACTTTCATCAATTTCTTCCAAAATTT
>JBAYUH010000028.1:0-9831 GCA_041675185.1 Candidatus Magasanikiibacteriota bacterium | reverse complement strand
ACAGCATCAGCATTGGCAAAATTTGCCAAAATAAAATCGTATTTTTCAGACTTAATTGCTTTTATAATTTCATTGGTTATTTTTGAGGCAGACATCTCTGGTTCTTCATTATAAAAAGCTACTTTTTTTGAAGGAATCAACTTCCATTCACCCTTATCAAATTTTTGATCATACATACCATTGAAAAACGTCGTTACACAAGTATACTTTTCTGTCTCAGCAATTCTTATTTGTGATAACCCTTCTTTGCTCAATATTTCCCCCAAAGAATTATGTATAAAAGTTCGTGGAAATGCTATTTCAATAGGAATTTCTTTTTCATAATCAGTCATAGCTACAAAAAACAAATTCTTCAAATAAGCTCGTTCAAATTTGGTAAATGCTGGAAGCACAAAAGCTTTGGTAAGCTGTCTACAGAGACTAGCACCAAAATTAGCAAAAATTATCGCGTCATTATTATTTATAATTTGTTTACCCTTTTCAAAACCAACAATAGATGGAATAAATTCTGTATCAAAAACCTTTCTATCATAAGCTGTCTGAATTGCACTATGAGCGTCAGCAAAAATATGATCAGTATGAGCATTTACTATAGTATTATAAACAACCTTTGTTCTATCCCAATGACGACCATTGTCCAATGCATAATAACGACCAGACAAAGATACAATTTTTCCAATTCCAATCTCTGACATTTTTTCTTCTATTTTTCTAATATGCTCTATAGCATTATTATAAATATCATCTTCACCATCTAAAATAGCATGAACTAATACATTTTCAATATTATTTTGTTTAGCCAATTGTAACAATGCAAAAAAATGTTCATCATTGGCATTTTGGATTTGATTACCAAAAAGACTAATTATGTGCAAAGCAGAATTATTTTTTTTGACATGTTCACAAGCAGACAAAAAAGCTCTATTTTCAAAAAAACTACCATCTTTTATAGCTTGATTTATTCTTGGTAAAATTTTTTTATAAATTCTTCCAGCACCAATATTCAAATGTCCAACACGAGAATTGCCAGCTTCAACATCCAAAAGACCAACATCTGGACCAGCAGCACCAAGACTCATCACAGGATATTCTGCGATGAATTTATCAAAATTTGGTGTACGTGCTTTGGCAATCGCATTACCCTGAGTATCTGGAGCTAGACCCCAACCACTAAGCGTAAGCAAGACTGCTGGTTTTGGACGTTTTTCATTCATAAATTATTTTTCTATAACACGATTTCTTTAATATAAAATACAATAAATAAAATGAGTTTGTACATACTACATAACACGTACCGCATACCAAAATTTTGTTACGTGATATGTGTTACGAGTTACGTATTTTCCACATTAGAAAATATAAATATCAAATAATCTAATAATCAAATCAACGATTTTCCCGTCATCTCCTCTGGCTTATCAATTCCCAACACTTTCAAAATAGTCGGAGCAACATCAGCTAGACGACCAGATTTTATTTTTTGTTTTTTATCTTTACTTATAAAAATAAAAGGTACAGGATTGGTAGTATGAGAAGTCATCACTTCACCTGTTTTTTCATCAAACATTTTTTCAGCATTACCATGATCAGCAGTAATAAAAACTTGTCCATTTATAGACAAAACACAATCTACTACTTTCTTTACTTGTTCATCCATAATATGAACAGCTTTTTTGGTAGCGTCAAAATTTCCAGTATGACCTACCATATCAGCATTTGGATAATTGATAGTTATAAAATCATAAGTATTATTTTTCAAATAACTCAAAACTGCATTAGTAATTTCTTTGCAATGCATTTCTGGTTTGTCAGCATAAGAATAATGAGCACCAGATTTTATCATTTGTCTTTTCTCTCCATTTATCGGTTCAGAATATCCACCATTTATAAAATAAGTTACATGAGCATATTTTTCTGTTTCTGAAATATAGAGTTGCTCATATTTCTCCCCTATAGCTTTGGCTAAACAATTTTTGAAATCAGGACTAGGAAAAGCTGTAAAAATACCTGGCAAATCTGGACCAAAATCTGTCATAGCTACAAACCTATTATTTTTAGGCAATTTTTTTCTTTTGAAAGCTCCTGGATTCATCTTTTGAAAATCTTTTTGTACAAAAGCTTTGGTTATTTGTCTAGCTCTATCACTTCTAGCATTGAAAAAGAAAATAACATCATTATCTTCAATAGTTGCTACAGGTTTTCCACCTTCCGTAATCACTGTTGGCAAAATGTATTCATCATTTTCACCTCTATTGTAAGCTTGAGAAATAGCCTGCTCAGCACTATCAGCCTGTGTACCAATTCCACAAACCATAGCTTCATAAGTTTGTTGTGTTCTAGACCACATTTTATTTCTATCCATAGCATAAAAACGACCAGTGACTGTAGCTATTTTTTCACCATTTTTCATTTGTTTGCGCAAATTACGCAAAAAAATTATTGAGTTGTATGGATAAGAATCACGCCCATCAGTAAACAAATGAAGATAAACTTCTTTTTGGTTTTGTTTACGAAAATATTCCAATAAGGCATAGATATGTTCTGGATTAGCATGAGCACTTTGTCCATCAGTCAAAAGACCCATAATATGCACAGCACTATTGTATTTCTTAGCATGAAACAAAGCATGACGAAAAGAATCATTTTTGAAAAAAGTACCATCTTTGATAGCGTGCGAAATTCTGATCAAATCTTGTTCTATAATTCTACCAGCACCAATATTCAAATGTCCAGCTTCTGAATTACCTTCTTGATTGGGAAAAAGTCCCACATCTACACCACAAGCTTTTATTTCTGTACTTGAATATTTTTTCAAATAAGAAAAAATATTTGGTGCAGTGTCTGGTGTAATAGCATTGCCAGTATTTTTGATATTAGCCAGACCAAACCCATCCAAAATCATCAAGACTGTGGGTTTGTTGGTATTTTTTGTAATATTTTTGATATTTAATTTTGAAGGCATAAATTATTTATATCGGATAATTTTAACATTTAAATAGAGAAAAATCAAGTTAATTAAAATTCCTCCACTAGTAGGGGAGGTTAGGAGAGGTCATTAGTAAAATGAAACGTTTTGTTCAAAGATAGACCCCCTCTAACTCCCCCTAGTAGGGGGGAGAATTTACTTTACAAACTATTTTTCCACTTCAATTTCAATTTCCATCAAACGATTGTATTTTTCAATTCTTTCTGAACGACTCATCGAGCCAGTCTTGATAAATTCTGAATTGACTGCTACAGCTAAGTCTGCAATAAATGTATCAGCTGTTTCTCCAGAACGATGTGAGACAGAGACTTTGTAACCATTTTGCTTGGCAAGATAAATAGCATCAATTGTTTCTGACAAAGTACCGATTTGATTTAATTTGATAAGTACAGCATTACCTACATTTTCATCAATTCCCTTTTGGATGCGTTTGACATTGGTCACAAACAAATCATCACCAACTATAGTAAGTTTTTTACCAAGTTTCTTGGTCAAAATTTGCCAATTTTCCCAATCATCCTCAGCCAAAGGATCTTCTATGGATAATATTGGATAACGTCTTACCCAAGATTCAAAAATTCGAATCATCTTGTCAGCACTAGAAGCTTGAGAAGGACTAGTAAAATAATATTTTCCTTTACGATAAAATTCTGAAGCAGCAATGTCAAAACCAAGATAAACATTTTTACCAGGTTCAAAACCTGAAACTTGAATAGCTTTGATAATAAGTTGTATTGCTCTTTCATTGTTTAATAAATCTGGCGCAAAACCACCTTCATCACCAACTGATGTTGTATAACCTTTATCATTCAAAATTGCTTTGAGTGAATGAAAAATTTGTGAGCCCATACGTACACGTTCAGCAAATTTCTTGTGCAAAGGTATAATCATGAACTCTTGGCAACTAAGATTGTTGTCAGCATGTCGCCCACCATTTAAAATATTCATAGTGGCAATTGGCATACGCCAAATTTTTTCTGGCAAAGCATAAGTACTACGAATATATTTGTACAAAGGCATTTTTTTGGCTTTGGCTCCAGCCCTAGCACAAGCTAGAGAAACAGACAAAATAGCATTGGCACCAAGTTTTCTTTTGTTGTCAGTACCGTCCAAATCTATCATTAATTTGTCAATATTTTTTTGGTCCAATACATCTTTTCCAACCAATTCTTGATTGATCAAAGTATTTACATTTTTTACAGCCTTCAAAACACCCTTGCCACCAAAACGTTTGGCATTGTCGCGTAATTCCAAAGCTTCATGAGTACCAGTAGAAGCGCCAGATGGTACAGCTGCTTTACCAACAGTGCCATCTAATAAATAAACTTTTGTTTCCAAAGTAGGATTACCACGTGAATCCAATATTTCTCTAGAAACAATTTTTTTGATTTCTGTGTCTGTCATAAAATTGGTTTATTAGTTAATTGGTTTATTAGATTATTAGTCAATTAATTCTGATAACAAATTATATAAAAATAAATTGAGATAAATACAAATATAAATAATAAAGCCTTTCTAGCCTTTTTGGCATTTTAAGCTTTTCTAGCCTTTCTCTATTATACAAAAAAAACAGCCTTTAGGAAAGGCTGTCTAATTTTGATTGATTATTTTATCTTGTATGTAATACTAACATCCATTTTTACTTCAGTAGTTCCTGGCTCAATAGTTGGAATACCACCACCCATTCCCATACCATAATCCATAGCCATTGTCTTAGAGTAAAGAGGGTAAGAATCTGGTACATACTCACTATAAGTTACTACTCCGTCTAGACGAACACCTAGCATATTTGCTAATTCTATAGCCTTTACTTTTGCTTTGGCAACAGCTTGCTGACGAGCTTGTTCTAAATAAATTTCAGTATCATCTATAGTAGATTCTATACCACCAATAGTATTCAAACCTACTTCTCCAGCAATAGCAACTACTTTGCCAGCTTTTTCTACATTGTCTCTGACTTTGATTGTAACATTTTGACTAACATTATAACCAACCAATATATTGGTACCATCATCCTTATAAGTATATTCTGGATACATACTTGGTGATTCTGTCTTGATATCAGCAACATCCACACCCAAAGCTTTTACTTTTGTTACAAAATCAGCAATAAGTTTGTCATTTTTAGTACTAGCTTCTTGTGAAGTAGCTTCTCGTAAATTGTTACCAACAGTTATTTTACTAACATTTGGTTTTACATCTACAGTACCTTCAGCAGAAATATTCAATTGACGATCAGTAATATTGGTAGGTGCAACGCCGATAAAATCATATTTTCTAATTTCGTTGCGAATAAGAGAACCAACAAAAATTATAATATAAACTAACAAAATACCAAAAAATGTTTTTATTAGTTTGTGACCAAAATGAGAACTAGAATTTTTGCAACTACCATGTCCCATACCAAAATGTCCATGACAACAATCATGTTTTTCTCCCAAAGAAGAAGACATTGTAGGTATACCAGACATAGAGCTCATTGTATTTCTACTAGGTGTAGAAACATTTTTTTTGACAGGCATATTTTTGAAATTAAATTATTTAGATAAATATATTATAACACAAAAATAAAATTTTGTACAAAGTATAAACGAAATAAAAACAAACTTGTTGATAAGTACCAATAATATTTTTCGTAGTCAATGATTGTAATTGTGTGTAACTTAGTGTAGTATTTAAATATGATAGTCAATAGAAGTAATATATGAAACATGGAAAATAACTAAAAAAAATAAACTAATATATGCGTCTAAATTTTCATCACCAAAAATCAACTATGTTTTTAATAATAGCCCTATTCCTAATTAGTGTGCCAGTTTTTATTTTTATCAAATTATCACTTCCCATTAGATCTGACGACAAAAATAATAATTGCCACCAAACAAATCTTCCTTATCAAAATCCAAAATTGTCTATTGACGAAAGAGTTACTGACTTGGTGAACAGAATGACTATCACAGAAAAATTAGGACAAATGGTTTTGATTGAAAAAAACAGTATTGGTAGTATCAATAATATTACAAAATATAATTTAGGTGCACTATTGAGCGGTGGCGGAGCAGGACCAAAAGAAGATACACCTCAAGCTTGGCTAGAGATGGCCAACAATTTTCAAGCAGCTGCCAAAGATACTTGTCTTGGCATTCCCCTTTTGTATGGTATTGATGCTATCCATGGACATGGCAATGTACTTGGAGCTACTATTTTCCCTCATTTTATTGGGTTGGGCGCTACTAGAGATGCTGATTTGGTAAAAAGAATTGGACAAGCAACTGCCGAGGAAATGGCTGCGACTGGGATTTATTGGAATTTTGCTCCAAATCTTGATGTTGTAAAAGATATACGCTGGGGTAAAACATACGAAACATTTGGTTCAGATACAGCCAATGTAGCAAAACTTGGATTAGCTTATTTGCAAGGGACACAAGATTCAACCAATGGTTATTTTCAAGTCTTGGCCAATCCCAAACATTTTATTGGTGGTGGAAGTATGGAATATGGCACATCTCGCAACCCAAACTTCAAAGTAGAAGAAGGAAATATAACTCTTGACGAAAAAACTTTGCGCGAAATTCATCTACCTCCTTTTCAAGAAGCTATCACTGGTGGAGCACAAGTCATTATGGTGAGTACTGGTAGCTGGCAAGGAAAAATAAATTCTGATAACTATCATCTTTTGACAGAAATACTGAAAAACGAGTTAAAATTTTCTGGCTTTGTGGTTTCAGATTGGTATGGTGTTTATGAAATTGAAACAAGCAAATATAATTCACTGGTCAGAGCCGTGAATGCCGGTATCGATATGATAATGACTCCTTTCGAATACAAAACTTTTTTGACAAACATGCAGATAGCCTTGGACAATGGCGACATTACACAAGAACGAGTAGACGATGCTGTAAAAAGAATTTTGAAAGTAAAATTCGAGACAGGATTGTTTGATCGTCCTGAAGCAACACTAGAAGGATTGTCTGTTATTGGTAGTACAGAACACCGAGAGTTGGCTCGAGAAGCAGTTCGCAAATCTCAAGTATTATTGAAAAATAATGAATCTATCTTACCACTATCTACTTCAACCAAAAAAATTATAGTCGGCGGAGAATCAGCCGACAATCTAGGTCGTCAAGCTGGTGGTTGGACAACAGAATGGCAAGGTATAGATGGTAATTATGGTATTGTAGGGACGACTATTTTAGAAGCCCTAAAAAATACAGTTTCCAAAGATACAAAAGTGGAATACAACAAAACTGGCGATTTCACTACAAACGATAGTCTGGCAGATGTCGGCATTGCTGTGGTGGGTGAAAAACCTTATGCCGAAGGTTGGGGCGACAATGCTAATCCTAGTTTGAGCCCTGAAGATCTAGCAACCATAAAAAAAGTAAAAGCAAAAAGCAAAAAAATAGTTGTTATTATAGTTTCAGGTCGACCACTAGACATCAAAAAATATGTCAACGATTGGGATGCTGTCGTCGCATCTTGGCTTCCTGGAAGTGAAGGTCAAGGAGTGGCAGATGTTTTATTTGGATTTTTTCCTTTTACAGGGACGTTGCCTGTAGATTGGAAGCTAAATTAAATTTAAAAATAAAAAAATCGTCTTACCAGAGACGATTTTGTTTCTAACCAAAAACTTGCAAAACTCAAGTATCCAAGTGTATAATGTAATCAAAGTCAAAATTGTATTCATAACTTGTTTATGGATTCAAGTTTATAAAAAATAATAGCATATTTTAGCAATTATTTTAAGGAGTTCGTATAACGGGTGTTAGACAAAATTTCCGCCTCTATTTTATTCTTTTAATCATTATTATATGGAACAAGTAACAATATCATGGGGATTAGTCTTTTGGCAGGTACTAAATCTGGTAGTTTTTGTAGGTGTTATTTTTTTAGTCGTTAGATTGATCAGGAATTCTAACAAGACTGTGGCATCACTCGATGATGTAGGGAAAAAATTAAACGATCTTTCTAAAAAAATAGATCAGATTTCGGAAAAATAGAGGCGGCCACTTCGTCTAACACAGAATATGCGGTTTCGCTCCCGTTGGTCGCTACACCCATATTTGCCAGCGGTTGCCCTCCGTGCATATTATACCGCTGTCAAACATCGCATATTCTGGAACGTTAGGCGACATATTTTTGAAAAATTTGTTTTTAAAATGTTTTTGGTGGGCTTTAAGAAATAAGGAATTTGATTTTTTTAATTTTTAAAGAGGGGGTAAAAGGTGTTTTCTCCACTATCGCTCCGAAAACGATTTATTATAAATTGAATAAACAAGAGAAATATTTATATACTACAAATAGTTTTATCTCAAAATAGGTAAGTTTATGAAAAAAAAGTTTGAAAGACAATTTAACAATGGGAAAAATAATGTGTCTATTTTTGTAGATGATGCTATTAATTTTTTAAAATCCTTACCAGATGAAAGTGTAGATATTATTGCAACAGATCCTGCGTATTCTGGAATGAATAATAAATTAAAATTAGGACAAGGAAGGATAGTTGGAAAATATTCTGAAAAAGGAAAAACAAATGGTAAGTGGTTTTCTGAGTTTGAAGATACAGAAGAAAACTATGCCTTGTTTCTATCAGAGTGTAAAAGAGTTTTAAAAAAAGAAACAGGACATATTTATATAATGTTCGATTCTTATTCTTTGCTAACACTTGGGGCAATTGTTAGAAAGTATTTTGAAGTAAAAAACTTAATTACATGGGACAAAGTTAATATAGGGATGGGGCATTATTTTAGAAGAAGACATGAATATATTATTTTTGGAACAAATGGGAATACAAGAAAAATAAGAAATCGCACTTTCCCTGATATTTGGAGATTTAAACGTATTCATAGCTCTAAATATCCAACTCAAAAACCTGTAGAAGTTTTTCAAGCAATGATTTATGCAAGTACAGAACCAAAAAAAGATTTTACAATTTGTGATCCATTTATGGGTAGTGCTTCTTCTGCTATTGCAACAATAAAAAACAATTGTAATTACATAGGTTGTGATATATCAGATGAATCCTTTGATATATCAAAAAATAGAATAAACTCGTTTATTGATTGCAATGAAGATATTTTACAACCAAAATCTTCAGCAATTGAAGAAAAAATTTATTGGGAATAAAAACAATATGGCTAACTTAACTAAAACTAAAACATTATTTGGCTTTACATCGCCTAGAACTCTAGAAAAAATTATTCCAGAGATTAGTATCTTGACGAGTAATTTTTCAAATTCTACATGGTCTGGAAACAAGGATTTACAGATAGCTTTTTTTGATAAATTATTTGAATCTGAATTTTACGAAGGCGAATCGTATCCCTCTACCCCAGATTTAGCAGCAAGAGATAGAATTACAAGAGCTCCAAAGGCTTTAGGATTTGTTGATTTAAAACCAACTGTACAACTCACAGAGATAGGGAGCAAGCTTTTAGAAGAACAAAGATTAGATGAAACATTCACAAGGCAACTTTTAAAATTTCAATTGCCTTCGCCATATCATACTCAATCAAAACATATAGAATTTAAGGTAAAACCTTATTTAGAATTATTAAGATTAATTAATGATTTGGGAGGTTTGTCTAAAACTGAAATAGCTTTATTTTTTCTGCAACTAATAAATATTGATAAATATGAAGAAATTAAAAATAAAATAATAAATTTTAGGGGGAACTCTAAAAGTTTTCATGGTAGCAGAAAAATGTATGTCGCTGATTGTTTTGAAAAAGAAATAACTCAAATATTTAATGACGAAATAATAAACGAAAATATTAAAACTAGAGAAAGTGACGATATTAGTTTGAAAAAATTCCTCAAAACAAAACAAGCAAATTTAAGAGATT
>JBAYUH010000027.1:0-10393 GCA_041675185.1 Candidatus Magasanikiibacteriota bacterium | reverse complement strand
TGATGTTTTACTTTTGGTTGCTGATATGAATGAAAGCAAGATACAAGCTGATCCAGATCTACCTGCTATTGGAACAGTAATTGAATCCAATGTTGACAAAGGTATGGGTCCTGTAGCTACAGTACTTATACAATCAGGTACTTTGCATCGTGGTGACAAACTTGTTCTAAACAATGAAATTTATGGCAAAGTCAGAGCTATGAAGAATTACAAAGCTGACTTAGTCGATGAAGCTGGCCCTTCGGTTCCTATCCAAATTATTGGTTTTAAAATAGCTCCAGAAGTAGGTGACGTACTAGATATCACAAGACAAAATACGGCTACAGAAATAAATTTGAGAGAAAAAAAATCTCGACAAACAGGTGCTGAACGTACTATTATTGTGGATAATGATGAAAGTAGTGAAGAAAACAAAAAAACTCTAAATATTATTGTCAAAGCTGATGTACTTGGTTCTCTTGAAGCTATTGTTTCTTCTTTTGAAAAAATTAGACATGCTGAAGTCGGTGTAAAAATTATTGGTAAAGGATTGGGAAATATTACTGAAGATGACGTCAAAAAAGCGTCAACAAGTGGGGCTACTGTGATTGGTTTCAATGTTAATGCCACACCTTTGGCTGGTAGTATGATGCGTGAAGAGAATGTACAATTTTTGCAATACGATGTTATTTACGATCTTATCAATTGGGTAAAAGAAGAATTGGGTAGATTGCTAAGCGATGAAAAAATAATTACTGAATTTGGTATTATGAAAGTGGTAGCAATATTTAGAAAAGAAAAAGGCGCTATGATTGTTGGTGGAAGAATTGAAAGTGGAAAAGTAATGAAAAATGTTTTGGCTAGAGTAAAACGTGAAAAATTGGATGTGGGCAATGGTAAAATTACAGAATGTCGTCTTGGACAATCTGTCACCAAAGAAGTCCATGAAGGTATGGAATGTGGAGTAAGATTCGAAGGTAAATCTAGATTAGAAGTAGATGATGTATTGGAATTCTATACCGAAGAAACAAAGGCAAGAGAAATACAATTTCTTTAAATTTATATAAAAAAATAGTAAATTAAAAAACACCAAATGGTGTTTTTTAAAATTTTGTTTTGTATTGTTAAACTCTGTCTACCCAATGTTTGTCTACTTCTACTTCTAATTCCAAAAATACTTTTTTGTTTAGAGCTTGTTCTAGTTCGCGTCTGGACATTTGTCCAATTTCTTTTATCTTTAGTCCACCTTTGCCAATAATCATCTTTTTGTAACGTTCAGCATCTGTGAGAATTCTGGCTGAAATTACAAAAACATCTGGTTTTTCTTCCAAATCATCTACCTCAACAGTGATTGAATAAGGTATTTCTTTTTCAAAAACAGAAAATACTTTTTCGCGTATAATTTCAGCTATCCAGAATACATCAGTAATATTGGTAAGTTGAGAATTTTCGTATACAGGTTCTCCTTCTGGCATCAATTCTATGACTTTTTTTATTAATGGTTGAATATGGCTAGCGCGAAGAGCAGAAAGTTCGAAAACACCAGCAAAATCTGAACCCCACCCTAAATAACTTTGTAAATGTTTTTTTTCGTCTTTGTGTAAATCGCTCTTATTTATTACCAAAATTTTTGGAATGTCTAAATGACGTATTAGACCGTAAGTATATTTTTCTTCGTCACCAATTTCTCTACTTGGGTCTACTACATAGAGTATTACATCTACACCAGATAAAGATTCTTTGGCTTTTTCAATGAGTTTACCAGTAAGTCTATTTTTCTTATCTTTGAAAATACCAGGAGTATCAACAAAAACTATTTGACCTTCAGGATCATTGACCACACCATGGATAACTTGTCTAGTCATTTGGGCACGAAAAGAAGTAGCAGCAATTTTGGTACCTACTATAGTATTGAGAAGAGTGGATTTTCCAACATTGGAACGTCCTATTAGTACTGCGAATCCTGATTTCATAGAGGTATCTTACTTTATTGTAAATTATTTTGCTTTAACTAGCTATTATTTAGAAATTGTTAATTTTGTTTAGAGTCTAAAAGTTTATAAAGTCTAAAGTCTATAAAGTCGAGTAACTTTTTACTTTATGGACTTCAAAGACTTTTGACTAGTATAACATCTTCTTGCATAAAAATCAATATTGTCCTATAATATAATTATTATGAAAGTAATTTTCTTAAAAGACGTGAAGGGTACAGCTAAGAAAGGTGACATAAAAGAAGTCTCTGATGGCTATGCTCGCAATTTTTTGATGAAACAAAATCTAGCTATTATGGCTACAGATTTTGAGATAGACAAATTGACAAAACAAGACAAGAAAAAAACTAAACAAATGGAAGTCGAACTTGAATCTCAACAAAAAATTGCTGGTAGATTAGATGGTGAAGAAATAGAAATTATTGCTAAGGTTAGTAATACAGGTACACTTTATGCAGCAATAAATTCTACCAAATTAGCACAAGCTATCAAAAAGCAATTGTCAGTGATTGTAAAACCAGAACAAATCAAATTGGAAGAACCAATAAAAGATATTGGAGAATATGATATCCACATATCTTTTAATCATGGACTTGAAGCTGATATCAGAGTTATTGTCTCTGAGGAATAAGCTCCACCGACTCTCGGTGGTTTTTTAATACACAGATTACACAGATTTTTTTAGATTACACAGATTTTATTAAATCTGGTATAATGTGTGACATTGTTATTATTGAAGATGTTAGAGTTGTTCTAACTGTTGTAAATGTTATATCACTTTGTTTGTTTTAATTGTTTCAATTGTTAAAATTGATATTGAATTTTTTTAATCAATAAACATTTTTAACATTTATAACAATTACAACATTTTTAACAAAAATAATTAATTAAAATATGTCAAAAATCAAAAAACGTAAATTTGTATTTGTCGTTGGTGGTGTACTTAGTGGTGTTGGCAAAGGTGTGACAACTGCTTCTTTGGGGGCTATTTTCAAAGCTAAAGGTTTTTCTGTTACTGCTTTGAAAATAGATCCTTATATCAATGTAGATGCTGGTACTATGAATCCGATTGAACATGGTGAAGTATTTGTTACTGATGATGGAGACGAGACTGATCAAGACATGGGTAATTACGAACGTTTTTTGGATACAGATTTGTACTCTAGTAATTACATGACGACTGGTAGAGTCTATCTTACTATTATTGAAAATGAGAGAGCTATGAAGTACAAAGGTAAATGTGTAGAAGTAGTACCACATGTACCAGAAGAAGTAATAAGACGTATCAAAAATGCTGCTATTACAAAAGATGCTGACATTACTTTGATAGAAGTTGGTGGAACTCTTGGCGAATACCAAAATCTTATTTTTCTTGAAGCTGCTCGTATGATGAAAATGCAAAATCCAAATGATGTAGCTTTTGTATTGGTTAGTTATTTGCCAGTACCATCACATTTGGGAGAGATGAAGACTAAACCAACACAATATGCTTCTAGAACTTTGAATACTGCTGGTATACAGGCAAATATTATAGTTGCTCGTGGTTCTATGGAATTAGATAGACCTCGTAGTGAAAAATTAGCAGTATTTTGTGGTGTACCAAGAGAAAATTGTATTTCTGCCCCTGATGTTTCGTCAATTTATGAAATTCCCATTAGGATGGAAAATCAAAATATAGGCAACAAATTATTGAAAGCCCTCAAAATTAAAAGTGCTAAAACAGATTTGACTGAATGGAAAAAATTTGTAAATAAAATAGAAAATAGTAAGAAAGAAATAAAAATTGCTCTTATTGGAAAATATTTTGATACTGGTAAATTTACTTTGTCTGATTCTTATATTTCTGTTATTGAAGCTATCAAACATGCTTGTTGGTTTAGTGATGTTAAGCCAGTTTTGACTTGGATAAATTCTGAAGAATTCGAAAAAAATAAAAACAAAGTAAAAGATTTAAAAAATTTTGATGGTATAATTGTACCAGGTGGTTTTGGGACTAGAGGAGTGGAGGGAATTATCAATGCCATACAATTTGCTCGTGAAAACAAAGTGCCTTATTTTGGTCTTTGTTATGGTATGCAATTGGCTAGTATTGAATTTGTACGCAATGTTTTGGGAAAGAAAAAAGCAAATACTGTGGAAATGGATCCAAAAACTACAGAACCAGTAATTCATATCAATCCAAATCAAGAAAGTAATGTGAAGAATCATAGATACGGTGGTACTATGCGTCTAGGAGCCTATGATTGTGCCCTACGTCACGATACCAAGGTTTTTGAGGCTTATGGTCAAGATGTTATTAGTGAACGTCACAGACATCGCTATGAATTTAACAACGATTATAGAGATGAGATGAATAATGCTGGTTTGGAAGTGGTAGGTATTAATCCTGAGTCTGATTTAGTGGAAATTATAGAGCTGAAAAATCATCCTTTTTTTGTTGGTACCCAATTTCATCCAGAGTTCAAGAGTCGTCCGATGAAACCACATCCTTTGTTTAGAGAATTTGTAAAAGCAATTTTAAAATTGAAGTAATTTTAGATTTTTAAAATAGTCACATATGTGACTATTTTTGTATTGACAATTTTGTTTTTTTGTGTTATTTTTATATTTCTTTTGGGCAATCCGTTTATCCGCGAAAACTGGGGTATGCTCTATGCGCAGTAAGGTATCTGAGAAATTTAAGATGTCTCAGATTGTCGTCGTCAAACATAACCACGTGAATGGCACAGTGTCTATGTATTGGTGGCCACACAATCTGAGTTGTATTATAGAGTTGATTTGTTGGGATCAAACCCCTCAAAACAAGCTCTGTATAAACATTCCTACTGATATGCAGGCGATAGTTGAAATTATCTGCAAAATCACTGGAGGTGTTTTTCAACAACGTGTTGAAGAGGGGGTAACTTATTGGGAGAGGGTTGATTATCTTGATGCGAAGAAGTCTGCAGACAGATTCGGTATGAAGGTTTATATACCAAAGGACTGAGGGGCGAAAGTGTCCGTGTTTGTTAGTCTAAGTGCCAAGCAAATACGGACTCTCAAACACACACATTTATATAACATCTCTCAAAGGTGTTTTTTTGTTTTATAAAAAAAGTTATCAACTATTGACAGAATTGTTTTCTGGTGATTTAATAAGAGTAAGTTTGGGTTTTTGCACCGGCAAGAACACAAGTTGCACTTACCAAGTTCGCTTGGTTAGTCACACGTCCAAACTTGGACTTCCTAAGTGACGCCGGCTACGACAGCCACCACAAAAAGGAAGTTCTCCAACTGGGGATCGCAAGTTTGATTGTTTTTCCAAACAATCACACTCTGCGACCCCGGTCCCCCAATAAATAAAAAACAGACTAGTAATAGTCTGTTTTTATTACTTGTAAATTACTTTTTAAAATGTTAATCTTAAGAAACCTGTCTGCTGACAGGTAGAGATTCTCATGCCGTGTTTCGCTGGTTCAGGATTAATTGACTTAATATGGAAAATAGACCATTGGCTGACAAAATGCGACCTACCAACTTTGACGAATTCTTTGGGCAAGAAGAAATCGTTGGAGAGGGTAAACTTTTGCGCAAGCTGATTGAAACTGATCAGCTATCTTCGCTTGTTTTTTGGGGTCCTCCTGGGGTAGGAAAGACTAGTTTGGCTTATATCATTGCTCAGTCTACCAAAGCTAATTTTGTAGGTTTGTCAGCTGTAGAGAGTGGTAAAAAAGATTTATTGAAAGCTGTCAAAGAAGCAGAAAATAATTTATTAGAAAATAATAAAAAGACAGTTTTGTTTGTAGACGAGATTCATCGTTGGAACAAGGCTCAACAAGATACACTTCTTCCTTATGTAGAAAAGGGTAGTATTATTATGATTGGGGCGACCACTGAAAATCCAAGTTTTGAAATTATTGGACCACTTCTATCACGTTCTAGAGTTTTTATTTTGAAGAAATTGGAAATTTCTGATGTTGTAAAACTTTTACAACATGCTTTGTTTGACAAAGATAGGGGATTGGGAAATTTTCAGATTGAATTAGATATGGAAGTTTTGGAATTATTAGCTGATCTAAGTCAAGGTGATGCGCGTTCAGCTTTGAATGCTCTTGAATTAGCTTTTCGTGCTAAATACAAAAAGAATATTCTAATAACAAAATTATATAAAGAGGATATCAAGGAAGCATTACAACGAACACATCTAGTGTTCGACAAAAAAGGTGAAGAATTTTATAATATTATTTCAGCTTTACACAAATCTATGCGTGGTAGTGATGCCAATGCTGCTTTGTATTGGATGGCTAGAATGCTTGAGGGAGGAATAGATCCACTTTATGTTGCTCGTCGGGTTTTGCGTTTTGCGAGTGAAGATATTGGTATGGCCAATAGTGAAGCTATGATTCAAGCCAATACAGCTTATGATGCTTGTCATAAACTCGGTATGCCAGAGTGTAGTGTACATCTTGCTCAAGCTGTGGTATATTGTGCGAAATCCAAAAAATCTAATTTGCTCTATAGTGCTTATGGTAAAGCAGCGGAGGATGCCAAGAATACTTCCAATTTGGGGGTGCCAATACATCTTCGTAATGCACCGACAAAATTTATGAAGAATATTGGTTATGGTAAAGATTACAAATATAATCCAGATTTTGAAGGGGAAGTTGACCAAGATTATTTACCGCCAGAGCTTGAAAATCGTAATTATTTTAATTAATATTCTATTAATTTTCAAAGTTTAATCGCGTACCACATATCACATAACACATATCAAATTTGTTACGTGATATGTGTTATGTGTTCTATAATTTTATGAAAAAATTCTTGTTGCATACTTGTTGTGCTCCATGTAGTATCGCGATTATAGAAGAGTTGAAATCACAATTTGACGTGACTGTCTTTTTTTATAATCCAAATATTCATCCACAAACAGAATATTTGAAACGTAAGGAACAAGTGATAAAAGTTTGTAAACAGTGGGGAATAAAGATGATTGACGCTGATTATGATCCACAAAATTGGTATGAAAAAGTTCGTGGTTTAGTTCAAGAGCCAGAAGGTGGTAATCGTTGTAGTATTTGCTTTGAAATGCGTATGGCTAAAGCTGTACAATATGCTAAGGAAAATAATTTTGATATTTGGTCCAGTAGTCTGACTTTTGGTCGCAACAAGAGATCAGATGTAATTAATCCGATTGGTCTTTCTTTGCAAGAGAAATATAGTGTAGAATATTATGATGAAGATTGGAAGAAGAAGGGAAGACAAGAGAGGAGTAATAAACTTGTTGGTGATATGAATATTTATAGACAAGATTATTGTGGTTGTGTTTATTCTCTTCGTGATAAGAAACTTTGGAAAGCAAAGATAAAAGAGAAAGGAAAATAATTTTATGATAGTAGGAGTGGTAAACGTCAGTTTGCCAAGAGGACATGGCATAGCGAACTTACGTTCTCTATTCCTTAACCTACTTTGTTTGGTGTAATACTAATCTCACGACTATTATTATCTTGTTTAACAATAGAAATTTCTATTGTTTTTTTGTTTTTTAATATATTTTTTATTTTTTCTGGCCATTCAATAATTGTAATAGTATTTGGTTGACCCAAATAATCTTCAACACCTATTTCTATTAAGTCGTTGGCATTTTCTAAACGATAAGTATCTATATGAACTAATTTTCCATTTTCATAAACATTCATAATAGTAAAAGTAGGACTAACTATTTCATCAGAAATTTTTAGTCCTTTGGCAATACCTTTTGTGATGGTAGTTTTACCAGCACCAAGTTCTCCTTGGAGTAATACAATATCTCCACCTACTAAATTTTTGGAAATTTTTTCACCAAGAGCAATCATTTCTTCATTTGTATTTGTTTCAAATTTCATAATTTATGCTAGTTCAGGATATAGAGGAAATTTACTAGTTAGTTCTTTTACTTCCAATCTAATTTTTTCTAATTCTTCATCATTTTTGAAATTGATAATAGCTCGATCGATCATACTAGCTACTATTTCCATCTCAGCTTCTTTGAAACCGCGAGTAGTCAAGGCTGGAGTGCCAAGTCTTATACCACTTGGATCCATAGGACTGCGTGGATCGTCTGGGATCATATTTTTGTTGACTGTAATTCCAGCTTTGTCCAAAGCTTTTTCAGCTTCTGCACCAGTCACACCTTTGGAAGTAACATCAATAAGTAGTAAGTGATTGTCAGTGCCACCAAACATAAGTTTGTAATTCATTTCTCTAAATTTACTTTCCAAAACTTTGGCATTCTTTTTTATTTGGATAGTATATTCTTTGAATTCTGGTTCCAAAGCTTCTTTAAAAGCTATAGCTTTGGCAGCAATATTGTTTTCGTGAGGGCCACCTTGAAAACCTGGAAAAACTGATTTGTCTATTTGTTTGGCAAATTTTTCTTTGCACATTATCATACCACCACGAGGACCACGCAAAGTCTTGTGAGTGGTAGTAGTCACAACATCGAAAATTGGTACAGGATTATTCATTTGTCCACCAGCAATAAGTCCAGCGATGTGGGCGATATCAGCCATAGTCATAGCTTCCACTTCATCAGCAATAGCTTTTATTTTTTCATATTCTATTTCACGTGAATAGGCACTATAGCCAACTAGGATTAATTTTGGTTTGTGGTCTAAAGCCATTTGGCGTAAATTGTCTAAATCTATTTTTCCTTCAGCATTGGTTTTGTATCTAATGAAGTTGAAAACTTTGGTCATGTGAGTGACAGGATGTCCATGAGTAAGATGTCCACCATGTGACAAGTCCATACCCAAAATTGTATCTCCTGGTTTGAGTAGTGCAAAATAAACAGCAATATTGGCTGGTGCTCCAGAAAGTGGCTGGACATTGACATGTTCAGCACCAAAAATTTGTTTGGCTCGATCTATTGCAAGTTGTTCTACAATATCAATATATTCACAACCACCATAGTATCTTTTGCCTGGATAACCTTCGGAATATTTGTTGGTAAGTATTGACCCAAGAGACTCTAAGACAGCAAGAGAAACAAAATTTTCTGAGGGGATCATCTCTAATCCTTCTTCTTGGCGTCTTAGTTCTTTGCTGATAGCTTCTTTTATTTGAGGATCAAAATTTTTTAGAGATTGTTTGTTCATATTTTGGGAAATTAGAATAATACAAGTGTGTACGAGTGGAGACACAGATGTTGGTAATTAAAATTGATATTTTTGGAATTATACCATAAAAATTATAAACGTATTAAAGTTTACTTATATTATTCTAAACTATTTTGGCAGTAATATCAAGTTATGAGTTTACTTAATATTGTTGTGTACTGTAGTCAAAATTTGTGATAATTCTGAATCACCAAGATTTTGAACAAGAAGTATTTGGCGTAATTCGGTAATTTTTTTTGACATAATATCAAAGTGTTTTGTTGCAAAAGTGGCTGGTCTACTTGCCTTACTCTTGGTCAATAATATTGTCGGATATTTTGATAATTCAATTTGCAAATTTTTGATAAGTTCCTGTATTTCTTGTGAATATTTTGTATTATTTTTTTGTATATCTAATAAATATGTCAAAAGTTCTTGTGGTTTGTTCCAATTTTTTTCACCAAAGTTTGGCTTCTCTCCTTCTTTGTACATATTTTAAATTATTTATTTGTTTTTTTATTTATCAATCCTTCAGACAACGAACGGAAAACCCGCGCGCCTTGGAGGTGCTGAAGCGGTTGACTCCCGCATTGCTTAAGTCGACGTAGCGGGACCACGCATCCGTGGCAGAAGTCGGAGACGCAGACCAGAGGAAACCGTTCGAGCCTTGAGCGGCGAAGTAGTTATCCGTGTAACGGTAGCCGGCAAGGAGGAAATTGAATCCCGAGGAGCCACCCGATTTAAGCTTAGTTCCAACTGTTGCCGCAACCCCACGGTATCCACCTGCTGAATAATCCACACAATCTAAAGTGGCTCCTGCACACATACCAAGGTAAGATTCAAGTGTTTTAATCTCAGTATCTGTAGGAATATGCCACCCAGAAGGGCAGATTCCTTGAGAGGGGGTGGAGGGAGTACAAGAAGTAGTGTTACAGGTAGTAGCAAGTTGGTTTGCTTCTGCCCAGGTGTAGAGACCACCGTAGGTGGTACAGTTTCCTGAACTATTAGAATAACACCATTTTTCAATGAGTGAGTTGTTCGATGGCACGGTAGCAGCAGAAGCAAGCATGGTTCCAACATTGAGATTTTGAGAGAACCAACATTGGGTGCCGATAGTTACAAGTGGATAAGTTACGCTTGAATACACTACTGAAGTTTGATATGCACAAGGAGGTGGTACACAGATACTACCCGTACATATTCCACTAAGGCATTGTGTAGCTGTTGTACAACTAGCCCCATCAGGTTTGAGCAGAGTAATCTTATTACCTCCGGTTGGAATATAGACATTACTAGGTTTTGACCAAG
>JBAYUH010000026.1:0-10787 GCA_041675185.1 Candidatus Magasanikiibacteriota bacterium | reverse complement strand
TTTGCTTCCCTACCCAATTTGGCATTACTATGTGCATCAGAATTTGATATAAGAGTGATATTGTCCAAAGCTGATAAACGCCAATTCATAATAGGATCGCTTGATAGACCAGTTTCTATGGCATGTACATAAGGTGTCAACTCTTCAAAAGCATCTTCTAATGAATTATAACCACCTTTGGAACCAAAAATACCAAACCATGGTGTCCAAGCGTGTGCTGGAATCAACATCATACGTTCGTCTGTTTCAAGCATTATTTCCAAAATTTCTTTTGATGTCAAACCCAGTATTGGTCGCCCATCTGATTTCAAATTGAATCCCCTCTTTTCCAAAGTATTATTAAATTTTTCTGCGACTTCTAGACTTGGTGCAAAAACTAACAAATGAATACGACGCGTTTTGTCTTTGTGTTTTCGTATAGAAGCTAACTCTGTGCCAATAATAAATCTAGTTTTACTAGAATTATCTTTTAATTTATACAGACCCTCAGTATCTTCAGTCAAACAATCTTTCATATGTCCAAACCATTTTGGATGTGTGAAATCCGAAGTGGCAACAATGTCAATTCCTTTGGTTTCACAAGTTTGAGCGATTAGTGGTAATTCCAAACTTTTTGAGCAAGCCCGAGAGTATTTGGAATGGATGTGTAAATCAAGTACTTTTTTCATAGTAAATTATTCATAATAATTACAAATATCAAAGCTAAAATATCAAATCAATTACAAATAAATAAATGATCAAAATTATTTTTAATTTTTGAAATTAGGATTTGATTCCTCCCTAGGCGGACAAGTTGATATTTGGATTTTGTAATTTATAGATACTCGATTTCACTTTCCTCAAGCCTTCTAATTCCCACACCACTTTCCACTTCTTCCAAAATTTGAGCAACAAGTCCAGGCACACGAGCAATGACAAAAATTCCATTGCCAATGTTACTTGCAAAACCCATATCACATAAAATAGCAGCAATAGCCCCATCAGCATTGAGTGGTAATTTCTTAGATGAAATATCATTTAAGTTTTTTTCTATTGCCAAAGCCAATTTACAATGTTTACCAAACAAACCATATTCTTTTGCCAAAGAAAAAAGTTTCAAAGTTCTAGGATCAGCATCTGTAAAAAATTTATGTCCAAACCCTAATACATATTTTTTTTCTTTTTTCATTTTGGTAAGTAATTCTAATATATTTTTTTCTTCAATATGACTATAAAAAAAATCCATAGCTTGTGAAATTACCACACCGTGTCTATCACCAAGACCAAGCAAACCAGCCGCGACTGAAGTATGAAGTGGATTTTTGGCTGATGCCGAAATACGTGCATTTAGAGCTGAAGCAGTAGCAGGACCATGATCAATGACTGAACTTAATATTACTTCAAAAATTTTACTTTCTTTTTTATTTGGTAATTTACCTGTCAAAAGAAAAAAAATATTTTGACCAAATGTATTTTCCTCCATCAATTTTTCTAAATTTTGTCCATAAATTATCTCTTGTCCATTTTCTACTTTAGTTATTTTTGTTTGGAATTTCATAAATACAAATAAATTAACTTTTAAAAATTATTTAAACACTTTATTAGTTTAGCTTATCTAGTTACTTTATTCAATCTATACTATTGACAAATTCACATTTTTCTGCTATATTTAGTTATTCCTGACTCACAGGATACCTGCTGTGAGGTACCACAGACTTAGGAGTACATTGCAATGTTTTATGTAAACAAGGTGAATTTTACAGAAATGTTGAAGGAAGAAGACGACGACAGTCTCCTTATCATCGTCATGATCGACGACAAAAAGCAGACTATAGAACATCTTCTCTGTGTGGAGGACATAATGTCAGTGGAAGAAAACGGTATCACCGTCAAAAACCACAAGAAAGAAAGTGATAACAAACACACTTTCAAAATTGAATTCAAGAACATAATCCACACCGAGATTGTCCCATAAGTAAAATCACACATTCAAACAAGGGGGAAAAGGAGGGGACAAACAAAGCACATCTAAAAGAGGTGTTTTTTGTTTTTACAGTTTTTTTAAAATAAATTTAAGAAAAAGGTTTTATAAGTGTTACCAAATCTTCATATCTTTCAGCAATCATCACACCAACTTCACTAAGAGCTTGAGCTTTCTCAACTGCCCCCTTGCCACGCTCAACAATCGCACCAGCGTGACCAATATTCATACCTTCTGGCAAGGTGCTCGCAAACTTACCACCAATATAAATTGCTAGAGGTTTAGTGTATTGTTTATTCTTTATCAAATCAACTATTTCAAATTCATAACTTCCACCATGTTCACCAAAAATTATAACAGCTTTTGTTTGTTCATCTTTTTCAAAAAGTTTCAATAAATCTGCATAAGTTGTACCCATTAGTAAATCCCCACCAACATGCACTGCAGTACTTTGTCCTAACCCAGCTTTGCGCACTTGCCAAGAAACTTCATTGGTCATACCACCAGAACGAGAAATAATACCAATACTTCCTAGTGTGAAAATTTCATCAGCCTGTTCTTTTGGTCCTCCAACTACACCAATCCGACCAATACCAGGTACTATATAGCCAAGCGAACTTGGCCCAATGATTTGAATATTTTTTTCTTTGGCAGACGCTAGACAATAAGCAGTGTCTTTGATAGGTACACGCTCAATAATAGTATTTATTTGTGGAATACCCGCTTCGATAGCTTCTAATATTGCTGCTTTGGCAGCAAATGGTGGTACATAAATTGTTGTAGTGGTAATATCTGGAAATTTTATTATTGCTTCAGCTACGGTGTTGAAAACTGGTTTACCAAGTACTTCTTCTCCACCTTTACCAGGTCTCACACCACCAATAACATTAGTGCCATATTCTAGCATAGCTCTTGCGGCTTTTTCACCTTCGTTACCAGTAATACCTTGGACTAGGACTTTAGTATTTTTGTTTATTAAAATTGACATATTATTTTTGTTTAATTAAATCAGCCAAAACTTGAGCCGTCTCACTCATACTTACTTCTTTGCCAAATATTTTTATATTCAAATTATTTCTTTGAGCACAATCTGTCAACAATTTCATTCCCTCTTTATCATGAGGCCCAGCTCGACGTACGACAATTGGATAAGTTGGTTTAATTTCATCCAAAACATCAACAATACCTTTGAATGTTTCTTCGACATTAGTAAAATTGGCTACCACTCCACACATCCACAAACCTTTTAGACCAGGTTTGGAAAGTACGATTTTGGCAAGTGCATAGACTTTCTCACGAGGTGGATTTCCAGAATATTCTGTATAATTAGCAGGTTTCAAACCAACTTGGATAAGTGCATCCATATTTGCAATACTTGCTCCACCACCATTTAAAATCAAAGCAATGTCACCACCTAACTCAATATACTTACCAGCTGTACCTTGATAATATTTTTCTCCTTTATCTATTTCTTGCACAGCAATTTCTCTATCAGTAGCTGGACGACCAAGCATTGTACGTACTTCAAAATTATCCCAATCTGTAATTAATTTTGGATCTAATCCTTTTTCTTTGGCACGATCTTGTACTTCTTTATTATGACGATAAAAGGCATCGTCGTCTAGTGCTACTTTGGCATCAAGCGCAAATATTTCTCCTGTAGAAGTTTTGACTAATGGATTTATTTCCAAAACTCTAGTATCTTCGGCTAGAAAACACTGCCAAAGATTTTGAGCCACATCCCAATACTCCTCCCCTAGTAGGGGAGGTTGGGAGGGGTTAGGTAACTCTGACAAACTTACTTTTGTGTAACCCCCTCTAACTCCCCCTACAAGGGGGAGAACATTATCTCGTATGTCCAATGGAACACGTAAAATCTTTTCATCAGCAACATCCTCAATATCCATTCCACCATCTTCACTAAAAATCAAAACTGGTTGTTTGTGATTAGTATCGTAAGTGATAGATAAATAATTTTCTGATGCAATATTTATTTTTTCTGTTATAAGAATAGAAGCAACATATTGTCCACGAATAGACATAGTAAAAATTTCTTCACAAGCTTTTTCTACTTCTGACAAATTTTTACAAAAACGAATACCATTGTTCTTACCACGCTTACCAGACAAAACCTGTGCTTTGACTACGACTTCTACCAAACCTAATTTTTCATAAGCTTGTCTAATATTATCTCCACGTTTAACAACAATACCTTTAGGTATTTTTATATTATATTTTTGTAATAATTCTCGCCCTTCAAATTCGTATAAGTTCATAAATAGACTAAAAAGTTAAATGAGATAAATAGAAATACATTGAGATAAATTTTAGCTGAATCTGCTGTTTCTGCTGAAAAGCTGTGTCTGCTTTTTTAAAATGTTATCCTAAACTCCAAACCATATTCGACAAAACCATTTTTCTTGTACCAAGCATGAATATTCTCACGACTCTTACGACTAGTAGACACAAATTTGTAACAACCAGCTTCTTTGGCACCAGCAATAGCTTGATTCAGTAAATCAGTTCCTAATCCTTCTCCCCTAACTTCTTCATCCACAAAGATATCTTCCAAAAGTCCATAAGGATCATCGTGTAAATCATTTTTTATAATATAGACATAAGCTCGAGCAATTTCTTTTCCATCTTTTTCTACAAAATATTTGAGAGCTTTGACATTGTTGATTTCTTTTTTTTCTATCTTCATAAATTAGATTTCCATTATAACTTCTAATGAATTAGCCAATTTATCTGGACAAAGCCCTCCACCCGGTCTTTCATAATCACATTCTACAATATTATGACCTTTCAAATTTTCTTTATCACACTCTATCAATTCCCAGCCACGTTCTTGATATTTTTTTTCTTCCTGTTTATTCAAAATATGATTATTGTAAATAATAAAATCCATTTTTTTACCAACATATTTTTCCAAAGTTAATACAGAATCACTAAAAGTTGTTGGCCCAGTTTCACCATCAGTATGGTGAGCATTACCAAAAATATAAATTAATTTAGCCTTACTTAGTTTCATAATTTCTGAAAAATCTTCTACCAAAGTATTGACTATAATACTAGTAAACAAATCCCCAGGACCAAAAAAAATATAATCTGCACTTAATAATACTTCTTTACTTTCGTTAAAAATTTTTGGTTGCTTTTTTGCATCCAAAGTCTCCAACCAAACTTTTTTAATTTTTAATTCTCTATTATAAATAGGTTTATCAATATTTGTTTCTCCACAAATAATATCACCATTTTCAAGCTCTGCTATTAAGTCATTTTTTTCTAGAGTAATAGGATATACTTTTCCCTGACTTTCCACTACTTCCTCCAAACTACGAATTGCCTGGACAAAATCCCCTTCATAATTCTGCATCAGAGTCAAAATCAAATTACCTAAATTGTGTCCAACCATTTTTTTCCCTGTACTAAATCTATTTTTATTAAATATTTGTTTCAAAACAAAAAAATCATATTTTGACAAAGCCAAAATACAACGCAAAATATCCCCTGGTGGCAATACTCCAAATTCTTCTCGGAGTCTTCCACTAGATCCACCAGAATCACTGACAGATACTATAGCTGAAAGATTTATTTCTGTTACAAATCTTTTCAAAGCATTTAGAGTGAGACTACTCCCATTTCCTCCACCAATTGTCACAACATTCTTCATAAAACACTGATTATATTGATTTTTTTGGATTACACTAATTGTAATCCACTATTTTTAGAATAATTTTTATAATTTCCAAATCTTTTTACTTCTAAACTTGTATTTCCAAAATTGATTAACAAACCGACTTCTTTGTTACTAGCTTTCAAATATGAAATTACTTGTGTTTGAAAAAGTTTTGGTATTTCTCCACTTACAGCTTTCAATTCTATTACTAATTTATTTTCTACAAAAAGATCAACTCTGAATTTTCCTACTTTTTCACCTTTATAAAAAACAACAAACTCTTTTTCACATTCTACATAGAAACCATTATTTACAATTTCTTTTATCAAAGCATCCTGATATATATTTTCCTTAAATCCTGGTCCTAAAATTTTATGAACATTCATCGCTAATCCAATAATATCATATGTCAATTGTCCATCCTTATACATATAAATTAAAATATTAACTAATATTTCTAATCTCTGTGTAATCTTTTTAATAATCGATGTAATCAGTGTTTTATTCAACAGTCACACTTTTTGCCAAATTCCTTGGTTTATCTACATCTCTACCCAAAGAAACAGCCACATAATAAGCAAAAAGTTGCAAAGCCACACTGTTCAAAAGTGGTTCTAATAATTCCATAGTTTCTGGAACATAGATAATATCTTCTGACAAATCTTTGGCACTTTCATCACCTTCTGTTGCAATTAAAATAATTGGTGCTTTCCTAGCTTTTATTTCTTCTACGTTACTTCTCATCTTATCATAAAGTTGATCTTTGGTTATAAGTGCAAAAACTGGAAAGTCTTCACTAAGCAAAGCAATATGACCATGCTTCAATTCACCACCAGGAAAAGCATCCGCATGAATATAAGAAATTTCTTTTAGTTTCAAAGCACCTTCCAAAGCTACTGGATAATTTATACCACGACCTATAAACATCATACTTCGGCTATTTTTATATTTTTCAGCAATTATTTTTATTTTTTCACTTTGTTCTAGAATCTTGGACATTTTTTCTGGAATTTCGAGCATTGCTTTCAAAATTCTTTCACCAGTAGCCAAACTTGTTCTTTTCAAACGTCCAAATTGTAAAGCATACAACAATAATACTGCTACTGTATTAGTATAAGCTTTGGTTGAGGCCACAGCTAATTCTGGACCAGCATGAATATATGTGCCACCATCTGTTTCTCTAGCAATACTTGAACCAATTACATTGACAACTCCGCGCACAAAAGCACCTTTTCGTTTGGCTTCACGCAAAGCAGCCAAAGTATCTGCTGTTTCTCCAGATTGTGAAAGAACAAAAACCAAAGTCTTGTTGTCAACAATCGGATCACTATAACGAAATTCACTAGAGACTTCTACCAATGTCGGGATACCAACCAAACGTTCAAAAGCATATTTACCCACCATTCCAGCATAAGAGGCTGTGCCACAAGCTATGAGTATTACTTTATCAATACTATGCATTTCTTCTTCTGTCATATTGAGACCACCTAAAAAAGAAATACCATTTTTCAAATCAAAACGTCCACGAATAGCATCTACAAAAACTCTAGGCTGATCAAAAATTTCTTTGAGCATAAAATGTGGAAATCCTTGTTTTTGGGCTTCACTTTCATCCCATTCTATTTCTTCTACATTCTTTTGAACAATTTCATCTTTGGTATTAAAAGTATTCATCTTACCATTACTTATTTCCAAAATTTCATTGTCATCCAAAAAAATTACTTTCTTAGTATAAGCCAAAATCGGTGAAGCATCACTAGCTATAAAATATTCATCATTGTCACCAGTAGAATTCAACCCAACCACGAGTGGACTACCAAGACGTGCTGCTACAATAGTATCTGGATGATCACTGTGAATAACCACAACAGCATAAGTACCACGCACAAAAGAAAGAGCTTTTTCTACAGCCAAACGCAAATCCCCAGTATAATTATTTTCTATCAAATGGGCCAATATTTCAGTATCTGTTTCTGTTTTGTAAATATGTTTGTCACCCAACATTTTTTTTATTTCCCGATAATTTTCTATAATACCATTGTGGACTATAGCTAATTTTTCGTCACAACCAAAATGGGGATGAGCATTTTCTTCTGTCACACTGCCATGTGTTGCCCAACGAGTATGGGCAATACCAAGATGGCCAAAAAAACTTTCGTCTTTTATTTTATTAGCCAAATTATCTATTCTACCAATTGATCTAATTCTCTTTACAAATGTTTTATCTTGATTAGTTTCTAATATTGCTAATCCAGCACTATCATAACCACGATATTCCAAACGACGCAAACCTTTAATAAGGATAGGTGCCACGTCCTTTTTTCCAATGTAACCAATAATACCACACATATAATTATAAAGTTAAAAGTATACATGTAACTCATAACACATACCATGTAACAAATTTTGATACGTGGTACGTGATATGTAATACACAAATCTTATAAAGACAATAATTTAAAATATTAAACTTTAGAAATCTTATCTTTGGCTTGTTCCAATTGTTCCAAAGTATTTATACCAAACCATTCTTGAGGATTGTCTAGTATTATTATACTATATTTTTCTTTTACATTTCTTACCATTGCAAGAGCTGTTGGCAAACCATATTCTCCCAACTTACGTAATTTTGGCATAGTTGGAAACATATTTTCATACCAATATCTATCAAAACAAAAAGTACCAGTACTAATCTCATTTATATTTTCTTGTTTTTCTGTCAAGTATTCTTTTTCAACAATCTCCACGTCTCCATTTTCGTGTCTAACTATCCTACCAAGTTGAAAAGGATTTTCCACTTTTGCAGTCAAAAGAGAAAGTTTATTTTCTCCAAAAATATGATTGCTTATAAATTTTTCCAATGTCTCTGCTGTATAAAAAGCGCTATCATCTCCTGCCAACACCAAAACATTTTCAATATTTTCTGGTAACTTTTTAATCCCAGTAAAAGCAGCATGAGCAGTACCCAAAAGCTCTGTTTGTTCAACAAAGGTAACTTTATCTCCAAAATAATCTTCTACTATTTCCTTTTTAAAACCCACAACCAAAATAATTTGTTCTTTATTAAAACCAATTTTTTCTAAAGTATTTACAATATAACTAACGATAGGTTTACCACCAATTTCCAACATAACTTTAGGTCTATCAACACAATTAAGACGTGTGCCTTTACCAGCAGCCAAGACAACGACACCAACACTATTTAAGTTTATCTGTGACATATTCTTTTATTTTTGTTAAAGTTTTGAAAAATACTAATCCACTATTTTTGTACTTGTCTTCATCTAGACTTGAATTTTGTTTCAAAATTATTTTTATCTGAGAAAAATAATTTTTTATTTTCAAATTCTCTTTTATCTTATCATTAATAAAAAAGATATCGCTTTTCTTGTTTTTATCTAAGATTTCTTTGACTACCAATTCTTTGTCTTTACCTCGAAAAAAAACTTGCTTAAAATATTTTTCAATACCACATTGTTCTAATTTTAATTTTTGGAAATTACTATCTCCCAGACTAAGTAAATACAAATCATGACCACTTTTTTTCAAACTTTCCAAAAAATCAATAGTATCTGAAAAAAGAAAATATTTTACTTTTGCTTTCACTAGACTAAAATTTTGCAAAACTTTATCATAATCAAATCCTTGTCTTTCCAAAATTCTAGCATGTCTTTCAAAAGAATAAGAAAAATTTCCATCTGTCAACATTCTAGCTTCATTATAAGTCTGCCAAAAAAGTTCTGCACTTATACCTAGACTTTCCAAACTCCTTACCAATTCGTGTTTAAACCCTTGAGTATCAAATAGTGTATCATCGAAGTCAATTATTATCATAAAAATATTAAAGCATTAAAACATGAAAACAAATAACAATTTCATAGGTCACATCTGTAAATCCGTATTATCCGAAATATTAGTATTATTTTTTTCTATTCCAACTCTACAAATGAGACCAAAGTTGATCAAAAATCATCTTCTGTGTTTCGCAAATACCAACATTTTCGATAATCACACCTACCAAATTTTCTTTAGCATCAAAAGAAATATAAGCAGTTTTCCCAGGATAAATAAAGATATAAGTCGGAGTTTTACTATCTTGCTTGAGCCACTTTCGTTCGTCCAAACCACGCAACTCTCCACCAGTACCAGTAGCAATGACTTTTACAATAATATTTTTGGCAATTCTAGCATCACTAAAAGATGGAAAATCTTCATATAAATGTTCACGCACTCCTTCGGCTGAATAAACTCTATACATTTTTTCTTGTGATAATTCGCAAACTTCCAATACATCTTCCAAAATCAATTTGATACTATCATCTTTGTAATATTTAGCCACAGGTCTACTACCACCAGAATTATACAAAGCTTGTAATTCTGGAATTATTCTATCTACATTTTTATTGATAATTTTCAATTCTTGTTCTTTTTTGTCTATCAATTTACGAAGACTTTCTGGATCATCAGCCACAAAAAGTTGTTTAGTATCTTCTTTATAAAACCTTACAACTTCTTTTTCTTGCAATTCTTTGAGGACTTCATAGACTTGTCCACGATTCATATCTAGACTATCAGACAGAGTGCGCACAGAACTAGGTCCCAAACCAAGTAGAACCAAGTAAACTTTGGCTGATTTGTCAGAAAATCCTATTTTTTTAAAAAGATTAATATCCATATTTTTGCTCATTTTAGTATATTTTATAATATAAAAACTGTCAAATTTTTTTAATACACTATTGTGGATAAAACCAAAAAAAGACTAATTTTAGTCTTTTTTATATATAAATTTTGTCATTAAAAAAATTATTTTCCGCAACCCAAAACCTCAATATTCTTTTTCTTATACATCTTTATTAATTCTTCACGAGCAAAACCCATATAACCCCTAGGATCGAAGTTCTCTGGATTTTTTGACAATGCTTCACGAATACCTGCTGTCATAGTAACACGACTATCAGAATCAATATTAACTTTACAAACAGATGTTTTGGAGGCTTCAGAGACTTGTTTTGGATCAATACCTACGGCACTTTCCATTTTACCACCATATTGATTTATTTTTTTAACAGCTTCTTGTGAGATAGAAGAAGCACCATGCAAAACTATTGGAAAATTCTTTAATCTTTTTTCAATTTCTAACAAAATATC
>JBAYUH010000025.1:0-11472 GCA_041675185.1 Candidatus Magasanikiibacteriota bacterium | reverse complement strand
TGTATTACCGCTGCTGCTGGCACAGAGTTAGCACCCTCTTATTCATGTGGTACCGTCACAAATTCTTCCCACATAAAAGTAGTTTACACCCCGAAGGGCGTCTTCCTACACGCGGCGTCGCTCCATCACACTTTCGTGCATTGTGGAATATTCTTGACTGCAGCCTCCCGTAGGAGTCTGGGCCGTTCTCAGTCCCAGTGAGCCGGGTCACGCTCTCACGCCCGGTACTGATCATAGCCTTGGTGAGCCATTACCTCACCAACTAGCTAATCAGACATAGGCCCCTCTCTGAGCCAAAAAGTTTACATAAAAAGACTTTAAATCTAATTATGACTATCGGGTATTAATTCATCTTTCGATGAGCTATCCCCGACTCAGAGGTAGGTTACCAATGTGTTACTCTCCCGTTTGCCGGTCCGTACTTACCCGAAAGTAAGCCGTCCCTCGACTTGCATGCCTTAGACACGCCGCCAGCGTTCATCCTGAGCCAGGATCAAACTCTCAAATTAAATGAATAATAAATTATTCATTGTAGCGTTGCTTCACAGCAACAAAGAGTTGATTCCTCTAAATTAATAGAGGTTAATTATTTTTTTTACTGACTCTAAAAATAGACTTGGTACATCCCTATTTAGGAATGTATTTGGTTTTTTGTCACATTTGTATTGTGAATCATATCTTATCCGAAATAAGAGATATGATTTTACTTTTCATTAATATTTCTCGTGAAATATTATATGAACCTTACTATGTTTGCTTAAATTGTAATGAACTTTTTCACATCAAGCTACGTGCTATCACAAAATGTAATTTTCAAAATAAATTTTGTATCATCACATCTCGTCCGCCTTGGGCGGAATGAACATCTCTTCTATAAAAAAAAGAGAAACCTGTTTGCATTTTGATATAATATCCAAATGCAATTTAGTTACTCTTTCTCGTCCTAGTATCCTGATCAATAATTTAGACTTGGGATGAGTTAAATTGTTGTGTTCAAGTGCTTGCACATAATACATAATTTATTTGGGTATGTCAAGTGGATGATAATGCACAGTTTGGGGATAAGTCGGGAAACTGTATTTCGATAGAAAATTTAGTCAAAAAAGAATATCCAAAAAAAGACGCTTTAATATATAAAATAGGTCTCAATTTCTAATTTTAAATTTTAAATTTTGAAACAATTTTTGAATATTTTAATTTTGAAATTTATTTGAAATTTGGATTTTGTTATTTGGAATTTTTACGTCTCCACTCCTCTATTTTTTTATGATCACCTGAAAGTAAAACATCTGGTACTTTCCAACCTTTGAAATCAGCTGGCTTGGTGTACTGTGGATATTCACTTGAGGAATGTGAAAAGTGGAATGTGGAATGATTTTTACCTTCATTCGTTCCTCGTTCCTCGTTCCTCGTTCCACTCTTTATTCCACTAAACGTTTCTTCTTGTAAAGACTCTGGATTACCTAAAACTCCAGGTACAAGACGAGAAACAGCTTCAATAATAGTAAGCGCTCCAAGTTCGCCACCAGCCAAAACATAAGGTCCAATAGAAATTTCTTCATCAATCATGTGATCAGTAACACGCTGATCAATACCCTCATAACGTCCGCAAATAAAAGTAATTTCATTTAATTTAGCAAATTCTTCAGCCACACGCTGATCAAATTGTCGTCCACGTGGTGAAAGTAAAATTGTTTTCTTTTTTCTACTCAAACTACCATTGAATACTTTTTTTATTTTTATCAAACCATCTACTTTGGCAAAAGGTATAGCATCAATATTTTTCAAAGCTAAATAAATTGGTTCAGCACTTAATATCATACCAGGTCCTCCACCATATGGTGTATCATCTACTTTGTTGTGTTTGTCCAAAGTAAAATCACGAAGATTTATAGCCTTGATTTTTATAGCGCCATTTTTCTGTCCACGACCAAGAATACTTTCATTTAAATATGAAGTGATAATATCTGGAAAAATTGTGATGACATTGAATTGCATGTACTAAAGGCTAACAAGGCTTACTAGGCTTACAATGCCTACAAGGCCTTTTACTTAACAAAATTATATTACCCTAATTTAGCAGAAAAATCAATGATAAAAAATACAATCGCACCTTACGATTGTATTTTTGTTTAAAATTCTGTAAGCCTAGTAAGCCTTGTCGGCCTTGTAAGCTAGAATGTTTACTTTCTTTTACCATCAATAATTTCTTGTTCAATATTCTTTGGACATTCTCCATATTTCAAGAATTCCATAGCATAAGAAGCACGTCCTTGTGTCATAGAGCGAAGAGATGTGGCATAGCCAAACATACCAGAAAGAGGTACCATAGCACGAATAACTTTGGCACTACCACGATCTGTCATTTCTTCTATTTGTCCACGCTTTGAAGACAAATCACCAATAACATCTCCCATATAATTTTCAGGCGTAGTGACTTCTACCTTCATCAAAGGTTCAAGAACTACAGGATCTGCTTTTTTTACAGCAGCCACAAAAGCCATACTACCAGCAAGCTTGAAAGCAATTTCAGAAGAATCGACTTCATGATAACTTCCATCAAAAACAGTAGCCTTGATATCTAGAAGAGGATAACCAGCAATAACACCTTTATCCATAGTTTCTTTGACACCTTTTTGAATAGGAGTAATAAATTCTTTTGGAATAGAACCGCCTTTGGTTTCATCAACGAATTCAAAACCAGCACCACCTTCACGAGGTTCAATACGCAACCAACAATGACCATACTGACCACGACCACCAGATTGCTTGATATATTTTCCTTCAGCTTCTGCTGATTTTCTAATAGTTTCTTTGTAAGCTACTTGAGGAGCACCTACTTGAGCTTCAACTTTGAATTCACGTCTCATACGATCGACGATGATATCAAGATGAAGTTCGCCCATACCAGATATAATAGTTTGCAAAGTTTCTAAATCAGTATGAACTTTGAAAGTAGGATCTTCTTCAGCAAGTTTTTGTAAAGCCAAACTCATTTTTTCAGCATCTTGTTTGGTAGCAGGTTCAATAGCAACTGAGATAACTGGTTCAGGGAAAGTCATTCTTTCCAAAATAACTGGATGATCTTCGTCACACAAAGTGTCACCAGTTGTAGTTTCTTTTAGACCAATAGCTGCGGCAATTTCTCCAGCAAATACTTCATCTACTTCTTCACGAGTATTAGCATGAAGACGTACAATACGACCAATACGTTCTCTCTTGCCAGAAATAGTGTTCAAAACATAACTACCAGCTTTGAGATGACCAGAATAAACACGGAAGAAAGCAAGTTTGCCAACAAAAGGATCAGTAGCAATCTTGAAAGCTAAACCAGCAAAAGGAACACTATCATCAGTTTTGATTTCAATTTTCTTTTCTTCATCATCTGGATCAGTTCCATAAAGTGTTGGTACATCAAGTGGGGATGGTAAATAAGCAACCACATTATCCAAAGCAATTTGCACACCAATATTTTGTAAAGCAGTACCACACATCACTGGATAAATTTCATCTCGCAAAACCAAAGTACGAATACCTTTTTTAATTTCGTCAATAGTCATTACTTCACCATTCAAATATTTATCCATCAAAATTTCATTAGCCTCGGCAACAGCTTCCATAATTTTTGCTCTATATTCAGCAACTTGATCTTTCATATCAACAGGTATTTCAATTTCTACAATAGTCATACCATGATCACCTTCGAATTTATAAGCTTTTTCAGCAATAATATCTACTACCCCACTAAATGTAGATTCACTACCAATAGGAAGTTGAATAGCCACAGCTTTTGGAGACAAACGATCTAAAATAGACTTCAAACTCATGTAAAAATCAGCGCCCATTTTGTCCATTTTATTGATAAAACAAATACGAGGTACATTGTATTTGTCTGCTTGACGCCAAACTGTTTCAGATTGAGGCTCTACACCTTGTGAACCATCGAAAACAGCAATAGCACCATCAAGCACACGCAAAGAACGTTCTACTTCAACAGTAAAATCTACGTGGCCCGGAGTATCAATAATGTTGATACGATGATTTTGCCAAAAACAAGTGGTGGCAGCAGAAGTAATAGTAATACCACGTTCTTTTTCTTGCTCCATCCAGTCCATGGTAGCTTCACCTTCATGCACTTCACCAATTTTGTGTTTTTTTCCAGTATAAAAAAGTACACGTTCAGTAAAAGTAGTTTTACCAGCATCGATATGCGCCATGATACCAATGTTACGTATCCTTTCTAGAGGATAATCTCTATCCATATATATGTTGTTAAAATAAGTTATATGATTGTTACATTCGAATTACGAATAAATCGAATATCCGAATTCGAAAATTCGAAAGAATTCGTAATTCGTATGTATGTATATTATTTAACGACTAAAACGTGCAAAATGAGCAAAAGCTTTGTTTGCATCAGCCATTCTATGGACTTCTTCTTTTTTCTTTATAGTACCACCAACACCTTCCATAATGTCTTTGAATTCAGCAGCTAATTTCACTTTCATAGAAGCACCTTTTCTAGCTTTGGCGGAAAGAATAATCCAACGAAAAGCTAAAGCACTTTGTCTATTACCAGAAACTGGCATAGGTACTTGATAATTTGCACCACCAACACGACGAGAACGCACCTCGACTTGTGGTTTGGCAACTTCTATTACTTGTTCAAACATTTTTAGACTGCTACCTTTTTTGTCTTTGTTTAAAAGATCCAAAGCACCATATACAATAGCTTGAGCAGTAGATTTTTTTCCACCGGTCATGACGAAGTTGATAAACTTAGTCAAAAGTTCGCTCTGGTATACAGGATCTGGAAGAAGTAAACGTTTTTGAGCTCTTTTTCCTCTCATAAAATTAGTTTATTAGATTATTTGATTATTGGTTTTCTATAAATTATTTTCCAATAATCTTTAATTACATCAGTGTAATTTTTTTAAATCTGTGTAATCAATGTTTTATTTTTTTACCTTAGGTCTCTTGGTACCATAGATAGAACGGCTTCTGTTACGACCTTCTACACCTTGAGTATCATAAACACCACGAACAATATGATAACGTACACCAGGTAAATCTTTTACACGACCACCACGGATAAGTACAATAGAATGTTCTTGCAAATTGTGTCCTTCACCAGGAATATAAGCAATAATTTCAGCTCCATTTGATAAACGAACCTTGGCAACTTTACGTAAAGCTGAGTTAGGTTTCTTTGGGGTTGCAGTGTACACTTTGGTACAAACACCACGTTTGAAAGGACTTCCTCTACGTAGAGTTGTCTTTTTGCGGTGCAAACTGTCCCAGGTAAATTGCATAGCAGGAGAAGCAGATTTCTTTTTCTGACTTACTCGTCCTTTGCGCAATACTTGATTCATTGTTGGCATAATTCAAAATGCTTACAAGGCTTACGAGGCTTACAAGGCTTACAAGGCCAGTAAACTGCGCAAACATTTATTAATAAAAAATTCCCGTTTCTGGGAATCAAATTTAGAAAATATAATTTTTTGATAAAATTATTTCTTCCAAAGCGTTGTTCCCTTTTTCAGGGACGTCTTCTCTCTCTGGATACAGAAAGATACTACGTCTGGTTACTCAATTAAGAGCTTGAATAATATATACTATTTTAAAAAAAATGTCAAGTAGATAGTAATGATGACACAAATAAAAAAATTAAAATAAACAAAAGTCTTGAGAGGCTACCAAATATTTGATATAGTATATTCACTTCAAATAAAATATGACAAAAATAAAAAAACAATGGGATATAATTCCCAAAGAAAATAGAAAACATTATATTGAAAAAATAATTACTTTTTTTGCAGAACAAAAAGATGAAGAAATTGGTATGATTGCCGCTGAAGAATTTTTAGATTTTTTCTTGGAAAATTTTGCTCAAAATATTTACAACAAAGGTCTAGAAGATGCTAAACTTACCTTAAAAAAACGTTTTGAAGATTTTGACCTAGATATAGATTTACTAAAACAAAATAACTAACCTTGAAAACTAAGAGGGAGTGAAGTGTTGAATTTCTCCTCCCAGATACATCACAACAACTCGACGACCTCTTTCCTGATATGACCACTAGCCTTGAAGGCGTGATCTATTTCCGAATTGTAGAGGCCTATAGACTCCAAGGTATTTACAACCTCTCTGGATTTGTAATGGTTCTGCACCAGTGCATCCACCATTTCCTTTGGAGAACAACCTGCAAGTTGCATAGCTTCCACAATCTTGAAGATTCTCATGTCTTGCAGTTTGAGATTCAATACAATCTCAAGAAGACTGTAATCATTCTTCAACAGAGCGTCGACAACCACGTACTCCTTATGGTTGTACATACGCATCAAATGAATCATGGTGTATATTCCAACACCACGTTTACAATCCTTGAGACCTTTTACAACCTCCACAGGTAAAACACCAGAACCTAAAAGACATTTTACAATGTCCCAAAGGCTCTTACCAGCCAACACCATGTTACGGATGGTATCATTGACATCGACAGACGGAAAAGACATCATGACGTATTCCTTTTGTTTTGTTTTTTCAACACCCCTCTTAATTTTCAAATTATATTTTAATGAACTAGGTTGAAAATGATACTACTTTTTTTCAATTTGTCAATACTACACCACATATAATTTATAATTTGATATACCACAAAAAACAGATTAAATTTAATCTGTTTTTTGTATCAGTGTAATCTTTTTTCAATCAGTGAAACTTGTCCGCCTTGGGTGGATCAATGCTCTAAAACATTCCTCCACCACCCACAAACAAATTAAAAACAAAGGAAATAATAGGAGTAAGAATATTAGAAAATAAGAAAATAAAAGCAATCAAAATAAACAAACCATACTGTTCCAAAATTTGCTTCACCTTCCACATTGAATCTGGCAAAACAGCATATAAAACTTTTGAACCATCAAGTGGTGGAATTGGCATAAGATTGAAAACAGCCAACAAGACATTGGCGTAAACAATGATAGAAAACAGTCCGACCATGTTGGCCAAAAATTGGTTAGTAACTGGTATAAATCTAATAAGCAAACCAAAAACAAAAGCCAAAGCCAAATTGGACAATGGTCCAGCTAGAGCCACAAGCACTGGTCCCCATTTTTGATTTTTCAAATTGTAAGGATTGTATGGTACTGGTTTGGCTGAAGCAAAAAGAAAAGGATGGCCAGTAGGTGCAGTCATCAAAAACAAAACCAGTGGCATGAGGAACGTGCCAAACAAATCTACATGAGCTTTTGGATTGAGAGTAAGTCTTCCAGCATAACGAGCTGTCGGATCACCAAGCATATCAGCTGTCCAACCATGAGAATATTCATGAATAATAGCTGAAATAACAACCACGACGAGAAAAAAAATCATTGAAATTATGTCCATAAGTTAAAGGCTTAAAATGCTGGAAAAGCTTGAAAGGCTTAAAATGCTTTTACCTAACTTTCCAGTGATTTTATTAATTTAAAAAGTAAATAACCAACTTCACCACGTTTATTTTCTATATAATTGAATTGATCTATATTTATAAAACTTAATTCTTTAGTTAATTCGAAATAACATTGACACTCATTTAATGAACCTTTTGATATATACAAAAATTTTAAGAAATCTTTGTCAGTACTCTTTCCTCTACCTTCTACAATATTAGCTAACACAGATACAGCAGCTCTTCTCAATTGACTGGTCAGACCGTACACTTCTTCCTTTGGAAACAAATTCGTTAACTTATAAACAAGTTTAACAAATTCCAAAGATTTATTCCAAACAAGTAAATCATGATAATCTTGCATAAATTTCCTCCTAAAATTAAGAGCCTTTCAAGCTTTTCCAGCATTTCAGGCCTTTCAAGCCTTTTCACTTGACAAATACATAAACATATTGTACTATATGAATCATCTAATAACAAGTATCACTAAATTTCTAAAATTTTTATATGCCAAGATGTGAAATTTGCCTAAAGGGCTCAAAAAAAGCTGCTAATAGAAGTCACTCAAAAGTAAAAACTATTCGCCGTCAAAAACCAAACTTACAAAAACTTGATAATCACTTGGTTTGTACAAAATGTCGAAGAACTATTACCAAGAAATTTGCTGAAATGACTGCTTAAACCTCAAAATAAAAACGTCCTATATAGGACGTTTTTTGTTTTCTAACCAGTAGAAACACATGGCAATGTGTCTCTACGTTTTTATTTTATATCCCGTTTTAAATATTCTCCACAAAAATACCAAACAAACAAAAAGAAAAACTCCAATAATTCCAACACTAACTAGAGGGCTGACAGCTGAACTTTCAAAAAAACTCCAACGCAAACCATTGATCATATAGACAATTGGATTGACATAAGATATTTTGTGCCAAATTCCTGGCAACATATCTACGGAGTAGAATACTCCACCCAAAAAAGATAAAGGTGTAATTACAAAAGTTGGAAAAATATTTAATTTCTCAAATGTGTCTGACAAAAGTCCAATAATAAAACCAAACATTGCAAAAGTAAAAGCAGTTAAAAAAATAAATAATATTGCTACAAAAGGGTGTAAAACAGGTACTGGTGTAAAAAATAATGACACAATATAAATAATTGTGGCAATCAACATTGCTCTGGTTGTGGCTGCTAAAGTGTAACCAAGAGTAATTTCCAAATAAGAAAGTGGCGCTGAAAGTAATTCATAAATTGTACCAGTAAACTTCGGAAAATATATTCCACTTGAAGATGCTGACAAACTACTAGACAATAGCGACATCATAATAAGTCCGGGAACAATAAATTGAGCATAGCTAACTCCCCCGCCGACGGCAATTCGTGAACCAATAGCACTACCAAAAACTACAAAGTACAAAGCTGTAGTGATAACTGGTGAAAAAATAGTTTGCAAAGGTACACGAAAAGTGCGCACCATTTCTTTTTTGTAAATTGTAAAAAATCCAATCCAATTCATATAAAAATGTTTTAAGTGTTATAAATGTTCTAGATGTTGAATCACTTTGTTTGTTGTAATTGATTTATCGTTTACAACAATTTCAACAACTATAACAACTACAACACTTAGAACACTTACAACATTTACAACAAACGTAGCGATATAACTTCTATTTATTAATAAGGTCTATGAAGATATCTTCCAAAGAACTCTGCTTGGTAACAATATCACCAATTGCAATATTATTATTTTTCAAAATTTGCATCAAATCAGCTATATCCAAATTATAATCATTACCATAATTTACCAACAAATTTTGTTTATCACCTGAGAGACTAATATATTCTTTTTTAAATTCATTTGGTAAAATTTCCAATTTATTTTTCAAACTTATAATCAATTGTCTCTTACCCATTTTTTTCATCAAAGCTTCTTTGTTTTCAATCATTTTCAATTCACCTTTATCAATTATTCCAACTCTATCAGCCATTTCTTCAGCTTCTTCCAAATAATGTGTAGTCAAAATAATTGTGGCACCTTGTTTTTTTATTTTGGCAATAAATTTCCACATATCACGACGAAGCTCTACATCTACTCCAGCTGTTGGTTCATCAAGAAAGAGTACAGAAGGTTCATTCATCAAAGCTTTGGCAATTAGTACCCGCCTTTTCATACCACCAGACAGTTGTCTAACTTGAATATCTTTTTTATCCCACAAAGACAAATCTTCTAAAATTTCTCTGATTAATTCTGAGTTTTTGGTCTTTCCAAAAAATCCCCTAGAAAATTCCAAAGTTTGTTTGACAGTTATAAAAGGGTCAAGCTGAATTTCTTGTGGAACAAGAGAAACTAACGAGCGAGCTTTGCGATAATCTTTTATAATATCAAAACCATCAATAGTAACTTCTCCACTACTAGGATTTACCAAACCGCAAATAATATTGATAAGTGTAGTTTTACCAGCTCCATTTGGACCAAGTAAAGCAAATAATTCACCTTTTTTTATTTCCAAATTAATTTTTTTCAAAGCTTTGGCACCACCTTCATATTCTTTGGTCAAATTTTTTATTTCTATAATATTCATAGTTATTTTTTGTCATTATTTGTATTATTCTTTTTTTCTTTCATCATTTGTCTGATATGTTTGTATCTAAGTCTATCTCTAATTTCATCATGAATCTTGTCATCATCCTCTAATAATACATCATTAGCATCTCGATGACTTACTGAAGTACTTGCTGAATTATTTACTTGTCCTATTCTAGAAATAGAAGATGTTGGACCAAATTCTCTTGTTCCTTTTAGGACTTTTTCCATTGAGGTTTTGACACCAAGAGTATCTTTCTTCTGTCTCAACTGAGAAGTAGAAAAATCTTGAGCATGTGCCGATATCTGAGATTTTGATAAACTAGAACCAGACAAATTGATAGGTAAATTTTGTGACATAAAAAAATTAATTTCCTAAAAGTAAAATAGTGGCGTCGTCATCTGAGGAAAAATCTTCCACCAAACTATTTGCCATATTGCTTAAATTATCTTCAGTATCTAAAGAAAGATTACTGTTTTTTTTCATAGCCCCGTCACTAGCCAACAAAATCCTATCACCTTTTTTTAATTGTCTAACATAAAAATCCACAACAAACCCTTCTTTCCTACCAAGAAAACTTGTAGGATTATTTCTAATAATACCAGGATTTTTTTGTTTTATTTGTAATTCTTTTTTGTCAAAATGAAAATCTGTACTAACAAATTCATCAATATTACTTGACAATCTTTTGCCATTTTTGTCTTTGGTACCTTCTCTAATCTTATCATGAGCTATAGTTATTTGTTCTATACCTTGGTCAGTTTGCAAAAAAACAGGACTATCGCCAACACTTACCACTAAACAATAGCCTTGATGAATTTTTACCATACTACAAGTAGACAAGAAATTACTAGATTCTATTTTATTTATTTCACACAAACGTGTTTGTACATCTTGAACAATTTTTAACATCAAATCATGAATTTTCTCAACAGAAAGATTGTCTAATTCTTTGTTAGCATACTGTTGCCATTTTTTTTCCAACAATTTGCTAGCTCCATAAGCAGAAGTCGAATCACTAGAAGACAAACTTACACCATCAAAAACAGCATAGACATCTAAATCTGGAATCATTGTATAATTATCACCGACAAGACCGTCTTCTCTTTCTGGATTAGATTGTCTTCTCATTTCTATCAAAATATTATCACTTGAAATAGAAGTACTTTCGACTTCTCCTGTTGCCAATCTTTTTTCTCCATGATAACTAGACGGAATTTTTTCTATTCTTTTGTCCGCTATCCAAGAAGTATCTTTTTCACTTCTAATTCTTTCTAAGACCATAAAATTATTTTAATATAAATATTATAGTATTATACTATTGAAAACTTTTTTTGACAACAAAAAAACTCTTGAAAATAAAGAGTTCTTTTATTGACCCTAGACAGAGTACTAGAATACTACCCCTAAATATAATAGGTGGGTGGCCGCAAGTTTAGTCCACGGACCAAACC
>JBAYUH010000024.1:0-12302 GCA_041675185.1 Candidatus Magasanikiibacteriota bacterium | reverse complement strand
TGTGATAGTCGGTGCACAATGGGGGGATGAGGGGAAAGGAAAATTAACAGATTTTTTGGCAAAAGATATGAATTATGTGGTACGTTTTCATGGTGGTAATAATGCTGGCCACACTGTTGTGGTTGGTGAAAAAGTTTACAAACTTCATTTACTTCCATCAGGAGTAGTCTCTCCACATATCACTTCTATAATTGGTAATGGAGTAGTAATAGATCCAAAAGTTTTATTAGAAGAACTAGAAAAATTTACAGTCGAAAATCTCAAACCAAAATTATTGATTAGTCAACGTGCTCATGTCATCATGCCGTATCATATTGCGATGGATGAAGCTTTGTCTGGTCATCAAGGTAGTCTTGGTGCCGGTAGTACCAAACGTGGTATTGCCCCAGTCTATGCGGACAAAGCTTATCGCTATGGTATTCGTATTGGAGATTTGTTGGAACCAGAAATTCTCAAAGAAAAATTGGAAAAATCTTACAACTTTAATGTTAACTTGTTACAAAAAGTTTTCAGCTTTAATTTTGATAGAACGCAAGAAAGTATTTATCAAGAATATTTGGAATATGGTCAAAAATTGAAAGAATTTATTTATGATACTGAATTAGAATTGGCAATGGCTTACAAATTTGGACAAAAGATTTTGTTTGAAGGTGCTCAGGGTATGTCACTAGATCCTGATCATGGTATGTATCCTCATACCACGAGTTCAAACAATCTGGCTGGCTATTGTGAAGTTGGTGCTGGTGTTGGATTAAATTGTGAAAAAAGAATTATTGGTATTGTCAAAGCTTATGTTAGTCGGGTAGGTAACAGTCCTTTTACTACTGAATTACTTGATGAAACAGGAGATTTTATCAGAGAAAAAGGTTTTGAATATGGTACAACGACTGGCCGAGCAAGACGTATTGGTTGGTTGGATTTAGTTCAAATAAGACAGACTGTCCGTACTAGTGCTTTGACTGAAATGGCTGTCACTAAGTTGGATGTTCTGGCTGGTCTAGAAGAATTAAAAGTCTGTGTAGCTTATAGTATTGATGGTAAGATGGTAACAGAAATGCCAGCCAGTCTTGATGCTGTGCGTAAAGCCAAGCCAGTTTATACGAGTTTTTTTGGTTGGCAAGACTTTAGTCCAGAAGACAAAGAAAGAATCAAAAAAGAAGGTTTCAAAAGTCTACCAGAAACAATGCAAAAATATTTGAAATTTCTAGAAGAACAAGTTGGTTGCAAAGTTTCTATTGCCTCTTTTGGACCAGATAGAAGTGAGACTGTGTTCGCGTAGTCAAAAGTCCATAAAGTTTATGAAGTCAAAAGTCTTGAAACTATGAATTTAGAAAATATTTCTCCTGTTGATGGTCGTTATCAAAAAGATACAGAAGAACTCAGTAAATTTTTTTCTGAGAGTGCTCTCATTCGTTACAGAGTGATGTTAGAAATAGAATATCTAATAGCTTTGGGTAAAGAAAAAAAATTTCTACAAGTAAAAAATTTCTCAAACGAAGACAAGAAAACTTTGCGAAATATTTACCAGACTTTTTCGATTGATGATGCTGAACAAGTTAAGACAATCGAAGATGTTACCAAACATGATGTCAAAGCTATAGAATATTATCTACAAACAAAATTTGTTGAACTTTGTTTTGAAGAGTTCATTCCTTTTATTCATTTTGCTTTGACATCAGAAGACATCAATAATCTTGCCTATGTTCTTAGTTTCAAACATGCTTTGAAAAAAATTTATCTTCCACAAATAAAAAAAGTTATAGAAATATTGCAAACACAAGCAATGAGGTATAAAAGTTTGGTAATATTGGCTATGACGCATGGTCAACCGGCCACACCAACAACTCTTGGTAAAGAATTGTTTGTTTATATAAATAGATTAGAAAGACAAATAAAAAAAATAGAATCCCACATTTTCGATGGCAAATTAAATGGAGCGGTTGGTAATTTTGCTGCACATCATTTTTCTAGTCCAGAAGTTGATTGGTTGCAATTTAGTACTAGATTTGTTTGTTTTCTTGATTTACAACCAATGTTGCTTTCTACACAGGTAAATAGTTATGATTCACTGGTAGAAAGTTTTATGATTATCAATCACATCAATATTATTTTGTCAGACTTGGCCAAAGATATGTGGCTCTATATCAGTCGTGGAATTTTTGGACAAGTTGTGCAAGAGGCTGAAGTTGGTTCAAGTACTATGCCACACAAAATAAATCCTATAAACTTTGAAAATGCCGAAGGTAATGCTAGTGTTTCCAACAGTCTTTTTACTTGTCTAATAGATAAATTACCACAATCTAGGATGCAAAGAGATCTTAGCGGTAGTACGATGATACGTAATCAAGGAGTGGCATTAGCCCATGCTCTATTGGTGGTAAAAAATATTCACAAAGGATTAAATAAAGTAGTGCCAAATATTCCCAAAATAAAAAATGAATTGACAGAAAATTTTGTGGTAGTGACTGAAGCTTTACAAACAATTTTACGAAAAAATGGCAACAAAGATGCCTATGAAAAGATAAAAAATCTTAGTCGTGGTAAGAATTTGACAAGAAAAGATTTTTTGGAGTTTGTTGAGAATTTGGATTTGCCAATGGAAGATAAGATGAAGTTAAAGATGTTAACGCCTGAGAATTATGTAGGTGTTTTTTAAAAGTTTTATATAAAACTTGAATTTGACAATACAAACTAATCAGCACGAACTCGTTAAATTTGTTAGACTGGTATTCTATTCAATTTTACCCACAAGCTAATATTTCTTCTCTTTCTAATTTATGCTATAATAGTAAAAACCAATTTATGCTAAGAAAAAAAGAAAAAATATTTTTTTTAGAAAGTACTTGTTTGCAAGTACAATCTAAATTTTCTTTTTTTCAAAATTTATTTATCACTACCGTCCACAAAAGGACGGTTTTTTATTTTTAATTTGTAAATCTATGGATAAATGGAATTTAAAAAACCAGATGTTGGAAGAGATAAATAAACAGGGCGGCTTTGTAAATTGTCATAATCATTTTGACAAGGCTTTTTATATAGATAAAAATAGTTTGGAACAGTCGATGGTGGATATGGAATTAAAATGGCATATGAGCGATAGTATCAAAAGAAACTCAACTCAAGAAGATATAGAAAAGAGGATCGAAACTGCTTTGCAAATTATGTTGGAACAAAATGTTTCTCAGGTCTGTAGTTTTATTGATGCTTATGAAGCTGTTGGACATAGAGCAATTGACGCTGCTAACAATATAAAAGAAAAGTATAAAGATAAAATAAAATTTATCACAGCTACTCAACCACTTGGTGGATTGGTGGACAAAGATGCTAGAAATTTGTACGAAGAAATAACAGACAAAGCGGATATAGCAGGAGGGCTACCTTCCAAAGATAGACCAAATGAAGAACAAAATCTTGACGCTTTGTTTTCCATTGCCAAAAATTTAGACAAACCAATCCATATTCATATTGATCAAGAAAATAATCCTCATGAAAAAGATACTGAAAAAATTTTTAAATATGTTGAAAAATTTCATTATGAAGGAAGAGTAATTTTGGTTCATGCTATCTCTGTTTCAGCTCAAGAAAAAAAATATCGACAAGAAATTTACAAAAAAATGGCAAGTTTGGGTATAAGTATCATAGTTTGTCCATCAGCTGCTTTGGCTATGCGACAACTAGATCAATATACTTCACCTATCCATAATTCTATTGCCAATGTTCCAGAAATGCTTGAGGCGGGTGTTCTAGTTGGTCTTGGCGTAGATAATATTGCTGATTTTTATCAGCCTTTTGTAGATGGTGATATGTGGACAGAACTTAGAATGTTGCAAGAAGCTTGCCGTTATTACAATTTTGAAGAATTAACAAAAATAGCCTCATCAAATGGTGTCAAAATACTTAATATAAAATAATTAATTTATAAAAAATATGGCTAAATTATGGCAAACTAGTAGTACTAAATTACATCCACTGGTTGAAAAATATACAATAGGTAATGATTATATTTTAGATCAAAGATTAATACCTTTTGATATAGAAGCTTCAGTAGCTCATGCTAAGGCTCTCAAAAAAGTTGGGATTTTAAATTCAGAAGAACTACAACAATTATTACAATCTCTTCAAGAGTTACTAAATTTATACAATGAAGGCAAGTTTATACTCAAACAATCTGATGAGGATTGCCATACAGCTATAGAAAATTTTTTGGTAGAGAAACTTGGACAATTGGGAAAAAAGATACATACTGGACGATCTAGAAACGATCAAGTCTTAGTGGCGACTCGTCTTTACACGAGAAAAAAAATAAGACAAATCAGTCAAGAAGTCATAAAATTGGAAAAAGTATTTTTGCAAATGGCCAAAAAATATGAATTTTTACCAATGCCAGGTTATACTCACACCAGACGGGCTATGCCTTCTAGTATTGGACATTGGGCCGCTGCTTATCTCGAAGAACTTATCAATAATCACATGCTTTTGGAATCAGCTTACAAATTAAATGATCAAAATCCTCTTGGTGCGGCGGCTGGTTTTGGTATCAATCTAAACATAGATAGAAATTATACAAGTAAATTATTGAAATTCAAAAGAACACAAATCAATTCTCTTTATGCTGTAAATAGTCGCGGACTTACTGAAAGTTATATTTTGTCAGTTTTGACACAAATTATGATGACCTTGGGTAGGTTAAGTAATGAAATGATTTGGTTTAGTACACCAGAGTTTAATTTTTTTAGTTTGCCATTGGAATTCACGACTGGCTCTAGTATCATGCCACAAAAAAGAAATCCAGATGTGTTTGAAATAGTGAGAAGTAATGTCAACGTGATAGTTGGTTTACAAACTCAGGCCAAAGACATTTGCAAAAATTTAATTTCAGGCTACAATCGTGATACTCAACTAACAAAGGAACCACTTATAAAAGGTATGGGTATTACTAGAAGAAGTCTAGAAGTCTTGTCATTGGTAATGAAAAAAATAAAACCAAACACCAAAGTTTTGATGAATTCATTTACACCAGAATTATTTGCAACTCATGAAGCTATGAAATATGTCAAACAAGGAATGCCTTTTCGTGATGCTTATCAAAAAGTAAAAGAAAATTTGGATAAGATAAAAATTTCTGATCCTGTGGCTGCTATCAAAGAAGTAAAGTCTTTAGGCGGACCTGGAAATTTGAATTTAAAAAATTACAAAATAGATAAAGCGTTGTAAAATATAAATACGGTTACACATGCTTGAAGCAAATAAAAATATACCATTATAAAGGTATATTTTTATTTAATCTCAATTTTTCTCCAAAAAATTTTGGCTGGGTATGAAAAAGTAAATCAAACATCATTTTTAGTCTAGCTAGTTTTTCTCGCAGTTGGGTTTTTAAACCAAAATAAGTACTTACATCTTGAGCATTGTAGCCTATGGCCTCTATTCCCTTTTTCTCGGCAATAAATATAGCGCGTTCATTGTGGAATTTTTGTGAGATGACTGTAATACTATTTTGTCCAAATATTTCTTTGCTCCTTACAATAGAATCAAGGGTGCGAAATCCAGCATAGTCAAGAAATATGCTGGAAGTAGGAATTCCACTTTCAAGCAAATCTTTTTTTATGACTGTTGGTTCATCATAACTTATGGTACCATTGTCACCGCTGACCAAAACAAAATCAATTTTTTTGGCTTCAAAAAGTTTTTTTGTAGCTTCAATCCTATAACTATAGTAAGCATTTACTCTACCATCTACTAGAAATTTGCTCGTACCAAGAAGTAAGCCGACTTTATTATGGGGAATATCTGCTAGGGAATTATAGGTTTTGTTTTCAGTATTTTTTTCTACTATTTTGTCAGTGATGATTATGCTAAATATTGTCAGTAATATAAGTATCAAAAAAGATAACAGAATTTTTTTGAAGATTTTTTTCATAGTTCTATAATAGAAGCATATTCTTGAAAATCTTGAAATGCTCAAAAGGTATTTTGAATCTTCTAATCCTTTAGGAATTTAACAATCAACTCTTCTGCTTCCTCTACTGTTCTTGTCCAATGTATTCTAGAATCTCTTTTGAACCAAGTCAATTGTTTTTTGGCAAAATGTTTGGTTTCTTGTTTCAATTTTTCCAAAGCTTGTTCTAGACTTTCTTTACCTTCCAAATGTTCACGGAATTGTCGATAACCAACACCACTCATGCTTGGTAGATCCCAACTGTAACTTTGTTTGAGTAGACATTTTATCTCATTTACAATTCCTTGATTGACCATTTCATCTATTCTTTTTTCTATATTTTTGTGCAAATCTTCTTTTTCTATTTTTATACCAATTTGTAAAATGTTGAACAATGGTTCTCCCATTTTTTGTTGTGAAGAAAAAGGTTCACCACTGAGGATACTTACTTCTAAAGCGCGTATTAAACGTCTTTTGTTTTTCACATCTATAATTTCAGCAGAGATTGGATCTACTTGTTTTAGCCATTCTAACAAATCTTCAATACTTTTTTCTTCGAAGCTTCGACGTAATTTTTTGTTTGGAGCTATTCTTGGCATTTTGAAATTATCCACCAAAGCTTGGATATATAATCCAGTACCACCTACAACAAAAGGAGTTTTGTTTTTTCTATGTATCAATTTGGCATATTTGATAGATTGATCATGGAATTCTGCTGAAGTAAAATATTTTCCCGGATCTAGAAAATCTATCAAGTAGTGAGCAATGTCATTGACGTAATAAGTTTTTTTGAAACCTTCTCGTCGCCATTCACCAAGAGTTTTGGCAGTACCTATATCCATTTTTTTGAAGATTTGTCGTGAGTCAGCAGAAATGATTTCACCACTAAATTTTTTTGCCAAATACAAACTCCAGTCAGTTTTGCCACTAGCTGTTTGGCCCAAGATTACTATCAACTTTGGTAGTTGTTTATTTTCATTGTGTTGATTGGTCACGTTATATGTTGATTAACAATTAAACTTAGTATAGCATTTTGCCACACAAAATCCAGTGCCCAGCTTCAATAATAGCTATGTTGACTATTTTTCCGACCAATTCTTGGCTACCTGGAAAATTTACTCTTTTCATTTCACGAGAATTACCACCACACATACCATTTTTGAAAGTATCTACTAATACTGATACAGTTTTGTTTAAATATGTTTTGTTTTTATCCAATACAGTATTTTCCATTAGTTGTTGTAACTCAAACCAACGACGTTTTTTTTCATCTTGGGTGATATTATCAGGAAAAATTTTGTCAGCTAGTGTGCCAGAACGATTGGAATACTTTGCTGTGTAGGCAATATCAAAATCACATTCTTTATAAAGCGACATTGTTTCGGCAAAGTCTTCATCTGTCTCATCACAAAATCCGATAATAATATCTGTGCCAATAGCAATATCTGGTTTTTTTGCACGGATTTTTTTTATTTTTTCCAAATACAATTCACGAGTATGTTTGCGATTCATTTTTTTTAGAATTTTGCTACTACCAGATTGTACAGGCAAATGAATAAAGTTTAGTTGTTTTGGTAATGTCAAAGCATCAATTACTTCATCATCCATGTGTATTGGGTGTGGCGCAGTCCAATGTATTCTTTCCAATCCTTTTATTTGGTTTAGTTCCCATAATAATTTAGCAAAATCATTTTGTTTGTAAGGATTTTCTTTGCTAAATTTATCATCTTTTTTGGCAATCCAATGATTGACTATTTGACCAAGTAGTGTAATTTCTAAACAGCCATTATTTACCAAAGTATTTACTTCTTCCAAAATATCTTGCAGTGGTCTATTTATTTCCATACCTCTAGCATAAGGTACTACGCAATAAGTACAGAATTGGTTACAACCAGTCTGAATAGTTACAAAAGCTTGGAAATTAGATTTGTTATGTGGTTTTACACTAAGATAATCTTTTTCTAGGTCAATAGATCTAAAATTTGGATTGAGTTCACTTAGCCATTTTGGCAACATAATGACGTCTTTGGTAGGAAAAAATAAGTCTACAGCTTTCAATCTTTTTTTGAGTTTTCCATCTGTGTCACGTCCAGGCATACAGCCAGTGACAGCTACTATAAGATTTGGTTTTTTTTCTTTTAATTTGGCAAATTCATGACTAAAACTATAAATACGATCTTCAGCAGATTCACGAATAGAGCAACTATTCATCAGTATTACATCAGCATCTTCTGGTTTGTCAGTCGCGGTCATATCCATAGATTCAAAAATAGATTCAATACGCTCTGAATCATTTTTGTTCATTTGACAACCAAAGGTGATGATATGGTATTTGTAATTAGAAGTTTGGATTTTTGAGTTCATATAAAATTTGAATTTGTATTTGTATTTGTGGTTATTATACTTAATTTTGGTAAATAATCAATACTAAAATAGTATCAAAGTTGACAAAAGGTGTTTTTTGTGCTATTATATATGTATAAATTTGATTTTTTAATCCAAAAAATATGGAAAATCCAAGAAAAGATATGGAAGCTTTATTAAATAATACTGCTCAAACGGCAGAACCGTTTGATAAATTTACAGAAAGAGAAAAAGAGATCAGGGCTCTATCTGATGCTGCAATTTTAAAACAAGCAGAAAGTAAAACCACTGAAATCAAAGCTAAATCAACTAATATTGATGATGGGTACGTTAACAATTCAGAAAAAATTTTTTCAAAATTTGCAAAATATGAACAAAGAAAACAAGAAGGTGAGAAAACAATAGAAAAAGGAATAGAAATGATTCAAGATGTTTCCGATTTAGAAGGTAGAAAAATAAAAAAAGCAATATCTATTGCCGAATCAATTAAAAGAAGTGACGCAGAAACATTAAGACGAGAAAAAGAAATTGAAGGATTGAAAAAGTTAGCGGAAGAAAGAGAAGCAAGAAAAAAGTTATTGGAAGCAAGTAGAGAAGGAAAAAATACTCCTCCACCAGTTCCTTCTGACTCAAAATAATTTAGATTCAAAATTTTTTAACAAGACAAAAAGATTTTTTATACAAAAAATCTTTTTTGTTTGAAAAATAAACAAAATTGACAAAAGCTTGTTTTTTGCTATACTAAGTACTCAAATGAACTATCTAAACAGTGAATTTTATGGAATTGATTCGTCTTCAAAAACACATGTCTAATATTGGAATATGTTCTCGCCGTAAGGCCGAAGAACTTATTTTGGCTAAAAAAGTAAAAGTGAATGGTGTATTAGTCACTGAAATGGGCGTAAAAATAGATCCAGAGAAAGACAAAGTGGAAGTCTTATCAAAAAAATATTTCGTTCCAAAAAATAATACAGATTATTCAGATGATAAATACATTTATATTGCTCTCAACAAACCTGTTGGTTTTATTACCAGTGCTTCCAATGAACAAGGTGCCTCAGTGTTAGATCTTTTGACAGACAACAATTGTCTATCAAAAGGTAGAAAATTGCAAACACGTGTTTATCCTGTCGGACGTCTCGACAAAGACTCAGAAGGATTAGTACTTCTGACCAATGATGGTGAGATAACAAACGAACTTACTCATCCTAGGTATGAACATGAAAAAGAATACGAAATTACAATTGATGGATTCCTTACCAATGACGCTAGAAAAATACTTACCACAGGTATGAAAATTACTGATGATTATGTAAAAGGAATACAGATTGTCAAAGAATTCAAAAAAGGACGTACAACTATTGTTACAGCGATTTTGACAGAAGGAAAAAATCGACAAATCAGAAAAATGTTTGGAAATATTGGTTATCGGGTTATGACTTTGCGACGTAGCAGGATAAATAAACTCACGTTGGGTGTAATGCCAGTTGGTAAATGGAAGTTTGTAACCAAAGATAAAATAGTCTAAAAAACAAAATTGTGTTATACTAATCATATATAATTTTTTATAAAAATATTTATGCTTTCTAGTAAAACAAATAAACCAAGTTTTGGTAAAATGAAATTTTTTTTCTTTTTGGGACTTATTAGTATTTTGACTTTGGCTATTCTCTATTTGTTTAGACCTTTTATTTATCAAATTTTTTGGGCAGTGGTAATCGCAATAATTTTTTATCCTTTATATCAAAGATTTTTGAAACTTTTCAAACATAAAGGTTTTAGCTCTTTTTTGGCAGTATTTACTTCTTTTTTTATTATTTTTATACCTTTGGCAATTTTGTCTATTTTGCTTATTAGTAGATCTTTGTCACTTTATAGTGATGTTTCCCAAAGCAATTTGTTTCAGCATCCTGAACAAGTCTCGACTTGGCTTGAAAAAACTTCACTTGCTCCTTATATAAATAGTATCCGAAATGATTGGACTAATTATGCTACGCAAGCTACTAGATGGATTAGTGGTGCACTTTTTAATAGTGTAAAAAATATTACCCAAAATTCTCTTAGTTTTGTATTTACTTTATTTGTCATGTTGTATACTTTGTATTATTTGTTCAAAGATGGTGACAAATTATTGAATTGGTTCAAAAAAATATCCCCACTTGACGATAACTACGAATTGGAATTATACCAAAAGTTTACTTCTACTATACGTTCTACTTTGAAAAGTACTTTGATAGTCGGAGGTATTCAAGGTATTTTGAGTGGTGCACTTTTTTGGATTACTGGTATCAAAGGTGCTTTTGTTTGGGGAGTTATTATGGTGTTGATTGCTATTATTCCAGCTATTGGTACTTCTATAATTTTGCTTCCAGCTGCTATTATTATGTTGGTTTTGGGAAATGTTTGGCAAGCGATTGTCTTGACTGTTGGTGCATTGGTTATTAGTTTTGTGGATAATTTTTTACGTCCACCACTTATTGGTAAAGATATACAGATGCATCCTCTATTAGTTTTTTTTAGTACTATTGGTGGACTACTTTTGTTTGGTGTATCAGGGTTTGTAATTGGTCCAGTACTTGTGGCTCTTTATTTGTCTGCTGTGTCTATCTATGAATTTTATTATAAAAAAGATTTAGACAAAAATTAAGATAATCAAAATATTTTTGTTTTTTACGACTTGTTTTTTCTGTTTTGTTATAAGGTATACGATAAAAATATAATTATACACAGTCTAAAATTAAAAAATTAACAAAAGTATGATATACTAACGATATTATAAATAATAATTATGCTTAAACAAAAACAGAACCTTTTTAAAATATTATCAATAAAAAAATTTGCAATTGTTTTTGCATTTCTTTTTATTTTTTTTGCAATACCATCTATTGCTCATGCTGCTGATCCTGCTAGTGGTACAGCTACATCCACTATTGTCGATCTTGGGTCAGTTGCAAATTTTGGTACAGTCACTTGGAATGACACAATACCTGCAGACACCTCAATTACTTTTGAAGTACGAGCTGGTAATCAGTCAGATTTGAGTGACGGAGTATGGACTCAAGTTGCCAAAGGAGATAGTTTGAGTACAAATTTTGATGGTACGAGATATTACCAATATCGTGCTACACTTTCTACAACCAATAGTGACAATGTACCAAGTCTTGATGATATTACTATAACATGGTTGGTGGATACTACTTACTCACTTATTAGTTCACCTTACAATACTACAGATTCTGCCAATGCTTTGGGCTATATTGCTTGGTCAGCTACTACTTCTACTGGAGCCATTGTCAAATTTCAAGTACGCACCAGTCCAGACAACAGTACTTGGACATCTTGGATGGGGCCAGATGGGACCAGTGATACATATTTTACAGATTATACTGGCAATCAAGCTATGCCTTCAGCTCTTATTACTGGGGGAGATGACCAATGGTTTCAGTACCAAGCTTTTTTTACCAACAATTATCTTACTAGTCCTATACTTACAGATGTTGTTGTTGCTTACGTTGTCAATGCTACACCTGAAATTTCAATCACTACTGATACAGTTGTTCAAGCATCAGACGGTACTGTAACTGTTGGTTACAATGTTCGCGACGTAGATAGTATACCTGGTTCTGTTACAATCCAACTCCAATACTGTAATGCCAACTGCTCAGACACAGGCAACGAAGTTTGGGCTACAGCCGGTGATTCATCTCTATCTGGAGATTTTGGGGTAGGTGTAGCTGTCAATACTATATCTACTACTACTTATAGCAGCTATTCTTTAGTCTGGACTCCGACAGTCTCTTACAACAATCAATACAATGCTACTGACTTCAAAATACGTCTACGCACTGACGACTCAGAACTAGTCAATAATTATGGCTATGATGAATCTAATACTTTTACAGTAGATACTACTGATCCTGTCGTAACTAGCTTTTTGACTGATGCTAGGACAGATGCTACTTCTTCTATCCGTATCTCAGCTACTGACAACACACCAGAT
>JBAYUH010000023.1:0-13468 GCA_041675185.1 Candidatus Magasanikiibacteriota bacterium | reverse complement strand
TATTCAAATTCCTTCTCCCTTCATTTATGAAGGGAAAGAACAATGTCTGGAAGAACATAAAAACAATCATAAAAGAAAAAGAATTCAAACCATTAAGAATAGCAATACTATCCCAATTAGTATTTACAATAATACTAACTCAACTAGGTATACTAGTATATCAATACTACACCAATCCTTCTAGAACAGCTACCATGTTTCTCACCCAAACCAACTGGGGGGGGGGAGCTTCAACGACTCTCTTTGCTATTCATCCCACTAACCTAACTAATTGGACTAACTTCTACTCTACTAGTAGTGTTGATGTAGATACTAGCGTAGCTGGTCAAGTAAGTTTAACACTCAACGAAAGTACAGCTACACAAACATCAGATGCAGACTTTAATACTTGGTCAAAACCTAGTAATGTCTATATTCCAACCGGAGGTAATAAAATTACTTTACTAAAACCTAATGGTGCTAGTTGTGCTGGTACTAATGTCCTTGCTTCTGAATGTAGTAATGGATGGTGTAATGGTAGTAGTCAATGTTCTGCAATACCTCCCTGTGCAGGTTTAACTAGTGTGAGTTACTCTGGACAAACCTACAACCTAGTAACCATTGGCACTCAATGCTGGTTCTCCCAAAACCTCAACGTCGGAACCAAACTTGCTGCAGGCAGTACCCTCCCTTCCAACAATTCACTCATTGAAAAATGGTGTTATTCTAATAGTGATGCTAACTGTACCACCTATGGTGGTCTCTACACCTGGGCAGAAGCAAATCAACTCGCAACAACTTGTAATACTAACTCTTGTACTCCCTCTTCTCCTTCACAAGGTATCTGTCCTTCTGGTTGGCACATTCCTACTGATAGTGAACTGACAACCCTTGTTAATTATGTAGGAGCTAACCCGGGAACACAGCTTAAATCTGGTGGTGCTTCTGGTTTCAACTTCCTCCTTGCCGGCACCCGGTCCTCGGCTGGCTCGTTCTACGATCTCAGCCTGCTCGGTTACTTATGGTCTGCTTCGGAGGATACTGCATCACAAGCATGGTACCGCATCGTCTACTCTACTGATGCGAGTGTGGTCCGCTATAACTACATTAAGACCTTCGGGTATTCCGTCCGTTGTATCAAGAACTGATTCGATTTATATCAGTGCCTAATAATTTTGTAAACAAAAATACCCCGCCTCTCGCGAGAGGCGGGGTATTTTTTTGTATAGAGTTACATCTCTCTCAATTTTTTTATTCTATCTTCAATAGGTGGATCCTCCTCCGTTCCTTATTTCATAGGAACTACGGCGGATAAATTAAATCATACTTCTAAGTTTCTTTATACGGTCATCGATAGGTGGATGAGTAGAAAACATATTAGCAAAAGATTGTTTCTTGAAAGGATTGGAAATGAAAAGATGAGCTGTAGCAGTGCTTGCGGTTTTTAGTGGAGTGTCTGAAGCTGAGATTTTTTCTAGAGCTCGAGCCAGACCTTCTGGGTAACGAGTGAGTAAAGATCCAGAAGCATCAGCAAGATATTCACGTTTGCGAGAAATTGCTAGTTTGATAAGATTGGCAATGATAGGTGATAGTATGAGTAAAATTAATCCTATAATCATAATTATACCACCAGCATTCCCTTCGTTATTATTTGAACTACGACGTCCACTGCTAAACATACGAGCACGAAAAAACCAGTTGGAAAGTAGAGATATAGTACCAACTAATACTACGACAATAGTCATAACACGAATATCATAATTTTTGATATGAGACATTTCGTGAGCAAGTACACCTTCCAATTCTTCATTTTCTAGAGCCTTTACAATTCCTGAAGTGACAGCGATAGAAGCATGCTCAGGATCGCGTCCAGTGGCAAAAGCATTTAGTGCTTCTGAATTTATGACATAGACTTTTGGCATTGGTATCCCAGCAGTAATGACCAAATTTTCAACCATGTGATAAACATAAGGATTAGTTTCTTTGTTTATTTCAACAGCGCCAGTTGACTTTAGAGCAATACTATCGCCTTTGTAATAACTGACTAGAGTCATAATGACTGATACAATCATGGCAAGTACTACCGCACCATAACTATAACCCATATAATAATCCAAAAACCAACCAATGGTTAGCACAAATATGGTGAAGATGACAATAAGTATATTGGTTTTGCGTTTGTTACTGTCAATTTGGGAGTACATAAATAAGTTTTGTTTAGTATATTTTTGTTTTGATGTTTACTTTTTTTATTAAGATATTTTTAGTAAATAGATAATAGTAAATAGTAAATGGTAAACAGTAAATAGGTTTTTCAATTTGTACTATTTACTGTTGTCTGTCTACTATTTACTAGTAGTTAGATCCACTTTCACATTTTCTCTTTCTTCTACATTTTCTACTTCAAAGAAATTGAATTTTTCAAATTTTAGCATTCCAGCAATCATGTTGTTTGGGAATACTTCAATTTTAGTATTGAAATCACGAACTTGACCATTGTAAAAGCGACGTGAAGCTTGGATTTTGTTTTCAGTATCTGAAAGCTCATCCATAAGTTGGGTGACATTTTGATTGGCTTTCAAATCTGGATAAGCTTCCATGGCAACTTTGATATCACGCATTAGTCCACCAAGTTTGTTTTCAGCTTGGGCCATAGCTTGAGTATCACCAGATGATTGAGCAGTCATAGCTTCAGCACGGAATTTGGTAACATTTTCAAGTAAAGTTTTTTCGTGAACCATGTAACCTTTGACACTAGCAATCAGATTTGGAATCAAATCATGACGACGTTTCAATTGGACGTCTATATCACTCCAAGCTTCTTTGACACGGTTGCGAAGGGTGATGAGACCATTGTAAACACCTACCATCCAGAAGATGGCTAGGACGGCAATGGCTAAAATAACATACAGTGCAGTCATATATTGTTGTCTTAATGTGGAATAAATTTTCCACTATTGATAAATAAATTAAATTATGACATAATGTCATTATTATTTCTGAGTATATTTTACTATACTTATGACAAATTAGTCAATATTTAGATATTTAGATTTTATTTAATTAAATAACAAATTTGTAATTTTTCACACTATGTTAACTGTTTTGCTTTTTATTTTAATTTTGGGAATTTTGGTTGTAGTACATGAATTTGGTCATTTTATTACTGCTCGTATGAGTGGTATGAAAGTTTTTGAATTTGGTTTTGGTTTTCCTCCACGCATCGGTGGTTTTTATCGTGATCCAAATACCAAAAAAATAGTTTGGATTTTTGGCAATGGCAAAACACAAGCGCAAAAAGAAACTTCACAATCTACTTTGTCAAATACTGTTGGTGGCAAGGAAAAAAGTGAAGAATTTCCAGCAACTCTTTGGTCTATAAATTTATTACCTCTTGGTGGTTTTGTAAAAATAAAAGGTGAAAATGGTGAATCTATCAAAGAAAGTGATAGTTTTGGTGCCAAGAAAGCTTGGCAACGTATTATTGTTTTGTCCGCTGGTGTCGTGATGAATGTAATTTTGGCTTGTGTTGTTCTTAGCATTGGTTTTATGATTGGTTTGCCAACTGATTTGTCAGGTGGTATTGACCCTCAAGCTATTGTAGTTGAAAAGGCTAGTGTGGTTGTCGAACAAGTAGAAGATAATTCTCCTGCCAAAACTGCAGGTCTACAATTTGGTGACAAAATATTGCGTATTGGCCAGTCCAATATGGTCTGGTTTGAAGGCGATAAATTATTGGGTGAAGAAATAAATTCTCAAAAATTGATTGATTATGTAAATTCACATAGTACAGAAGAATCTTCTTTGTTGATAGAAAGATCTGGTCAAGATTTGGTAATAAAAATGACGCCAGAAATTATCAAAAATGCTGATACACCAAAATTTGGCATTGCTCTTGCTGATGCTGGAGTAATCAAGTATCCATGGTATTTGGCAATTTACAAAGGATTTTCTGCAACATTTATAGTATTAGTGAATGTTTTTATAGGATTTTATTTTTTATTAAAAAATCTTATTTTAGGACAAGGTTTACTTTTCGATGTGTCTGGTCCAGTAGGAATTGCTACTATTGTTGGACAAAGTGCCAAACTTGGCTTCAATTATTTACTCAATGTTACGGCCATGTTGTCTCTTAGTCTGGCAGCTATCAATATCTTGCCATTGCCTGCTCTTGATGGTGGTAGAATTGTCTTTGTTATTTTGGAAAAAATATTACGCAAACCAGTACCAATGAAATATGAACAATTGGCTCATACTATTGGTTTCCTATTGCTTATGGTTTTGGTAGTAATTGTGACTTGGAGAGATGTGGCTAAATTGTTCTAATATAACACTTATAACATTTACAACAATTTCAACATCTATATCATTTACAACATAAAATTATGAAAAATAAATTGGAAAAATTAAAAAAAGATTTCGATGAAAAATTAAAAAAAATTACAGACTTAGAAAGTCTGGATAGTTTGTATAACGAATTTTTTTCTCGTAAGGCTGGGGAGATGACTAATATGATGAAAAGTCTAAAAGAATTAATTGGAGATGAAAGAAAAAATGTTGGAGCGTTGACTAATGATGTCAAAGTGGAAATGGAAAAAATATACGAAGAAAAAAAACAAGAATTAGAAAATAAAAAATGGGAAAGTTTGTTAGAAACAGAAAAAATAGATATTACTCAACCAAAATTACCTCGTGAAAGACACGGATCTTTGCATCCTGTGACTTTGGTGCAAAATGATTTGGAAGATTTCTTTACTTCTATGGGTTTTATGGTTTTGGATGGTCCTGAATTGGAAAGTGAATATTACAATTTCGAAGCAGTAAATATTCCAGATGATCATCCTGCTCGTGACATGCAAGATACTTTTTTTATCAAGGACCATAACAACTGGGTTATGCGTACTCACACATCTTCAGTTCAAGTACGTGCTATGCAAAAATATGGAGCACCGCTTCGTATGATTGTACCTGGAAAAGTTTTTCGTAATGAAGCTACTGATCCTCGCCATGAACACACTTTTCACCAATTGGAAGGTGTAGTGATAGACAAAAATATCACTTTTGGACATATGAAAGGTGTGATAGAGAGTATGGTCAAACATCTTTATGGTGAAGAAACTCAGGTGAAACTTCGACCAAAATTTTATCCATTTGTTGAGCCGGGTGTCAATGGTGAAGTAACTTGTTTTTTGTGCAAAGGAAAAGGTTGTCGAGTTTGCAAAAATACTGGTTGGCTAGAAATTTTTGGTGCAGGTATGATTCATCCTCATGTTCTAAAATCTGGAAATATTGATCCAAAAATTTATCAAGGTTTTGCTTTTGGTTTTGGTTTGACTAGACTTGTGATGCTCAAATATGGTATAGAAGATATCAGACATTTGGAAAGTGGAGATTTGAGGTTTTTACAACAGTTTTAAAATATAAATATGCAAATTTCATTTAAGTGGTTAAAACAATATGTAGATTTACCTGAGTCAATCTCAGCTGAAGAAGTGGCTGAAAAATTGAAAGCAAGTACTGTTGAGGTAGAAGAAGTTGTGAAACAAAATAAAAATTTTGATAATATTGTAGTTGGACTTGTAAAAAAGGTGGAGAAACATCCTGATGCTGACAAACTAAGTGTTTGTAGTGTATTTGATGGTAGCGAAACTTTCCAAGTTGTTTGTGGTGGTAGTAATGTTGTAGAAGGTATGAAAGTTGTTTTTGGAAAAATTGGCGCCAAAGTAAAATGGCATGGTGAAGGGGAATTGGTAGAGCTGGTAAAAGCTAAGATCCGTGGTCTAGAATCATTTGGTATGATTTGTGCTTCAGAAGAAATTGGTTTGGGCGAAATGTATCCAAGTAAAAGTGAAAAAGAAATTTTGGATTTGTCAGAATTCAAATCCAAACCAGGTGAAAATATTGCCAAAGCTTTAGGTCTTGATGATACTATTTTAGATGTTGACAATAAATCACTTTCCAATCGTCCAGATTTGTGGGGACATTATGGTCTGGCTCGTGAAGTTGCTGTTTTATTTAATAAAAAAATAAAAGATTATCAAATTTCAGAAATTAAAATTCCAAAAAAAGTTTCTTACAAATTAAATGTAAAAGTGGAAGACCATAATCTTTGTCATCGTTATATGGCTTTGGCAATTGATAATGTCAAAGTTACAGAATCTCCAGAATGGTTGAAAAATAAATTGGCAAGTGTAGGACTAAATTCTATCAACAATATTGTAGATATTACCAATTTTGTTATGTTGGATTTGGGTCAGCCAATGCATGCGTTTGATAAGTCAAAAATTAAGGATAATAATCTTTTTGTTAGAAAAGCTAGTGGTGGTGAAAAATTTATTGCTTTGGATAACAATGAATATGAATTGAATTCTCATGATTTGGTAATTGCTGATAGTGAAAAGATCTTGGCTCTTGCTGGTGTGATGGGAGGTCAAAATAGTGCAATAAAAGACGAAACTACTAGTATTATTTTCGAATCAGCCAATTTCAATGCTTCATCTATTCGAAAGACTTCTACTAGATTGGGACTTCGTAGTGATTCTTCATCTCGTTTTGAAAAAAGTCTTGATCCAAACATGACTGAGTTGGCTATGAAAAAAGCAGTGGAACTTGTCTTGCAAGTTTGTCCTGAAGCTAAAGTGGTGAGTAAATTAGTAGATGTCAAATCTTTTAGTCTAAATCAAGGACCTTTGGAAATTTCTCTTGATTTTGTAAAAACAAAATTAGGATTAGAAATTACCAAAAAAGATTTTGTAAGTATTTTGGAAAATTTGGGTTTTGTGGTTACTGAAAAAAAAGAAATCATGTCAGTAAAAATTCCTACATGGCGTGCTACCAAAGATATTAGTATCAAAGAAGATTTGGTAGAAGAAATAGCTCGTGTTTTTGGTTATGACAAAATACAAGCTACTTTGCCAGAGTTTGTAATCAATCCACCAAAACAAAATAAACTAAGAAAATTGGAAAGATGTGTAGAACAAGTACTTTCCAAAGTTTGTGGCTATGCTGAATGTTATAATTACTCTTTTGTTTCACCACAAATTTTGTCTAAATTATTTTTAGACAAAAAAGATTATTTGGAGTTGAGCAATCCTATTGCCAAAGATAGACCATTTTTACGACGCAGTCTTTTGCCAAATTTGCTAGAAAGTTTGGAAAAGAATAGTCATAATTTTGACGAAGTTGCTTTGTTTGAAATAGGTAAAGTTTTCCATAGTGAAGAACCTGGAAATCGTATGCAAGAAAATAGTGATGAACTTTTGCCACAACAAGATACACTACTTTCTGTTGTCTATGGTTCCAAAAATAATGATAAACCTTTTTTGGAAGTGTCCAATGTTTTGGCAACTTTATTTTCAGATTGTGGCATAGATTTTTCTTTGCAAGAAATATCAGAAATATCAGAAAGTTATTTACATCCAGCACGTTTTGCCAATATTTTTGTTGGAGAAGTGGTTGTGGGACATATTGCCGAGCTTCATCCTGCTGTACAAAAAAATATTGGTATTGATTTTAGAGTTGCCGTATTAGAAATATCATTGAACAAAGTATTGTATTTTGTAAAAGAAAAAAATAATTATCAAATACTTTCTCAATATCCTAGTGTTTTGCGTGATGTTGCTTTGCTCGTGGACAAAAAAGTCAATAATCTAGAAATATTAAATATAATCAAATCAGTTAGTAATTTAATTGTGGAAGTAGATTTATTTGATGTTTTTGAAAGTGACAAAATCGGTAAAGAAAAGAAGAGTATAGCTTATCACATTACTTACCAATCAAGTAAGAAAACTTTGGAAACAGAAGAAGTAGAAAAAATTCACAAACAAGTTTTGGAAAAGTTGAAGAAAAGTGTAGGAGCTGAAGTGAGGTAAATACAATAATAATTTTGTTTAATTTAAAAAAAGTGGTATAATAAATTAAATTTAATTTTTAAACACGCCTGTCCTATGTTTGAAACAAGTAAAGATCTACTTTTTGTAGTTCTGTCGCTATCTATATTTTGGTTTACGATTTTTCTTTGCTGGTTGCTTTATCAAGCAGCTAGAACTTTACGTAATATAAATAAAATTACTGAGATGCTCACAGAGAAATTAGAGCTTATCAGCGAAGCTGTCACTTTTATGCGTGACAAAGTAGACCATTTGTCTAGTAAGATGGGTGTAGTGAGTAGTATGTTGTCTGGTTTGGTAGAAAAATTTATTGTTGGTAAGCTAGCAGATAAACTTGGTGATAGAGTAAGTAAAAAAAATAGTAAGAAATAAGGATTAAGAATTAAGGAGCACCTGTCTAATCGGATAGGTGTTTTTATTTTTTTGGATTGTCTAATTGTCGTATTGATGTATTGTCATCCATAAAATCACAATTTAACAGTATAACAATATGATAATAGAGCTATTTTTTGTAACTTGATTTTTACTGTGGTTTAACGTAAAATACAAAGGCTTTTAATTGCAAAAGCATTTTGATTTAGTTATTCAAATATGTAAGCCTTGTAGGCTTTGTAAGCCTTGTAAGCCACGTTAATTTATGGATTTCGTACACCTACATGTTCACTCCCATTTTTCACTCTTGAACGGTCTTACTAAGGTAAAACCGCTTGTTAAAGCTGCCAAAACCAAAGGTTTTAAGGCTATAGCTTTGACTGATTATGGCTCGATGTATGGGGCGATTGAATTTTATCAAGTATGTTTGGAAGAGGGAATAAAGCCAATTATTGGTTTTGAAGCTTATGTGATGTCTGGTAGTCGAAATAATTTGGAAGAAGAAAAAAATATTTATCGTTTGATTTTGTTAGCTGAAAATTTTGTAGGTTATCAGAATTTGATGCGTCTTTCTTCACGTGGACATTTGGAAGGATTTTATCATGACAAGCCTTGTATAGATAGAGAATTATTGCAAGAATATGCGACTGGTATAATTGCTTTGTCTGGTCCGATTGAAGGTGAAATTCCACAGTTACTAAAAAATAACAAAATAGTTGAAGCCAAAAAAGTTGCTTTGGAACTACAAGATATTTTTGGCAAAGGAAATTTTTATTTGGAAATGCAAGATCACCCAGCAATTTCTGGACAACTTGATGTCAATACCAAACTTATTTTATTATCAAAAGACACAGAAATACCGCTTGTTGTAACACGTGATGTTCACTATTTAGATTTTTCTGAAGCAGAGGCTCAAGATATTTTGCGTTGTATTGCCAATGGTTGGAAAGTCGGTCAAACTGACAGAGAGGATTATCGTCAAGTAGATAGATCACTCAATACTGCTGAAGATATTGTTTCTCGTTTTCGTCATGTTCCAGAAGCTTTGGAAAATACAGTCAAAATTGCTGAAAGAATAAATATAGAAATTCCACTCAACAATTGGCATTTTGCGCCAGTAGATATTCCAAAAGGAAAAACTTATGATGAAGTGTTGCGCGAACAAGCTTTTGCAGCTGCTCCAAAGTTTTATAAAGAAATTACCAAAGAATTGACAGATAGACTTGATTACGAATTGGATATTATCAAAACCAAAGGCTACTCACCATATTTCTTGTGTGTAGGTGATTATGTTGGTTATGCTAAGAAAAATGGTATTGTAGAATCCACTAGAGGCTCTGCTGCTGGTTCTCTTGTTTCTTATGTTTTGGGTATTACTACTGTAGATCCAATGCGTTTTCATCTACCGTTTGAGCGTTTTTTAAATCCTTTTCGTCCTAGTCCGCCTGATGTGGATACAGATTTTGCTGATGATCGTCGTGGTGATATGATCAAATATGTGACAGAAAAATATGGTGCAGACAAGGTAGCTCAGATTATTACTTTTGGAACGATGGCTGCTCGTGCCAGTATTCGTGATGTTGGTCGTGCTTTGGGCATGTCGTATAGTTTCTGTGATCAAGTATCAAAACTTATTCCACAAGGTTCACAAGGCTTCCATATGACCATAGACAGAGCTTTGACAGAAGAACCAGATTTGAAAAAGTTGTTTGATACAAATTCTGAGGTCAAACGTCTGATTGATTTGGCAAGAAAAGTAGAAGGTTGCAATCGTCATACTTCTATTCATGCTGCTGGTGTAGTAATTTCTCCGACAGCTCTTACTGATTTCACTCCAGTCCAACGAGAAACTGGTGGAGACAGAATTATAACTCAATATGAGATGCATGCTGTAGAAACTGCTGGAGTTTTGAAAAATGATTTTCTTGGAATTCGCAATCTTTCTATTTTGGGGAATTCTATGGTGATCGTAGAAAAAACTACAGGTGAAAAAATAGACATTTATAATTTACCACTTGATGACAAGCAAACATTTGAAATGTTGGCTCGTGGTGAAACTATGGGCACTTTTCAGCTCGGTGGCTCAGGCATGACTCGCTGGCTCAAAGAACTAAAACCAACAGATATCAATGATATTATGGCAATGGTAGCTCTCTATCGTCCAGGTCCGATGGAATCTATTCCTGAATATATCAAAAGAAAATATCATCCAGAAGAAGTCAAATATTTAGATCCACGTATGAAAAAATATTTGGGAGCATCTTTCGGGTTACTTGTTTACCAAGATGATGTGATGTTGACAGCTATTCATCTAGCTGGATACGATTGGATGGAAGCTGACAAATTTCGTAAAGCCATGGGCAAAAAAATTCCTGAAGAAATGGCCAAACAAAAAATAAAATTTTATGATGGTTGTTTAAATGTTGGTAAAATAAAAAAAGATGTTATAGATGAAATGTGGCGAGCAATTGAACCGTTTGCTGCTTATGGTTTCAACAAAGCTCATGCAGCTAGTTATGGAATTGTGGCTTATCAAACATCATATATGAAAGCACATTATCCTGTACAATATATGACTGCTGTTCTTCAAGCTGAGTCTGGAGATGCTGACAAAGTTTCAGCAATTGTCGGAGAATGTCGTCGTATTGGTATTGATGTTTTGCCACCAGATGTCAATGAAAGTTTCAAATCTTTTGCAATGGTCTCGAAACCTGATGAAAAAGGTCGTATCCGTTTTGGACTTAGTGGTGTCAAAAATGTTGGTGAACATATTTGTGAAGTGATTTATCGTGAGAGAAAACAAAATGGACCATACAAAAAATTGGAAGATTTGATTGATAGAGTAGAGGACAAAGATCTAAACAAAAAATCTTTGGAAAGTCTAGCTCAAGCTGGAGCACTTGATTGTTTTGGTATTGATAGAGCTGTACTTATGGCAAGTATAGAAAATATTTTACTTTATCTTCGTCAAGGTAGAGACAAAAAGAATACTAACCAAGATTCACTTTTTGCAGGGACTAGTATAGATGTAGATTCCAAAATTACTTTGCAGAATGCCCAACTGGCTACTATGGAACAAAAATTAGTTTGGGAGAAAAATTTATTAGGAATTTATGTTTCTTCTCATCCTTTTGTTTATTATGAAAAATTTTTGAAAAACAAAACTATCAATATTGCTAATATTGAAAGTTTTGATAGGGACGCTTGGGTTGTGGTTGGAGGTGTTATTGATTCACTCAAAAAAATGATTACTAAAAAAGGAAGTGTGATGATGTTTGCAACTATTCAAGATATGACAGGTAGAATAGAACTTCTAATTTTCCCAAAAACATACGAAGAAACCAAAAACTCTTGGCAAGAAGGGAATGTAGTTTGTGTAGTCGGAAAAACACCAAAAGAAGAAGGGGATAACAAAATTTTTGTAGAAAAAGCTTATGTCCTAACAAAACAAAATATTGCTGAAATTAGTAGCTATTTGGTTTCTGTCAACAAGCCTGTTGAAGAAAAAATTAGCAAAATACCTGATAAATATGTTATTATAAATATTAGTAAAGAAGTTTTGGAAACTAATCTTCCTAAAATAAAATCTTTTTTGACTGAAAATATTGGAGAATATATCGTCTATTTTCATATTGGTACTGAAAAAATAAAAACAAATTTCAAAGTAAATTATTCTGTTGATTTTGAAAAAAGTTTGAAAGATATTGTTTCGAGCATTAGTTTGGAAATAAAATAGATTGTAGTAAATAGACAATAGTAAGCAGTAAATAGACAACAGTAAATAGTTAATCTCATGCAAATACAAGACATAAAACATTTTACAGATCTTATTGCTTGGAAAAAGAATCACGAGTTTGTTCTCAATGTTTATTTAATTACCAAAAGTTTTCCTCGTGAAGAAATGTTTGGACTAACAGATCAAATACGACGTGCATCATCTTCTATTACAGCAAACATTGCTGAAGGTTATGGTAGATATTATATTAAGGATAAACTTAGATTTTATTACCAAGCCAGAGGATCAAATACTGAATGTCAAAATCATCTTATATTGGCTCATGAATTGAATTATATCCCAGATGAAGATTATAACAAAATCAAAATTATATGCTTTGAAGGATACAAAATTCTTTGTGGACTTATAAAATCTACAAATAATCAAATAAATAAAAACGATTAAAAATCTATTTACTATTTATTTTTCACTATTTACTATTTACTATTCACTATTTACTTTTAAAGCTATGCACTGTCCAGTCTGTAATTCACAAGAAACAAAAGTTGTTGACTCTAGAATGACTCAAGATGGTTTTGCTGTGCGTCGTAGACGAGAATGTAACAAATGTCAATATAGATTTTCGACTGTTGAAGAAATGGAATTATTAGATATTGTGGTTGTGAAAAACGATGGTAAGAGAGAAACTTATTCACGCAACAAAATAGAAAAGGGGATTATGCATTCTTTATCTAAGCGTCCATTTTTGCAAGAGAGTTTCGACAGAATGATTCACAATATTGAACGAGATGTACAAAAGAAAAATAAACGTGAAATTGCTAGCAAAGAAATTGGTGAGATAGTCATGAAACATTTGAAAAAATTTGATAAAATAGCTTATATACGTTTTGCTTCTATCTATCGAGCTTTCGAAGATGTTAGTACTTTCAAAAAAGAAGTAAATTCTCTTTAACATTTATCCAAAAAATATTTAATCTCTAAAATTAATTTTATGCCTCAAGAAGAAGTGGTCAAAAAACCAACAGAAACAGCAAAGAAAGTAGAAAATAAAAAAATAGACGATACAAATACTATAGTACCAGAATATGTTGGTTCACATTTTTATGGAACAGATCATCCTAGTACAGAAACTGCTGGTAGTTCTACTCACCAAAGTTTGCAAGAATTAATAGAAAAAAATATCAAATGGTCACAAGTAATTTATAACCAAAACAAAAAAATCAAGCGTCGTTTGACTATGATGGTTATTGGAAATTATTTACGCTTGCTTTTGATCGTGGCACCTATTATTCTTGGTATTATTTATTTTCCAGATATTTTAGCCAAACTCAATGAATATTTTGGTCAATATTTGGGTGGTGGCTCTTCTTCTATTTTTGATCTTACAAAATTACTACATGGTAACTCTTCTTCTACTTCGCAAATTGATCTTTCTCAAATACAAAAATTATTACAGTCTTCTAAATAATAGTTTTGAAAGAAATTTTTTTTC
>JBAYUH010000022.1:0-14485 GCA_041675185.1 Candidatus Magasanikiibacteriota bacterium | reverse complement strand
GTATTGCTATTCTTAATGGTTTAAATTCTTTTTCTTTTATGATTGTTTTTATGTTCTTCCAGACATTGTTCTTTCCCTTCATAAATGAAGGGAGAAGGAATTTGAATAAAAAAAATGGGAATAAGAAAAAATTGCGGAAGTAGTGAAGGAGGATTTGGAGTTTGAGGTGACGGAGGCGACGGTTGTTAGCATCAAGTGAACCAGACGCATTTTGTTTTTTTAAAGCTTGGTGTGAATGAAAAAGTCCATGCCAAAACCAATATTTATCAAAAGAAGCAATCTTTTTGGATTGATCCATAATATCTTTTTGTTTACCTTTTAGATTGTCCCGAGGAGGATTGAAGTATTTCATAGTTTAGATATTATTTTTTTTAAATTTAATTTAGACGTTATTCTGACTTTATCATCATCATGCCGAACTTGTTTCGACATCTTTCTTATGAAAAACGTCTAATTTGGGATGACGTCTTGTTTATTTTTAAGTAAGTTTATTATAACAGATTTTTTTATTTTGGGAAAGTTTTGTGGATATGTTCTAGTGCTTTTCCGCCCAAGGCGGATCCGCCTTGGGCGGAAATATTTTTATATTTTCATGTTTTAATGCTTTATTGTTTTCACGCTTTTTTCTGTAATTTCAAAAACAAAATCATCAATAAAAACGCAGTAAGAGACATGACAGGAATAGTCACATAACCAAATTCAAATATATATAATTTAGTACAAGATATTGCAGTAGGTGAGCTGTCACAAGCCAAGAATTGTGTACCACCGTAATAAATATAATTTTGATAAAAAGCAATTACTGCTCCTACGACAGACAAGGCTAAATCATAGCTCACTATTTTGAAATCTTTTTTGAAATAAGCCATTCCTAGTATGATAGCTTGTGGATAAATAAAGATTCTCTGCCACCAACATAATGAGCAAGGTGGAAAACCTACTATCTCAGAATAGTATAGGCTAAGAATAGTAGAAGATAGAGCTACTAACCAAGCTAGTAGCAAACCATTTTTTTCAAAGAAAGATTTTATTTTGTCTGTACCTTTGGTAAACCAAAAATATAATATAGCTAAAATAAGAAATATATCAGCTAGTACAGTAGCTAGAGCTAGAATTTTGTTTATTATTTCAGTCATATATTATTTTGGTAATACACAAGAAGTTTTATTTGCTAGATCTTGTAATTCAATTTTACCAGACTGTCTACTGCCATCAGCAAAGATCCAAGTCGGGTAGCCGTCAATTTTTTGATTATTACAAACTGGTAGTTGACTACTGCCATTAGCAGCTGAACACTCGACATAAGGAAGGTATTTGGCAGATTTACCAAATTCAGCTTTTTGTTCTTTGCAATGAGGACACCAAAATGCACCATAGAACGTTGCTCCTTGTTTTTGCAAACATTTGGTAAAGTCATCTAGTTTACCAGGTTGGTTGTTGTAAGAAACAATGAGATATATACCAGTTGCAATTAGTACAATAGTGACAACAATAATTGCTATCAATTTGAGTTTATTTTTTTTCATGTTTATTATTAAAAATTACCTTTATATTATAGACTGTAATTTCTTTGTAGTCAAACAATAAATTAGTCAAAAGTCTATAAAGTCTATAAAGTTTTAATTCTAAAGATATTATATTTTTATATAATGACTTTAGACTTTATGAACTTTATAGACTTTGGACTTTAAGAACTTTTGACTAATATACATAAGTATAAGTTAAGTTGACAATATTATATTTTTGAGATACAATATTTACGTTTTAGAGTAAATTTGTAGAGGGAGAGATGGCTGAGTGGCCTATAGCAGCAGTTTACTAAACTGCAGTCTCCGCAAGGGGACCCAGGGTTCGAATCCCTGTCTCTCCGCCAGGTCTAACCATTGACAGTTGACATTTTCGTTAATAGTCAATTGTCAACTGTCAAAAGTTGTTGAAGGAGAGGTGCCTGAGAGGCCTATAGGAGCACACTGCTAATGTGTTGTCTGGATAAAACCGGACCGCGGGTTCGAATCCCGCCTTCTCCGCTAAATATAACATTTAACAATTCACATTTGACAATTAATCATTAACTAAAAAGTTAATAGTCAATTGTCAACTGTCAAAAGTTGAAAAAGGAGAGATGGCTGAGTGGTCTATGGCGGCGGTCTTGAAAACCGTTGAAGGGTCAAACCTTCCTAGGGTTCGAATCCCTATCTCTCCGCAAAAAATAATTCATATTGGAATTATTTTTTTGTTGTTTACTATTTTTATTATTTTTGTTATAATTTGGCTATATATGAATAACAAAAAAAATGATCATAGTTTTGCTATGGTTTTGGAAAATATAAAAAATGACGCTATGGAGGTTTCTGCTAGTCCTCGTAGTTCTGATGATTTCAAAGATTGGGTAGAAGAAGGAAACACTGAAGGTAAACTAGCAGTAGATGTTGCCCAAAATGACACTCATCTTTTTGTAGTTACTACTATGGCTGGTGCAAGACCAGACAAAATAGAAGTCTTAGTGCACAATGATCTTCTGACTATTCGTGGTACAAGATATTCTCCACTTGAAAATGAAAGTGATATAGAATATTATTATGAAGAATGTTTTTGGGGAGTATTTTCTCGTACTATAGTTTTGCCAGTCGATGTCAAAGGGGATTTGGCTCATGCCAAATTTCAAAATGGTGTATTGTTTGTGTCTATTCCAAAACAAAAAAAAGATAATAAAATCTCTATTGAAATAATAGATGATTAGTTAATTGTATAATTATGTTCAAAATTTTTTTTAATAATTTTTCTTGGAAACGTGTTTGGGTTGTGGTTATTATATTTGTAGCTTTGTGTTCAGTTTTTTTGACTAGTGTTTTTGTATATGCTTACAATTATCAAGACAAAGTTTTACCAGGTGTTTATCTTGGAGGTGTATATATAGGTGGTATGGACAAGACGACTTTGTCTGGTTATTTACAAGATATGAATAGTAAATTATTGAACGAAGGAATACATTTTAGTTTTTCTTTGGATGATGAAAAAAAAGATTTTGTGCTTTATCCGACTATTATTGGTGGTGAAGATGTTAGAGATTTGATCCAATTGAATATTAATGATGAAGTAGATAGTTTGATAGCTTATCGTAAAAATAATAATTTACTTTCAGATACTGTGACAGCTATTTTGGTTATGATGAGTAAACCAGATATAAGTCTAAGTTATGTTAAGTTGGATAAAAATGGCATATTTGATCAGATACATAATTATCTATTAGGTTATATTACTGAACCAGTCAATGCTTCTGTAAAAATAAATTCTTTGAAACCATTGGATTACAAAATAGTTTCTTCAACAGAAGGATTTTCTTTTGATTATGATATGGTAAGTGGACAAATTTTGAAATCTTGGTCAAATTTTCAAGTTCCTTATATCAAAATTGTTTCTGCTGTCAAATTACCAACCATAAATGAAAATGATGTTTCAAAAATTGTTGGCCGTTTACAAAATATTTTTGATAATGGTCCTCTTACAATATCTTATGTAGATCCTTATACCACACTCAAACATTCTTGGTCTATTACGACTGATATGATGTCTAGTTGGTTGGAAATACAAAGAGATGCTGATAACAATTTGGTTTTTGTTTTGAATTCAGTTTCTACAACAGACTTTTTGTCCAATAAAATTGGTCCAGAAGTAAATGTCCAAGCACAAGACGCCAAATTTCAAATTGGTGACAATGGTAAAGTCATAGAATTTAGTGGCTCAAGACCAGGTGTGGCTGTAGATATAGATGCTACTTTGCAAGCCATTGACAAAGCTTTTACAAGTAGGACTTTGTACGATGAAGGAATTGTCAAAAATATAAATCTAATAAACAAACAAACTGAACCAAAAATAAAAACAGGAGATGTCAATGATTTGGGAATTTCAGAAATATTAGGTGTTGGTCATTCCAAATTTATTGGTAGTCCTGCTAATCGTATCAAAAATATCAAGCACGCTGTGATGGACAAATTAGATGGTTTGCTTATCAAACCTGATGAAAATTTTTCTTTGGTGCAAACTTTGGAACCTTTTACAATTGCTGACGGGTATTATCCAGAATTAGTGATAAAAGGGGATCAAGAATTACCAGAGATTGCTGGAGGACTTTGCCAAGTTGGTACGACTATGTTTCGAGCTGCTATGAATTCTGGTCTAAAGATTACTGAAAGAAAAAATCATTCTTTGGTAGTTTCTTATTACAATGATTTGACCAATGGTAATCCTGGAACTGATGCTACTATTTATCAGCCACGTCCTGATTTCAGATTTCTAAATGATACTGGGCACAATATTTTATTGACTGTAGAAATGAATACCAAAACTGCTGATTTGTATATTTATTTTTGGGGAACAAGTGATGGTAGAAAAGGTTCTTATTCATTACCAATAGTTTCAAGATGGATACCAGCACCTGCTGGTGATCAGAGGATTGAGACTACAGGTTTGCCTCCTGGCAAAATTACTTGTCAACCAAAATTCAATGGTGCAGAAACTTCCTTTACTTATACACGTATTTTGGCTGATGGTACAAAAGAAGATAGAGTTTTTGAAAGTTATTATAGACCTTTGTCAAAAATTTGTTTGGTGGGTATAGATCCAAATAAACCTGCAGAAGTAAATCCTCCTGTAGAAACTGGTAGTTCTACTATCAATACTCCAAGTAGTACACCTCTTGATACTATTGATCCTGTAGCCAATTAGTTTGTGGATACTTTTGTTATAAAAATGGCTTAAATAAGCCATTTTTTGTTTGTGTCTATTGTTTCTATTGACAAGATTAAGTTTCTGTGGTATTATGATCAGTCGTATTTATTGAGGCACAATCTAGAAAGATAGATATCAAGTAATAATAATTATAGATTTTGAAACTACTTGTGCAAGTAATTACGATTCTCGGATCTAGAGTAAGTATATATTTGATAATTTTAAGTATATATTACCCTGTATCCACGACCCACACTACACTCTTGTTTCACAGAGTTTCGTGGGGCAGGACGAGGGTTCAAGAAAATGCTTTTTTATTTGTTAGTTTGTAACTTTAAAAAGTATCTTCCTGTATCCACGACAAGCATGGGGATGTGTTATAGGCTTGAGCAGGCTAAGGCTCGCTGTTGACCTAGAACACATCTTCTTGGATCAGGTAAGGACACACAAATTCCTTAATCTTTTAAATACTCCTTTATACTTAATTGTATAGAGGAGTTTTTTTGACATTGATCCACCCAAGGCGGACAAGTTTCACTGATTATAAAAAAGATTACACTGTAAAAACCCCCGCTTTTCACGAAAGGCGGGGGGTTTTTGTTTTTAAATATTTTATTTCTCAATCACTTTGTCAGCCAAACCATATTTTACAGCTTCCTGTGCACTCATAAAATTATCACGATCTGAATCGTTTTCAATAGTTGTTAATTTTTGGCCAGTGTGTTTTTGTAAAATTGCGTTTAAGTTGTCTTTCATTTTTAGAATTCTCTCGGCGTGAATTTTGATATCACTAGCTTGACCTTGGGTACCACCCATCACTTGGTGGATCATGACTTCGCTATTTGGTAGACAAAATCTTTTGCCTTTGGCACCAGCAGCAAGAAGTACTGAAGCCATACTAGCAGCCATACCAATACATATAGTAGAGACATCTGGTTTGATGAATTGCATAGTGTCATAAATAGCCAAACCTGCTGTGACAGAACCACCTGGAGAATTGATATAAATTTTGATATCTTTTTCTGGATCTTGATTAGCAAGAAATAATAGTTGAGCTATTACAATATTAGCTACTTGATCATTGATTTCTGTGCCTAGAAAAATTATCCTGTCTTTCAATAGTCTTGAATAAATATCATAAGCACGTTCACCATAAGTAGTTTTTTCGATGATAGTAGGAATTAAGATTTGAGATTTTACGTCTTGTGTATTGTTTTCCATATAGGATTATTTATTTTATTGTTAGGTTATAATAAGATTGAGATAAAATAGAGATACAATGGAGATAATATATACGTGCTGAGTATGCTGTATCTGCTGATTGGCTGAGTCTGCTAAAAACATTTTTATCTCGACAAACTTTTAATATATATCCAACGTATTTATCTATCTATAATATTACACTATAAGGTTACTTTTTTCAATTGTGGACCAAACTTGTTTAAGGGCTGACTCTATTGGTCCGGGTATTTCAAATCCAGCAGCTTTCTTATGTCCACCGCCACCAAAGAGTTGAGCGATTTTTGCTAAGTCAACATTTTCAAGTGTAGTGCGAGTACTAGCTTTGATATTACCATTAGTTTTTTCTTTAAAAACAAAAACAGCTTTTCCTTCTTTTAGATGGTTCATCATATTGGATAAGCCACCAATTTCTTCTTCAGTCACTTCACATTTTTTTAGATCAGCTTGTTGTATATATGTATAAGCTATATTTGTTTTTTGGTGGACTTCTAATCTATTTAGAACAATTCCCCATAATTTTAATATTGCTACATTTTTATCCATAATAATATAATCATGGATTTTTTTGAACCTAGCGCCTTTGTTTATCAAATAACTAGCCATTGATAAAGCATCTTTGGAAGTAGCTGAATTGGAAAAGTTGTCTGTATCAGTGATAAGACCTGTCAGTAGAGATGTGGCCATATTGTCATTGATTTTTATTTTATTGACTAGAAAATAGTTGTAAATGACTTCTGCTGTAGAAGATGAGTTGTCTACTACCAAGTTGTGTTGTCCAAATTTAATATTACTAGTATGATGATCAATGTTGATTATAAGTTGGTCAGTTTGTTTTTTGATAAATTCATCAATTCCAGCATAAGCCAAATTTCCAGAATCAAAGACAATTATAGCACCATATTTTTTGTTCCAAATAGCTGGGTCAGAAGTAGTGAGATGAATATTTTTCAAATATTCAAATTGTTTGGAAACAGATGTCTTACAAAAAAGAGTATATTTTTTATCAAGTTGTTCGAGCATTTGAGAAAAAGCCGAAATAGAGCTAGCCGCATCTCCATCTGGATTTTGGTGAGCAACTAGCAAAAAATTGTCCAGTTTTTGGATTTCATTGTGGATTTGTTTGGCTATTCTGTGTGGCATAGTTACTTTCTTATAAAGTGGTTTATTATATAGGACATTGGCTTTGTTGTCAACTCCGGGTAAAAGTTGTATAATAGTCAAAAGTCCATAAAGTCCATTCCACCAAAGGCGGACTCGTCTACGCGAGAAAGTCGAAAGTCACTTTGGATTTTAGGTTTAGGATTTTGGATTTGTTTGTATCTTGTAACTTGTATCTTAAACAATGCAAAATTATAATTATGTACGTAAAAAAGCTTGAAATAAATGGTTTCAAATCATTTGCCAATAATACAACTTTGGATTTTGCTCCTCCAAAGAAAAATGGTCAATATAGTATTACAGCTGTAGTTGGACCAAATGGTAGTGGGAAGAGTAATGTGGTTGACGCTATCAGGTGGGTATTGGGAGAACAAAGTATGAAGCATCTTCGTGGTAAAAAAAGCGAAGATGTTATTTTTGCTGGTTCAGAAGGAAAAGGTAAAATGGGTTTGGCTAGTGTCACTATGATTTTGGATAATACTGACAAAAGAGTGGATATTGAGTATGATGAATTGTTGATTTCTCGTAAGTTGTACCGCTCTGGTGAAAGTGAATATTTGCTAAATGGTAATTCTGTTCGTCTAATAGATTTACAAATTTTGTTAGCACAAGCTCAATTTGGACAAGGATCTTATTCTGTGATTAGCCAGGGTACTATTGATCGTCTATTGTTACAGACTCCTGCTGAACGCAAAGGTTTTTTTGATGAGGCTGTGGGTATAAAAGAATTCCAAATCAAGCGTCATCATGCTCTATTAAAATTGAATAAAACAGCCGAAAATATTGCCCAAGCTGAAGTTATGCTTCATGAAATAGAACCACATTTGAAAACTTTGAAACGTCAGGTTGGTAAATTGGAAAAAAGACAAGAAATAGAAATGGATTTGCGTGATTTACAAGAAAAATATTATTTTACTTTGCATGGTAATTTGTCAGAAAATTTGGACAAGTTACAAATTAATTTTGATATTGTCAATAAGACTTATGAAGAGGTAAATACTCGTCTTACTTCTGTCCAGACTGAGCTTGCCAAATTGGCGCAAGAAAAATCTAGACAAGAATTATTTACTGAATTACAAGATGAATATCAGAAAATTTTTCAAGAAAAAAATAATTTAGAAAGAGAACAATCAATAGTTTCTGGAAAATTGCAAACTGAATTTGGCAAAGTTGGTAAACAAAATATCGGTTGGCTTGAAAGCAAAATTGACGAATTTGTTGGTCAAGAAAAAAATATTGAAAAAGATATAGAAAGTCAAAATAAGAAAAAATTGGAATTACTAGAAAAAATAAAAAGTTTGTCTAGCTCTTTGGAAGAATTGCAAAACAAAAGAATAAAATTACAAAATAGACAATTGGAAATTGAACACAATCTAAATGAATTGAAACAAGGAAAAGATAGTGTGCAATTTGAAGGACTTCGTGCTGTCAATGCTATACTTATGCAAGTGCCTGGTAAATTTGGTGGCAAAGTTCATGGACTTGTTGCTCAGCTTGCCAAGGTGGATGAGAAATATCGTCTAGCGCTAGAAGTCGCTGCTCAATCTCATCTTGGTTCTATTGTAGTAGAAGATGATGCTGTGGCTCAAGCTTGTATCCAATTTTTGAAACAACAGCAACTTGGCTTTGCAACTTTTTTACCACTAAACAAAATTAGAGGTCGTTTTGTATCCAATGATATCAAAGATCTTGAACATACTTCTGGTGTCTATGGTTTGGCTGTAAATTTGGTAGATTATGATCTTGTTTATGAAGATGTATTTTCTTATGTCTTTGGATCTACACTAATTGTTGAAGATATCAATACTTCACGTAAAATTGGTATTGGTAGAGTGCGTATGGTGACTTTGGAGGGTGATATTATGGAAACTAGTGGTTCGATGAAAGGCGGTTTTCGTCGTGCCAAAAAAGGTGTTTTGTCTTTTGCCGGTGGAAGTCAAGATTTCAGTGAGTATGCTTATGAACAATTGAAACAAGAGATGGTGGAAAACAAAATAACTTTGGATAAATTGGAAATAGAAATAGAAAATCGCAAAGAAAATGTCCTTGAAATGCGTATGCAAGATCAAGTCCAGAGTGAAAAAATATCTTTGTCACAAAATAATTTGCGAGATGTTTCCAAAGAGCTTTCTCAATTCAAACAAGAATTATCCATGCATTCACTTTCCAAAGCAGAATACAGTGATATGATGAAAACTTTTTCTAGTCAAAAAGATGAAGTGTTTACAAAAATTGGAGATGTAGAAAAACGATTGGAAGTAGTAAACAAAAAAATAGAAAAATTAAATTCGCAGGAAGAACAAAAAAGACAAAGAATTTTTGCTTTGCAAGATAGTATGCAATCTGAGCAATTGTCTCTAAATAAACAGGCTGATGAAAAACATCAATTACAAATGGAAATTGTAAAATTACAAACTCACAGAGAAGATCTTGAGCAAGAAATATTTTCTGAGCTTCAAGAAGGAATTGGTAATATTTTGAGTAGGCTGGAAGAAAAATTTGGAGAAGATGAATTGGAACAAACTAAAATTGAAATTGAAAAAAACAAATATCAATTGTCACTCATTGGTGGAATAGATGAAAATGTGATGGGTGAGTATGAAGAAATAAAAACACGTTATGATTCACTTTCTTTTGAGCTTGGTGATTTGTCCAAAGCTTCAGCTGATTTGGAAAAGATGATTGCCGAACTAGACAAATTGATGAAGAAAAAACACAAAGAAAGTTTCAACAAAATCAAAAAAGAATTTGCTCGTTATTTTCACCTATTGTTTGAAGGTGGTAGTGCTGAATTAGTAGAAGTTTACGGTACTGAAAAAGATGAAGATGAGATGATCGTAGAAGGTGAGGAAAATTTAGAATTAGAAAACGAATCCGACTCCGCTAAGGCTACGGCGCGTAATAAAAAAATTCTAACAGGTGTAGAAGTCTATGCTTGTCCACCTGGAAAAAAGATTAAAAATATTTCAGCACTTTCTGGCGGTGAAAGAACAATGACTTCTATTGCTTTGCTTTGTGCTATTTTGCACACCAATCCATCACCATTTGTAATTCTAGATGAAGTAGAAGCTGCACTAGACGAAGCCAATACTACTCGCTTCACCAAAATTCTTGGTGAGTTGTCGATGCAATCACAATTTATTATTATTACTCACAATAGAGTGACTATGCACGCTGTGGATGTCCTTTATGGTGTGACAATGGGCAATGATGGTATTAGTAAATTACTTAGTGTCAAGTTGGATAATTAATTTAATTTTTATTGTATGGGAGAAAAAATTTTTGGTATAAGAAAATTGAGTGAAACTGTAGAACAAAAAATACCCAAAAATAAAGAAGGTAATATAAATGATACACAAATTGACTTAAATAAAAGATCTAGAGTTACAAATAGTTCTCTTATATACAAAGGACAATTGTCTCCTGAAGAATTACAAAGCAGGATAGGTGATATACGTAGTGCAATAGATGCTATGCCAGAAGATGCAGATCAATCAGGTAAAAAAAATATTTCTTCAGAATACAATGAATCTTTGCCTTTGGGTGTTTTAGAAAAAGAAGGAATAGATTCTTTTAGAAAACAAATTATAAACGAAGTGTTGTCAGAACTTGATGTACAGAATATGAAATTTTCAAAAGTTGAAGGATATGTACATAAACAAATTGATAGTTTTATAAAAAAAGTAAACAAGGAAAATGGTTATGCCAAAAAAAGTAAGTCAATAAATACCGGAGAAATGTCTACTCAGGTAGAAGATATGCCATTTTTCTTTGAAAAAGAAACAGAGAAAGGTAGTAAAAAATTTCTTTGTAATATTAGATTTGAAGATGGGGCCGGTTACTCTTGTACGGATTTAAAAATGATGTCTTAAACCGGATACTTGACAAAAAAAGGCTGTTCTGCTAGAATAGTCCTCGTAAACCGTCACACGCTCAAGAAGGTTTATTTATATAAAAAAGTAATATTATGTTGACAATCCGTCTACAACGAATAGGAAAAAGAAAAAATCCAACTTATCGTTTGATTGTTTCTGAAAATGGTCGCGATACACAATACAATAGTTTGGAAATTTTGGGTAGTTATAATCCAATACAAATTCCAAAAGTATTAGAATTGAAAGCTGATCGTATCAAATATTGGATAAGTAAAGGTGCTCAAACATCTAATACTGTAAACAATATTTTGGTTCGTGAAGGTATTATCGAAGGTAAAAAGAAAAAGTCTGTAACTATTTCAGACAAACGTAAAGTCAAGATTAGTGCTAAAAAAGCTGAAAAGCTAGAAAAAGAAAATGCTAAGAAAGTTGCTGTTGAAAAAGCAATAGAAGAAGCAAAAGCTTAATAAAAATATAGAAATTAAAAATCTTGCTAAATGCGAGATTTTTTTATTTTTATATCTTGACCGGTGGATATTTATATGCTATAATATTTTGGCAATTTAGATATTCTTTTTGTCGAGGAAGTTTGTCAAAATTGTAAATTTTATTAACAATGTAACATGGAAAAGATATGGTACAAGATCAAGAATTTATCGAATTCGTCGTTAGAGCGATTGTAAACAATCCAGACGAAGTAAAAGCTACTCGTACAGTAGATGAACGTGGTGTGCTTATCACTTTGGATCTAAATCCAACTGATATCGGTTATGTTATCGGTAGACGTGGTAACACTGTTCGTGCTATCCGCACTTTATTGAAAGTTGTTGGAGCTAAGAATAATGCACTTGTAAACTTGAAGATCAATGAACCAGAAGGTTCACAACATCGTAGACCAGAGTCATCGTCTGCACCTGTTCACAATCGTATAACTGAAGATGTAGATACTAGTGCTATCGACAACCTAGATATCTAATAGTTTATTTTAATTTTGAAAGACCTCTCTTTTTTTGGAGAGGTTTTTTATTTGTTATGAATCTAAAATCCTAAATCCAAAATCATAAATTAGGTACTAAAATTATTTTGGATTTAGGACTTATGATTTTGGATTTTGTTTTGTGTAATAAAATACATGGACTAAAAAAGAGGAATATGTTATTATATGTATATAATTCTATATATAGATTTATGCCAAAAAAAATAGAAGAAAATTTAAACATCGGAGAAGTGCTACATGAATGGAGTATACCAGAATATGAACAACACGAAAGAAATCGAGCGTGGTATATTATTATGGGAATAATTGGTGTGGTGTTGATGGGTTATTCTTTGCTTTCATCTAATTTTTTGTTTTCTCTTATTTTGATTTTATTTATTATTATTATTTTTTTGCAATCTCATCAGGATCCTATTATTATACCTTTTCGAATTACTGATCTAGGTGTGATTGTAAATGATCGATTTTATTCTTATTCTGAGTTGGATGAATTTTATATTATTTATAATCCAGAAGAACAAATAAAAATTCTTTATGTAGAAACAATGGGTAATTTTACACCAAGATTGCGTGTACCATTGATGGACAATGATCCAAGTGAAATTAGAGTTACTTTGCGTTCTTTTATAGAAGAAAATATTGAAAAAGAAGAAGAACCTTTTAGTGATATGTTGGGTCGAAAATGGCGTATTCATTAGAAAAAGTAAATAGTAAATAGACGATAGTAAATAGTAAAGAGTAATTAGTAAATAGATTTTGAGACATTGGCTTGAATAAAATATCAAGTTTTTTGATTGACAAGTTTTTTATTTTGAAGTATAATCTCTGCGTATTTTCAATAAGCTCCCGTCGTTCAACGGATAGGACATCAGTTTGCGGAACTGATAATCTAAGTTCGATTCTTAGCGAGAGCACTAGTCACACTCCCCAAAAAGGGAGTTTTTTGTTACAATAAGTATATTATGAATTTGAAGGAAAAAGTCTCAAAACTAAATAGAATAGGTAAGACTCTTGGAAAAAGATTGTCCACTCTTGGTATTGAAACAGTAGAAGATTTGTTGTTTTATTTCCCTTTTCGTTATGAAGATTATAGCTCTATTTTGACTATTGCTAGTTTGCAAGCAGGGCAAGAAGTAACTATAAAAGGCAAAATAGAACTTATCAACAGCAAAAGGAGTTCACGTCAAAGAAAGATTGTGACGGAGGCTCTTATTTTTGATGGTTCAGAAAGATTGAGAATTGTGTGGTTTGGGCAACCTTTTATTAGCAAAACTTTGCATGTAGGCGATGAAATGTTTTTTTCTGGTAAAGTAAAATCAGATATGTTTGGTTTGCAAATGGTTAGCCCGTCTTATGAGCGTGTGAGGAATGGGGAACGAGGAATGCATACTGCTCGTATAGTGCCAATGTATCCACTTACCGCTGGTATCACCCAAAAACAAATACGTTTTTTGATTAGTGAAGTAACACACTATATAGATGAGATAAAAGATTGGCTTCCAGATGATGTCCGTGATGTGGCTGATATAATGGAGTTGAAAGAAGCAATAAAAGCTATTCATTTTCCAGAAAATCAAGATGAAATAGATCATGCTGAAAAGAGATTGAAATTTGATGAATTATTTATTTTGCAATTGCGAGCAGAAATGCTTCGTCAGACTATTAGTGTTTCCAAAGCTCCAGAAATAAAATTTCAAGAAAATTATACCAAAGAATTTGTGACATCTTTACCTTTTGAATTAACTCGCGATCAGAAAGTGGCTAGTTGGGAAATAATTCAAGATTTGGGGAAAACTACACCGATGAATAGATTGCTAGAAGGTGATGTTGGTTCTGGTAAAACTGTAGTGGCTGGTATGGCAACACTGAACACTGTTTTGAATAATTATCAGGTGGCTATCATGGCGCCGACAGAAATATTGGCAAAGCAACATTTTGAATCTTTCACTTCACTTTTGAACGGATATGATATAAATGTTTGTTTGTTGACGGGTTCAGAAGCTACAAGTCAAAAGTTCATAAAGTCTGTAAAGTCAAAAGTCGCTCAAAGGAAAGATCTGTTAGACAGAATAAATAATGGAGAAATGAATGTTGTGATTGGTACACATGCTCTTTTGACTGGTGATGTTAATTTCAAAGATTTAGCTTTGGTAATTGTCGATGAACAACATCGCTTTGGTGTAGAACAAAGAAAAACTATCAAAGAAAAAAGTGCTAACAAAAAATTGACACCACATTTTCTCAGTATGACAGCAACGCCTATTCCACGTTCTTTTGCTCTGACAATGTATGGTGATCTTGATTTGTCAATTATCAAACAAATGCCAAAAGATAGAAAAGTAATTAAAACTAGATTGGTGGATGATCACAACAGACAAAAGGCTTATGATTTCATTCGTGAACAAATTAAACAAGGACGACAAGTATTTGTGATTTGTCCACTCATAGAACAAAAAGAAAAAGATGAAAATGAAATAGAAATAAT
>JBAYUH010000021.1:0-15418 GCA_041675185.1 Candidatus Magasanikiibacteriota bacterium | reverse complement strand
GTTCACAATCTCTTGTTATTGGTGGTACTAGTTTGCTTATCGTAGTTAGTGTAGCAATAGATTCAGCCAAACAAATTGAATCTCAAATCAAAATGCATGAGTATGATAGAGTGTAGTCTTATTTATATATCAAAACAATCCTAAAAAAGGATTGTTTTTTTGATTTGCCTAATTTGTGCAATTTTGCTATAATATATCCACTATGTCATATATAAAAACAAAAAAAGAAATAGCATATCTCCAAGAAGGTGGTAAAATTTTGGGTGAAATATTGGACAAATTAGCCAAAATGTCTACAATCGGCATATCTGCCTATGAAGTAGATAAAGAAGCTGAAAAGTTGATTGTGGGGGCTGGTGGACGCCCTGCGTTCAAAGGTTACCGTAGTAGAAAAAGTGATCCACCTTTTCCATCGACTATTTGTGCTTCTTTAAACAACGAAGTTGTTCATGGTATTGCTACCAAAGACAAAATCTTGAAAGATGGTGATATTTTTAGTATTGATATTGGTATGCAATATCCAGTCAATTGCGGTCTTGGCAAAGGTGGAAATGGTTTTTTTACAGATACAGCCATTACTGTCTTGGTTGGTAATGTTTCTAATAAAACTAAACAATTAGTAAACGCCACCAAGAAATCATTGGAATTAGCAATTGAAAAATGTATTATTGGTAATTCTATTGCTGATATTGGTATGGCAGTAGAAGATTATATAGATCCTCAAGGTTATGGTATTGTTAGAGATTTAGTCGGACATGGTGTTGGACATGAAGTGCATGAAGAACCTCGTGTACCAAATTATTATGACCAAGATTTGGAACATTGGAAAATAGAAGAAGATGCTGTAATTGCTATTGAGCCCATGATTACTATGGGTGATTATAATGTAGAGACTGCCAAAGACGGTTGGAGTATCTCCACAGTTGATGGAAGTCTGAGTGCTCATTTTGAACACACAATAGTCATTACTAAAAATGGTCCATTGGTAGTAACCAGAAGACCATCTGAATTAGTAAATTAAAATTTATGAATATTTTGGGAATTGATTATGGCAAAAATAAAATTGGTTTAGCTTGGTTGCAGACTGGTCTTGATATTATTTTACCATTTGGTTTGGTGCAAGAAAAAACTAGACAAAAACAACTTGAAAAATTGGCCAAGATTGTCAAAGAAGAAAATATTGATAAAATAATTTTTGGTTTGCCATTGACTTTGGAAGATATGAGTGAAAACAAGAATACCCAAAGAATAAAATCTTTTGCAGAGGATTTGTACAAATTGACAAAAAAAGAATTTCAATTTGCTGATGAACGTCTGACTACTTCTGAAGCTAGATCTATGGAGGGTGATGCAACTCTTGATGAAAAAGCAGCTATGCTTATATTGAAGACTTTTTTAGATATAAAATAGTTATTTTATTTAAGATGTGAAAAATTTCAAATGACAAAATCCAAATAACAAATAAATTTCAAAATAATTTTTGTTATTTGTTATTTGGATTTGATTCCACTCAAGGCGTATAAATTGACATTTGAGCTTTGAAATTTGTAATTAAATTAAATTTTTTTACTTTACAAACTTTAGGAATTTTATTTTTTGTATATGTTATCTATAGTTTTGAGTAGAAAAGACTTTCGTGATTATGACCAAATAGTTTCTGTTTATACAGAAGAAAAAGGTAAAATGAATTTGTTGGTTCGTGGCGTCAAAAAAATTGTTAGCAAAAACTCAGCTTATTTGGAACCATTTTCTATAGTAAACATTACCATAGAAAAAGGCAAAGAAACAGATTATTTGACCAGAGTACAGTCAGAAAATTATTTGAGAAATATCAGAGAAAATTTGGAAAAAAGTTTAATAGCTTCGTATATTGTTTTTATTGTTGATAAACTTTTTTCTGAAGGTGAATTTGATAGTAGATTTTTCTTTTTTTTGCGAGAATTTTTGGAATATGTGGATTCTTTTTTTGCTAAATTAGATAATAAAATGTCAGTTTTTATTTTGGATGTTTTTGTAGTTAATTTATTAGCTTTTCTTGGTTTCAAGTTGAGTAGTGACGATACTATAATAAATAGTGAATTTTTGTCTTATATTCAAGTTTTTGAAAAAGGGGATTGGCAAGAGATTTTTTCATTGAATTTTGATGTAAATTTAGCCAAAAAAATACATAAAGTAGTATATAATTTTTTGGTTCATTATACGGAGAGAAAGATCGTAGATTGGGCATTGACTTGCACAGTTTGAGTTTACGTAGTAGTATAATTATAATCTAAATTTAGGAATTTTAAATTTCGAATTTTAAAACAATTTTTAATGATTAAATTTTGAATTATTTTTAAAATTGATTCATTAATAAATTTGAAATTGTTTCAAAATTCAAAATTAAAAATTTAAAATTAAGTTGTATGTTCATAAAAAATATTGCAGAACAAGTTGGTCAAGAAGTAGAAATAAAAGCTTGGGTTTATAACACGCGTTCTTCAGGTTCTCTAGTTTTTTTGGAGCTTCGTGATGGTACTGGTTTTGTTCAAGCTGTAGTTGTGAAAAATAATGTTTCTGAAACTACTTGGGAAATGGCTGAAAAAATAACACAAGAATCTTCTGTAATTTTGAAAGGTATTGTGAGTAAACATCCAAAACAAGAAGGTGTTTATGAGCTTCAAGTAAATAATTTGGAAATAATAAATTTGTCTGCTGAATATCCAATTTCCAACAAAGAACATGGTCCAGAATTTTTGCTTGAAAATCGCCATCTTTGGCTACGTTCCAAAAAACAGTGGGCAATTTTGCGTATTCGCGATATGGTAGAAACTGCTATCAATGAATATTTACATAGTATAAATTTTATTCGTACTGATTCACCAATTTTTACTCCAAATGCTTGTGAAGGTACAACCACGCTTTTTCCTGTCCCATATTTTGATTTGGGTGAAGCTTTTCTTTCGCAGTCAGGTCAATTGTATATTGAAGCCGCTATTGCTAGTGTCGGACGTTGTTATGATTTTGGACCAGTATTTCGTGCTGAGAAATCTGTGACCAAAAGACATTTGACAGAATTTTGGATGATGGATGCTGAAGCTGCTTTTGTCGAGCATGAAGAAAATTTGACTATTCAAGAAGGATTAGTAAAAGCTATTGTCAAAAAATGTTTGGACAACTGCACACAAGAATTTACGATTTTGGAAAGAAATACTGAAACCTTGAAAAAAGTTTTGGAAAAACCTTTTACACGTTATACTTATGATGAAGCTATCGTCAAATTGAATGAATTGGGTAGTGACATCAAGCATGGTGAAGATTTGGGAAATGATGATGAAGGTTTGTTGACCAAAGATAGTGATGTGCCAGTCTTTATTGAAAAATGGCCAAAATCTATCAAACCTTTTTATATGAAGATTGATCCACAAAATAATACAAGAGTATTGAATGATGATCTTATTGGTATTGAAGGTTCTGGTGAGCTTATTGGTGGTTCACAGCGTGAAGACAATTTTGATTTATTATTAGAACGTATACGTGAGGAACATTTGCCAGAAGCAGAATATTCTTGGTACACAGATTTGCGCAAATATGGCTCAGTACCACATTCTGGTTTTGGTATTGGTGTAGAGCGAGCAGTACGTTGGATGGCAGGTATTGAACATATTAGAGAATGTATTCCTTTTCCAAGGATGGTGAATAGACTTAAACCATAAACGTTTTATTTTAAATTAGTTTTGTATTAGGAAACGTCCTTTTTGTAAAGGACGTTTTTAATTTAGAAATTTTAAATTTTAAAACAATGAATTAATGTCTAAATTTTAATTATATTGTTTAAAAGTTAGAAAAATCATCCATAGTCTTTGTGACAAAAATGTGTTTACAAAAGGTCTGTTTAAAATTTAAAAATTCTAAAATTGTTTTAAAATTCAAAATTCAAAATTATTGAATTTTGAGCTGATTATTGATATATCATATATCTTTGTTTGGATGTGGATATTTGTCTACAGCAAACATTACTATTTATTTTAATTTTGTGTTATAATATAAGCATAAATTTTATTATAAACGGCTAACCAAAAAACATGAGTCGTTTTATCTTGACACAAGTAAGTAGATTACAGGGTTTTGCTAAAAAAATCTTGCCACAAAAATTATCCCAATATCATTATGGGGCGTTTTTTGTATTTTTATTGGTTTTGTTTTTTGGTTTTACTACACAGTTTGCACATGCTGGAGTCGTAGAATGGATTGTACAAGGTATTTCTAGTATGTTGCTTTCTCTTGCCCAAATTGCAATGGCTTTGGCAATTTTTTTCTTACGTTATTTTATTACTCTGGCTAGTTACAATGATTATATCAATGTAAGTGTTGTCAAGCTTGGTTGGGTGATGGTCAGAGATGTGGCCAATATGTTTTTTGTAGTTTCTTTGCTAGTTATTGCTTTTGCTACTATTCTTGGTATAGAGAAATACGAATGGAAAAAGAGTTTGGTAAAATTGATTGCAATGGCTATACTTATAAATTTTAGTAATTTGATTGCCCAACTGATTATTGATGCTGCTCATGTTTTCACTATTACTTTTTTGAATGCTGTGTCGGCTAGTGCTGGTGGCAACCTGATCAATATGTTTAGTATGGATCACATCACAAAGATTATCACCAATGGAAATATTGGGGACAATGTTCAAGGAGCTACTTTGTCTATTTTTGGTGCTTCTGCTTTGGCTTTTGTTTTTGCAGCTGGTACAGCAGTGACTATCGGTGCTTATGCGATTGTGATGGTTTTGCGAATTGTAGTTTTGTGGGCGTTGATAATATTATCTCCACTTGCTTATCTATTTTCAGCTTTGCCAAAAGGTGAGAAATATGCTAGCAAATGGTGGTCTGAATTCACCAATCATGTTATCGTAGCTCCAGTAATGGTTTTTTTCTTGTGGTTAGCTTTTGCTACTCTTGGTACTGGTCATGTCATTGATGAAATCAAACAAGGTAATACTATTCCTTTGCAACAAAGTTCAGAGCCTCTGTCTGCATCTTTGACAGATATTTCTACTTGGGACAATATGGCCAATTATATTTTGGCTATGATTTTCTTATTGATTGGTCTTAAGATTACCAAAGAAACTGGTGCTACAGGATCTAGTATTGTCGGTTCTGCTGAAGGCTTCATCAATAAAACTGGAAAACTGGCTAGTGGTTATGTGACTGGTAGATGGTTGGCTGGTAAGGCCAAAAAAGCAGCTATTGGTACGGTGAAAGGTGTTGGAAAATTTGTTTTCAATCGAATTCCTGTTGTTGGCGGTCATGCTTTGCAAAAATATAAATATGGTATTGCTACTTGGAATCAAAAACGTTTAGAAAAAAGAGATAAGACCGCACAAGAAATGGATAAAGATTATCGCAAGATACAAGAATTAAAAATGCAATCTAGGACTGGTAGTGATGAAGATAAAGAGAAAGCTCTTGGTGAATTAGCAAAATATAGTCGTTCTCAAAAGTTTGGTGCTGTACTTGGCAGACTTGCTGCATCTGCTTGGCAAACATCAGGAAGAACTGAAAAAGAAATTGAAGATTACAAAGATACTTTTGAAAGAACAAAAAAATATCGTGAACTTAAATATAGTACAAGTTCGCTTGGTGGTGGTATTGCTAAACAAGAAATAACTGGTAAGTTGCAAATACAAGAGACAATTTCTGCAGGAAAGAAAACCCAAAAAGGTGAAGATATGTTAAGAAGGTTAACTCAAGACACATCAAGTTTGACTGAAGAAGAGAAATTGAGTGGTGAATTACCGAAATTAGCAAAAGATTTGGAAGAAAGTGCAAGAAAGGCAGAATTAGCTAAAACTAAACATGAAGTTGTTAAGGGAGATTTAAGTGAGAAGTATGCTGGTAAGGAAGATGGTCAAAAAATAGCTAAACAATTAGCTGAGGCTAGAGCTAATATTCAGTCTACTAAAATTGGGCATGAAGCTATTGAGGCAATAATAAATAAAGAATTTAAAGCAAGTCATGCTGGACAAAAAATAGCTAAGAAAATTGCTGAAGGTAAAGCTACTATTTCAAATATCCAAGAAGAAGCATCTAGATCTGGACGTCTTCTTGAAGCTCAAGAAAGAGCAAATGAATATAGAAAATCTGGTCAAGAAGGTAAAGCTGATCAGGTAATGAGAATGGCTTATCAGGAGATAGAAGAGGAAAATGCTAAAAAATACAAAAGTATGAGTATAGGGGAGAGATCTGCTGAAGCTCGAAAACAAATGATGGCTATTGCAGGAGAAACTGATTCTAATAAAAAAGCTAGAATGCAGAGAGACCAATTGAGTCTTCTACAATATATTGACAGCTTAGGTGTAGATAGTAAAAATGACGCTGAAGAAAAAATGTTAGGCGAATTATATAAAGATAAACCTGAAGGGGCTGACCGTAGTACTAAAAATCAAGGTAAATTACGATTAGAGTTTTTGACTGGCGAAATAATCACTAAAAATGAAGAATTTGAAAAAGCTGATGCTGAAGTTAATGCTTTGTTTACTGAAGGTGGTCAGAGTCAAAAGAATGCTGTTCTTTCTAATTGGTTAAATAAAGCAATGTGGCCTAGTCTTGAAGGTGGAGGAGTTTCTGCTACTGCCGCTATCGAAGCAGTAGATGATGAAAAAGGTTCTAGGAATTATCAAATATTTAATCCATTTAAAGAAGAAACTGATGCTTATAACAAACATTTATCTGAAACTTACAAAGGAATTGTTAAATGGATACACACTAAACAATTAAACGGACTAGATGGTATTTCAGAAACAAAACGTGTAGGCGAAGATACATATATTACTGGTTTATTGAAGGATCAAGAAGATTTATTTGTTAATATAATGACGCAGTTTAAAGATGAAAGAGCTGTTGCTGATGGTTTTAATGCACAATTTTCTTCATATTTAACAAAGGACAAATTTGAAAATACAAATGAAGGAAAAACGGCTAAAAAACAAATTATAAATGCATTGCATAAAGTACTTGTAAAATATCAGAAAATGGGTAAAGAAAAAGTTGCTAAAGCCTTATTGTCATCTCAATATTCTGATTTTATACAAAGCCTTAATTCTTCTGATGGAAGTATGTCAGAAGTTTTAGCTCTTCAGGGATTACTGAGTAATCCATAATCATCAGAAGTATAATTCATGTATATACATCTAGATAAACTTTGTAAAAAGTAATTATGATAAAAGATTTTTTTCCAACAAATATAAAATTACCATTTCAATCTTTTGATGAAGGTCATTTTTATGTCTACGACACCATTGTAAATGACAGTGATAAAAAGTTAGAATTATTTTATATTTTAAATGATTTTTTTGCTGATGACAGAAATCAAGAAAAACATCTTAAGTATTATGCTACTTTGTGGGAATGGTATGTTTTTCTTTTTTGGGAAACTATAAAATTTTTAGATGAGAAAATGGTTATAAATACATTTGCTCACCAACTTGTAGACGCAACTCAGCTTGGTATAGATGTCCAAGACAGTCTGTTCAAAGCTATTAGTAATATCACACCAGATCCAGAAGAAATGCAGTCTTTTTATAGTAATATAAAAAAGGAAATACAAAATTGTACAGAAAAGATTGTGACGTCGAAAGGTCTTTCACAATACTCTATCAAAGATATTTATGATAAAAAAGTATTTTTTAAGCAAAACAAAAATTTGGACTTGGATTATGTAGAGTTTAAGACCAAAGTTCATGATAGTATATTTTCTGTTATTAGAAATGAAAAGTATAGATTTTTTGAAACCGACAAAGCTTATAATTTATTTTTGAACATGATAAATTTTTTTATAGATATTGAACCACAAGAAATAAATGAATTTATTTTTGCTTTTGATCATAAGATGGATATTATAAGAGATCAGAATTTATCAGAAGAATATGGGGATGAAGTAGAAGAGAGTGATGAAATAAATATACCAGAACAAACAACTTATTCCACTATCAAATCCCAACTTGAACAACAATTTTCCTATGATACTGATGGTGAATTACAGCCAGTAGAAGATGTATTGTCAAAATTGTCTGAGTTAGCACAAGAGAATGATGATGTCCAAATAGAAGAATTATACTTTTTTGATGAAAATATTGGAAAATTTATTTGGAACGAAGATTTGTTAAATACAAAATAATATGGCTGATACAAAACAACCTACAATTTTGATTAAGAAAGCAGACGGCACTATGGTGCGGGTTAGTTTGGATGAATTCAAAAAGATAAAAAGTGGACAACAGACAACAGACAACAGACAACAGACTGCTGACTCTACTAAGATTGTTGAAGAAAAAACAAATTCCAAAGCTCAAATGTCAAATCAAATTCAAATGACAAATGTAAAAAGTGATGTGGTTGAAAATAAAGAAGAAAAAATAAATTCAGTTACCTTAATAAAAAAAGAACAAGAGACTGTAGTAGAAGATAGTTTGATGATAGAAACACCACATGAATTGGCAACCACTTCTCCTGTTACAGATATTTTTTTGGATGAGGCTGCAGCTAATTTTGAATGGAATGAAAAGGATCACAAATCTCTTTTGGAAGAAGATAATACTGAAGTAGAAAATTTGAAAAAACAGGGTAATGTACATGTAGGTGCACATGATTTGCAAGAACATATCAAGATGCCAAGTGTAGCTATAGATGATGATTTGAAAAATCGTGCCAAATCTTTGGTTATTTCTTGGAAAAAAGGCATCAGAAACAATAATCAATTTCTTGATTATGCTACAAGAGATATCAATCATGGTGGTTTGGGTTTGGATATGGACCAAGCCAATAGATTCTTGGAAAAATCTAAAGATTCCAAAGTGAATTTGGACAATTTGTTTGAAATTGTATTTGAAAAGAAAGCAAAAAAAGAAGAAATGATTATATTAGAACCAGTCAAACAGCGTGAAGAAATTGTACAGACTAATATTATTGATAATTCTATTGTGGAATTTAGTAAACCATATTCACATGTGTCACCAATCTCTGTAGTTCACGATGTTTTGGCTCCTCAGTTTGAAGCAAAGACTCTCGGACCAAAACAAGAGATTGCTGAGTTTTCTCTGATAGATTATCGACGTCTAGCTCGTGATCCAAAAAAATGTGCTGATATGTTGTTATCCAAATTTGTTGGCTGGAAAGAAGAATCATTTCTATTATTTTTGGATACTTTGGTTGGCTGGCAAACAAGTCCTTTGTACAATATGTATGTAGGTACTACAGTAGAAGCTATCAATAGTAACATGACAGTAATACAAGTTTTGCAATCCAAAGATAGTAAGATTTCTTTGACTTTGGAAGAATACGAAAGTCTAATAGAAATAAATAGTAAATTGAACAATTATTAATTTTTTTATGCAACAATTCGTTGTCCCACAATTTATTGATGTTGAAGACAAAATTATTGGTCCGATTACTACTAGGCAATTTTTGATAATGCTCGTGGCTGGTGTTCTTATATTTTTGTTTTATCGTTTTGGTGATTTTACTTTGTTTATTTTTAGTGTTATATTTTTTGGTGGGCTAGCTTTGATTTTTAGTTTTGTCAAGATGAATGGTCAACCTTTTCATTATTTTGTTTTGAATATTATCCAGTCTGTCAAAAAACCATCTTTGCGTGTTTGGCACAAGCATTATGACAACAAAGAATTGGATTTTTTGCGTAAAATGGTGACAGTTGCTCCAGAAATGACTATGGAAAAAAAACAAGTCAAACGTCGTCATATTAGAGATTTGGCTTTGCTTGTGAATACTGGAGGTTTTTATAATGTTGAAAATGATATATAATATATAAGGATATTAAAATTTTTGATTTGTTATGAAAAATAAAAAAGTTGTCAAAAAAAATACTAGTAAACCAAATACCCAAACTTATTTGGATATTGCTGAGATTAGAGATGGAGTTGTCGTCTTGAAGGACGGTACTATTCGAGCTGTGTTGATTACTTCTAGTATCAATTTTGCTTTGAAATCAGAAGATGAACAAAATGGTACTATTTCTGCTTATGTTGGGTTTTTGAATTCTTTGGATTTTCCAGTTCAAATTTGTGTCCAATCCAGACGTTTACAAATCAAACCATATTTAGAAAAATTAGTAGAAAGAGAAAAAGTACAGAGCAATGAATTGTTGCGTGTCCAAACTGCTGATTATCGAGCGTTTATTGAAGAGTTGGTAGATATTGGCAAAATTATGACAAAAAAATATTATGTTATAGTTCCTTATGATCCGCTTTCAAACAAGAAAAAAAGTTTTTGGGCAAGATTCAAAGAAGTTTTGAAACCAGCAATCTCTTTGCGACTCAAAGATGAAAGATTCAAACAGCGCAAAGAAGATTTGGATTTACGTGTGAGACAAGTTTCATCTGGTTTGGAAGGAATTGGTTTGCAAGTAGCCCAGCTAGACACTCAATCTTTGATTGAACTTTATTACAATACTTACAATCCAGATATTTCTTTTGCTGAACAACTGGGAGATATAGCCAAACTACAATTAGAAGATGTATAGTTTTAAATTTCAAATGACAAAATCCAAATTCCAATTTTTTACATTTATATTTTGAATTTTATTTGACATTTGAGCTTTGAAATTTGTAATTATTACTAATAATCAAATTAACTAATTTATGCCTTTTAGACCAATCTACAACAAAAAATCTGGCAACACCGGCAATGGCGAAGATTTGGAAAATGAAGAAAAAAAGAAAATAAAAGAAGATATCATAACTTTGGAAGAAGAACGAATCTATCGCGAAGGTACGGTGACTATTCGTGATTTGATTGCACCATCAGCTTTCAAGGTAGAATCCAATTTTTTGCAGTTGGGTAATACTTTTTTGCGTACTATTTTTGTGACAAGTTATCCAAGATATATTAGCGTTGGTTGGAATGCATCTATTCTCAATTTGAATTTGAGTATGGATGTTAGTATGTTTTTTTATCCAGTAAATTCTGCAGTAATTTTGAAACAATTGAAAAATAAGGTTGGTGCTTTGCAAGCTCAGCTATCTTCTGATTCTGAAAAAGGTGCAGCTCGTGATCCACTTCGTGAAACAGCTTTGCGTGATATTGAATCACTTCGTGATGATTTGACACAAGGTACTGAACATTTTTTTCAATTTGCTTTTTATATTACTATTTATGCTGCTAATAAAGAAGAATTAGAAAAAAGCACAGACGATATCCACAATATTTTTGGTTCCAAATTAATTTATAGTAAACATGTGTTATTCCAAGCTGAACAAGGATTCAATTCTACTATTCCAATAGGCACTGACGAATTAGTGGTTTCTTTCAATATGAATTCTTCACCTATTGCTGCTTCTTTCCCTTTTATTTCTTCAGAATTGACTAGTGATGATGGGATTTTGTATGGTATCAATAGACACAACAATAGTTTGGTTTTGTTTGATAGATTTTCTCTTCAAAATGCTAATATGGTAGTCTTTGCTACTTCTGGTGCTGGCAAATCTTATGCTGTCAAATTGGAAATTTTACGTAGTTTGATGTTGGGGATAGATGTAATTGTCATTGATCCTGAAATGGAATATGCTCATCTCTCAGAAGCTGTCAATGGTACTTATGTCAATATTTCTTTGGCTTCTGAAAGCAAAGTCAATCCTTTTGATTTGCCTCGTCCGGTTGGTCAACAAGTGTCTACAGAAGATATTATTAGAAGTGCTGTCATTACTCTCAAAGGTCTTTTGCGTATTATGCTTGGGAATTTGACTTCTACTGAAGATTCTATTTTGGATAGAGCCTTGCTTGAGACTTATGCCAAAAAAGATATTACTATCAATAGTGATTTGTCTACAGTAGAGCCTCCTGTGATGCAAGATTTGGTAGATATTTTGTCTGGTATGGACGGTGCTGATAATCTAGTTATTAGACTAAAAAAATATACTGACGGTACTTTTGCTGGATTGTTCAATTCACCTACAAATGTAAATACTAGCAATCAATTGGTGGTATTTAGTGTACGTGATTTGGAAGATGAATTGCGACCTATGGCTATTTATACTTTGGTCAATTATATTTGGAACATTGTTCGTTCTGAACGCAAAAAACGATTACTAATGATCGACGAAGCTTGGTGGCTCATGATGCACGAAGATAGTGCTAGATTCATGTATGCTTTGGTCAAACGTTGTCGTAAATATTTCTTAGGTGTTACTACTATTACCCAAGACGTCAATGACTTTTTGCGTTCACCTTATGGCCAAGCTATTGTCAACAATTCTTCAATGCAACTTTTACTCAAACAATCTCCTTCAGCAATTGATACTATTCAAAAGACTTTTATGTTGACTGAAGGTGAAAAATATTTACTTTTGGACAGTCCTGTCGGTCAAGGAATATTTTTTGCTGGCAACAAACATGTGGCTATCCAAGTCGTAGCTTCTTATACTGAAGATCAATTGGTTACTACAAATCCTCAACAACTTATGGATATTGAAAGAGCCAAAAAAGAATTTCAAGATCAAATTAGTGAAGGAGAACTAAATCAATAAATATATTTGTATGTTTACACTTAGACAAAGAATTTTTATAATCTCTGGTATTGCAGTTGCTGTTGTACTTATTATTGTTTTGTCTTTGCTCTATATCAGACCAAAAACTAATACAAACAATAATCCTGCAAATGACAACACATCAGCTACTACCACAAATGAAAATGTAGTAGATGCAAATAATCCCAATATAATTTTTAATTCTACTAATCAAGATAATCAAAATATAACCAAACCAGATGGTACTCCAGAAGAATTGTTTGTAAAACAGTTGGCTAGAATTTTTGTAGAAAGATTTTTTACTTATTCAAATCAAAACAATAATATTAATATTCAAGAATTAGAAAATAGTGTCACAGCTCCTATGTTTGCTTGGATGAATTTACAAGCACCAGAAAACAATGTAGCCTATAGTGGTATCACTACGCATGTACTTAGTACAGCGCTTAGTGATTTCAATAAGAATAATGGTACAGCTAAAGTGTCAGTAGATGCTAACCAACTAATTTCCAAAGATATCAATGGCACAATACAGCAAACAACAGAACAGAAAAAATTTGAAATAAATTTTGAGTTGTCTGGTTCAGATTGGAAAGTGTCTGGTGTTTGGGATAGGACTTCATCCAAATAAATTTTTATATGGCTTTCGGAGGGGTAGTGGATTATTTGAAAGATATTTTTTTTCCCATAAATTGTCTAAATTGCGACAAAGAAGGTAGTTTTGTGTGTAACGAATGTTTACAAACACTTGATTTGTCAGGTGTTTTTTGTTGTCCAACATGTCACAAAGAAACAATTGGTGGTAAATATTGTCATGATTGTCCAGTATCTTTTCTAGATAGACATGTAGCAGTGACAAAGTATAATGAAGCATCTTTGATAGGTGAATTAATCCATAGTTTCAAATATCAATATGTAGAAGAATTGCAAAAAAATATTACTCAAATGATAGATATATTTTTTGAAAAATACAAGTTACTAGATATAGATTGTGTTACTTTTGTACCACTGCACAGTCGTCGTTTTGTAGAGCGTGGTTTCAATCAAGCTGAGAAAATAGCTAATATTGTTTCTCAAAAAATAGACAAGCCGTGTATTAGTTTGCTAAAACGTACACGTTATACCAAACCACAGGCAAAATTCAAACGTCAAGAAAGATTGACTAATTTACAAGAGGCTTTTGCTTTTGATAATAAAAAAGATTTTGTTAATAAAAATATTTTGTTGGTTGATGATGTCTTTACTACTGGTTCTACTTTGCAAGAGTGTGCCAAAGTTTTGAAAGATGGTGGTGTTGGTAAAGTAGTTGGTTTTAGTTTAGCTAGAGGGTGATTATTTTTTATGAAAAAATAAATAAGACAGGACTGGTGAACATAAGTTAAATAAGATAGGATTGGCGAACGTAAGTTCGCCAATCCTAAACAAAAAAATTTTGGTTCTCACCAGAATATATTAGTAAAATTTATTAAGAGATTGCATAGTGTCAGCAGTCTTTTATTAAATCAACAAGACAGCGTTCCTGCTCGTAAAATCTGGTACCAATACTTTGATTATTGTATCAGAAACAAACCAGACTTTTGGAAGCATTTCAATTATATAATAAAAACCCCCTTCAAGCATGGATTGGTTTCCAATTTGGAAGAGGCTTTTTATTATAAATATTCTAGCAATCCGGAATGGTTGAAAAGGTTTGGAATTGACGGACTAAATGAAAGTTTTATTAAATATCCTGTAGAAGAAGTTTTTCTTGATGACTAATTTATATTACTAAGTAAAAAATTTTATTTTCAGTGAAATCCTTAATTCAAAATCAGTGTAATCAATGTTAGTAATGTTTTAGTTCTTCAGACAACGGACGGAGTCACCTAATTTTTTAGTGTTGGCATCACTACCCACAGTTGCACTAGAAGACATGTATCGTTCCCACGCAGTAGTTGCATTAGATTCCGAAGCAGACCAAAGATAAACTACTGTACCCTGACCATAGAAAGTGTTATCAGAAAAACGATGACCATTAAAGAGTGCATTAAACCCACTCGAACCCCCGGATTTAAGTTGCGTTCCCTGATTAGTTCCACGATTACTAGCTACATAATCCACACACCCAACTCCCGCACCGGTACACATACCAAGATAGACTTCAAGAGTTTTAATTTCAGTATCAGTAGGAATATGCCAACCAGAAGGACAAATTCCTTGTGAGGGAGAAGAGGGAGTACAAGAGTTAGTGTTACAGGTAGTAGCTAGTTGATTTGCTTCTGCCCACGTATAGAGACCACCATAGGTGGTACAGTCGGCAGTACTGTTGTTGTAACACCATTTTTCAATGAGAGAGTTGTTGGAAGGGAGAGTTCCAGCTGAAGCAAGCATGGTTCCCACGTTGAGATTTTGAGAGAACCAGCATTGGGTGCCGATGGTTACGAGATTGTAGGTTTGTCCGGAGTAACTTACACTAGTTAAACCTGCACACGGAGGTGTATAACAGAGGTGACTTGCATTACAGCCTCCATTACGACACTCCGAAGCTTGATTACATGTAGCACTATTGGGCTTGAGTAACACAATACGACCAGTGGAACCGGTACTACTTACAAAAACCGAAGAGGTAGCCCAATTGTTAAAGTCTGAATCAGTAGTCTGAGTGGTTGCAATGAGACTGGGAGAAACAGATATTTGTCCAGAGACACTAGTATCTACGTCAACACTACTCGTAGAGTAGAAGTTAGTCCAATTAGTTAGGTTAGTGGGATGAATAGCAAAGAGAGTTGTAGAAGCTTCCCCCCCCCCAGTTGGTTTGGGTGAGAAACATGGTAGCTGTTCTAGAAGGATTGGTGTAGTATTGATATACTAGTATACTTAGTTGAGTTAGTATTAGTGTAAATACAAATTGGGATAGTATT
>JBAYUH010000020.1:0-15660 GCA_041675185.1 Candidatus Magasanikiibacteriota bacterium | reverse complement strand
AACTCAACTAGGTATACTAGTATATCAATACTACACCAATCCTTCTAGAACAGCTACCATGTTTCTCACCCAAACCAACTGGGGGGGGGGAGCTTCAACGACACTCTTTGCTATTCATCCTACTAACCTAACTAATTGGACTAACTTCTACTCTACGAGTAGTGTTGACGTAGATACTGGTGTATCAGGTCAAATCTCTGTTTCTCCTACTCTTTCTTCAACCACTCAGACTAGTGATGCGGATTTTAGTGCTTGGTCAAAACCTAGTAATGTCTATATTCCAACCGGAGGTAATAAGATTACTCTGCTCAAACCTGATGGGGCTAGTTGTACAACTGGAACTCAGTGTAGTAGTGGAGATTGTACAGGAAATGTTTGTATACCTCCACCATGTACTGGCTCTAATTGGTCAATGACATATTCTGGAATAAGTTATCCTTTTGTGCTGATTGGTACTCAATGCTGGTTTGCAAAAAATCTTAATATTGGAACAATGCTCGCTTCAGTTTCAACTCTGCCTTCTAATAATTCAGTTATTGAAAAATGGTGTTACAACAATAGTACTGCCAATTGTACCACCTACGGTGGTCTCTATACCTGGGCAGAAGCAAATCAACTCGCTACCACTTGTAACACCACTTCTTGTACACCTTCTACTCCTTCACAAGGTATTTGTCCTTCTGGTTGGCATATTCCTACTGATGCTGAATTTAAAACACTTGAAATGTACCTAGGGATGTCGCAGGTAGAAGCTGACACACCATGGGAGCGTGGTACGGATCAAGGCACTAAACTCAAATCTGGTGGTTCTAGTGGGTTTAACGCACTTATGAGTGGTAACCTTGATAATACTAGTAACCGCTTTTATTATTGGTTGAATTCATACACCAATTTTTGGTTAGCTTCAGAAATAAATACAACATATTCTATATCACGACAATTGTACATATCTAGTACTAAAGTAACCAGATACATGAATGGTTGGTTTGATAAAACAGCAGGTTTTTCTGTGCGTTGTCTTAAGAACTGATTATATATTTAATTAGTTAATGAAAATATTTAAAAATACTGTTTTGCTAAACAGTATTTTTATTATATCATCCTATACTTTTATACTTCAGTCGTCCAGCTTATTTGTCTCTAAAAAAATAGACTATTGTATAGTCTATTGTTTGTACCGCGGGCGGGAATCGAACCCGCACGACATCGCTGCCAAGGGATTTTAAGTCCCTCGTGTATACCAGTTTCACCACCGCGGCATTAAAAAATATTTTTTTAACAAAATTCACTCTGGGGTGGCCAACGGGAATTGAACCCGTATTTTCGGTACCACAAACCGAAGTAATAACCATTATACAATGGCCACCCCAGAAAGAACTTTTTGTTTGTAAAGAAATTGTCTATTATACAATGACTAATAGAGTAGATATTTTGTATATTTAGACAGGAGATATTATAAAGAAAAAAGATGTTTTTGTCAACAAAAAAGCTATTCCCAAAGAAATAGCTTTTTTGTTTTTTTATTTATTACCTATTTTTTCAAATGCTCGTAATATTTCCAAAGGTATTGCAAAAATGACAGTATTGGATTGATCTGAGCTTAGATCGTTTAGAGTATTTAGAGTACGTAAGTGTAATGCTCCTGGTTGAGCATTGAGCATTTGGGCAGCTTGGGCAAGATTGGCTGCAGCTTGGACTTCACCGCCAGATTTGATGACTACTGCTCTTCTTTCACGTTCGGCTTCAGCTTGTTTAGCAATAACACGTTGCATTTCATCTGGTAATGTTACATCTTTTAATTCAACTGCTTCTACTTTTATTCCCCAAGGGTCAGAAGCAATATCTACTAACTCTCTGATTCTTTTTGCAGCGTCATCTCTATTTGCTAATAATTGATCAAGCTCAAGTTCACCTACAACATTTCTCATTGTAGTTTGAGCTAATTGACTAACCGCATAAAAAAAATCTTCTACTTCTAGGACTGCTTTTGAAGCATCACTTACTTTGTAATAGATTACAGCATTTATTTTGGCTGAAATATTGTCTTTGGTAATAGCTTCTTGATAAGGCACGTCCACTGCTTTAGTACGGATGTCTACTATTTTCATACTCTGTATTATTGGTAAAACAATTCTCCAACCCGGCATGACCATGCCTACATATTTTCCTAGTTGAAATTTTACTCCACGTTGGTATTGGTTTACTTGTCTAATACTGACAAGGATAAACACTATTATGACTGTCAAAAAATAATACATATATTTTGAGTTAAATAATTGAATTAAATCTCTTTTTTAGTATAGCAATGAAATCGTTGGCTGGCAAATCCAATCAAAAATACAAAACACTCTAATTAGAGTGTTTTGTGAGCCTGCAAGGAATCGAACCTTGTTCCAAAGCTTAGAAGGCTTTTGTTTTATCCATTAAACTACGGGCCCATGTTTAGGATTACAGCGGATATAGTAACCTATTTTAGGGTATTTGTCAATCTTTTTTATTAAAACATGAAAGCACAAAAACATTAAAACATTAAAACAAATTATGTTAGAAATTTTTATTTTTTTGTTACATCATTTTGGACTTTTCCAGAGATAAAAGCTTTGATATTCTCAAGAGAAGTGTCAGTAATTCTTTTAAGTGCTTCTACACTATTGAAAGCATTGTGTGGAGTAACAATTGTATTTGGGTGATCTATCAAAATATTTTCCATTAGTGTACGGCGTAGTTCTTTTTCATCTTTCAAATTCAAGATTTTTTGTGGATTTTGGAAATAAGTTTCTTCTTCCAAAACATCTGTGCCTATACCAGCAATTTTGCCATTTTCCAATCCCCAGACAAGAGCTTCTGGATCAGCCAATCCACCGCGAGCAGTGTTGATAATATAAACTCCGTCTTTCATTTTTTTGACAGAATTTTTGTTTATCATATGATAAGTTGTTGGAAATAGTGGAACGTGAAGAGAAATAATGTCTGAGTCAGAATAAAGTTTGTTTAGATTTACATATTTGAATTTGTGTGTTTTTTCTAATTCTGGATTTGGGAAAGCGTCATAAGCTATAGTATTGACTTCAAAACCAGCTAACATATCAATCAGATGAATACCAATGTGGCCTGTACCAATAATACCAATGGTTTTTCCTTTGAGGTCAAAACCACAAAGACCATGATAATTATACACACCTTCTTTGACTATTTTTACAGATTGAAAAAGTTTGCGAGACAAAGCTAGTAAAAGAGTCATAGCATGTTGGGCAACTGTATTTTCACCATAAGTTGGGACATTGCAAACTGGAATTTTTCTTTTTTTGGCTTCTTTCAAATCTATATAATCAAAACCTGTTGAAAAAGTCGCAATCATTTTTAATTTTGGCAAAGCATCGAAAACAGCTTTATCAATTTTTGAATCTACAAAAACACCCAAGATTTCGGTATCTTTTTTTATTTTTTCTAAGTCCAAAGGTTTGTTGGAAATTTCTAGACTATGACCTTTGATATTATTTCTCACATAATCTTTCAAATCTGGCATGATGCTAGTAAAAGATATTTTTGACATATTTTATAATTTAAAAATTAAGTATATATATTATAACAGATTTTTGTATTAGTAGAAAGACTGACATTGCAGTTTATAAAGTATAAAATAAGTTGAGATAATTTTTGACAAAAAAATTCACCTCTTTTGGAGATGAATTTTCTGTAAAATCTTTTTTAATCTGTGGAATCAATGTCTTACTCTACACGTACTCCCATTTGTCTAGCTGTTCCCTCGATAATTCTCATAGCAGCTTCTATATCGTTTGCATTTAGATCTTCCATTTTCTTTTCAGCAATTTCTTTTACTTGAGCTTTGGTAATTTTACCAACTTTATCTTTCAAAGGATTTGCAGCACCTTTAGTAATACCTGCAGCTTTCATAATAAGAGTACTAGCTGGAGCAACCTTCATTATGAAATCAAAAGTTCTGTCTTCATAAACATTGATAACGACTGGTACTACTTCACCTTTTTTGTCAGCAGTAGCATTGTTGAATTGAGTACAAAAGTCTTGAATATTTAGACCGTGTTGTCCAAGAGCTGGACCGATTGGAGGAGCTGGATTGGCAGCGCCACCCATAACTTGTAATTTGACTTGGGTTTTTAGTTTTTTGGCCATACGTTTAAAAGCTTGAAAAGCTTGAAAGGCTTGAAATGCCTAAAAGGCTTTTTTTATTTATAATATTCACAGCATTTTGAAAGGCTGGAAATGTTCGAAAAGTAGAAGCTGAAATAGCACAAAGCATTTCAAGCTTTTCGGGCATTTTAGGCCTTTCAGGCCTATGTTAAATTTTCTTTACTTGTAATGCATCAAGCTCTACTGGAGTTTCGCGACCAAACATATTTACTAATACTTTTATTTTGCCACGATTTTCATCAATCTCACTCACTTTTCCTTCGAAGTTTTTGAATGGACCATCAGAAATTCTTACGGTTGCATTGATTTCTACGTCAATTTTGTGAGTAGGATCTTCGACGTTCATTCGCTTGCTTAGAGATGTCATTTCTTTGGCATCAATTGGGGTAGGTGTAGTGCCAGTACCAATAAAACCAGTAACATTTGGTGTGTTGCGAACAACATACCAAGATTCATCATCTACAATCATCTCTACCAAAACATAACCTGGAAAAATTTTTTCTTCTATAACACTGCGTTTGTTATTTTTTATTTTTATTTTTTTCTCTTTTGGAATAAGTACTTGGAAGATTTTGCCAGTCATGTCAAAAGATTCAACACGTTGTTCTAGATTGTGTTTGACATTTTCTTCATAACCACTGTAAGTATGGATGACATACCAACGACGGCCTAGATGTTCTTGTTGTTTGGACATATTTTATTTTTTTATAATAAGTTCAAGTAGCCAGTTGAAAAAGTAGTCCAAAAGACCAAAGTAAATAGCAACGAAAAGACTCATAGCTATGACTACTATAGTATAAACTGTAACTTGTTTTTTTGTTGGCCAAGTTACTTTTTTTAACTCTTTGATAGAGTTTTTTAGGTATTGTCCTATTTTTGAGAATAGTTTCATATTCGTAAATGCTTACAAGGCTTACTCCGCCCTAGGCGGATCCGCCTAGGGCGGAAAGGCTTACAAGGCTTACAAAAAGTTTATTTATAAGCATTATTTTACCTAGTTTGCATTGTTTGTTGCTTTATTCAAGCTTTTAAAACTTTATTAAAAAACGGCTCTAGGCCGATTGATGAATATAATATACTATAAAATAGTAATAATGTCAAGATTGACAGCGGTGGATAGTTATTGTAGTGTTATGATTAACTTTAGTGGAGGTGTGTCATGGATGAATCAGATCAAGTTTTTGTTTGCGTGCTATTTGGTCCTGTTGGACCTGTGCCTAAGGGTCATCAGTGCTGTAACTTGTGTGGTAGTGAACCAAACGATGATTATCCGTGTGAGCTTTGTGGTGACACAGGGTATTGGAGCGCAGATAGCTTCAGGGCTTACCACGAAAGACATCCTGAAATTTGTCGGGAAGTCTGTGGAGAACAGCACCTTGATCCTTATCTAGGCCCTCCTCGTGATATCGAGGAACTTGAAAAGGAATCCAAGACTATTCTTGCTCGGGCAGACGAGTTGTTGAAGAAACACTCGTGAAGAGGGCTACCACCTCTCGAAAAAACCATGGCCGGACTGCAGTAATATGCATCCGGCTTCCTCTAAAATTAGATAAAAAATAACCACAGCAAGTGGTTATTTTATTTTTAAACAAGTTGATTTTAATGAACTACCTCGCAGCAAGCTGGCGAGGTATCAATTGAATTATCTAGCAGTAAACTGCTAGGAATTAAACCTTGTCCGCCTTGGGTGGATTAAACATCCAAATTTTTGACGCTCTTGGCATGGGTCTGAATAAACTTTTTACGTGGAGCAACCTCTGCACCCATAAGTATATCAAATGTTTGGTTGGCCAATTCAGCGTCTTCTATTTTGACTTGTTTGAGGACACGATTAGCAGGACTCATGGTAGTTTCCCAAAGTTGTTCAGGATTCATTTCTCCAAGACCTTTGTAGCGTTGGATATTCAATTTTTTTGGATTGGCAGAAGATTTGCTTTTTTCCTCTACTTCTTCTACTGCCTCTGTTTCATTGTCATTTTCTTCTTCTATCACTTCTAGATCAGAATCTACAATATCATATTTTGCTTTGTATTTGTCTAGAGCTTCAGCATTGTAAATCCAAGTAATATCTTTGCCTTTTTTGATACTATACAATGGAGGTTGGGCAATGTAGATGAAACCTCTAGTAATAAGATCTGGAAAATAACGGAAGAATAATGTCAACAAAAGAGTACGGATATGAGAACCATCGACGTCAGCATCGGTCATGATAATGATTTTGTGATAACGTAATTTTTCTATATCAAACATTTCACCAACATTGGTACCAAGAGCAATAATAAGTGATTTCAATTCATTGTTGGCTAGAATTTTGTCTAGTCTAGCACGTTCAACATTCAAGACTTTGCCACGCAAAGGTAATATTGCTTGAGTGTGTCTATCGCGTCCTTGTTTGGCACTACCACCAGCAGAATCTCCCTCTACAATATAGAGTTCACTCAATTCTGCTTTGCGACTAGAACAATCTGCTAGTTTGCCAGGCAAGGTAAAACCTTCTAGAGCACTTTTGCGGAGGACTGTGTCACGAGCCATTTTGGCAGCTTGACGAGCTTTGGCAGCGATGAGACATTGACCAACAATTCCTTCAGCGTCTTTTGGATTTTCTTCTAGAAAAATGGTAAACTGTTCAGAAAAAATATTTTCTACAACAGATTTTACTTCTGTATTACCAAGTTTGGCTTTGGTTTGTCCTTCAAATTGTGGTTCTGGAATTTTGATAGAAATTATAGCTGTAAGACCTTCACGTACATCATCACCTGTTAGATTTGGATCTTTTTCTTTCAAAATATTTTTTGCTCGAGCATAATTGTTCAATGTTCTTGTCAAAGCTGTTTTGAAACCAGAAACATGTGTACCTCCTTCAGGATTGGTAATATTGTTGGCAAAAGCATATAGTGATTCACTGAATTCATCAGTATATTGTAGAGCTATTTCTACACTAATATCTCCTTCGGCTTTTTCAGTATAAAAAACATTTTTATTTTTTGGTTCGCGGTTTTTGTTGATGTGTTTGATATAACTAGCAATACCGCCTTCAAAATGGAATTTGTATTGATTGTTGACAAATTGGACAGAAGTTTTGTCTTTGTTTTTTTCTTCTTCTGTTCTTTCATCACTTATCAAAAGTGTAATACCTTTGGTAAGATAAGCTTGTTGGCGTAAATGGTCAATAATATGTTTCCATTCATATTCAATAGTTTCAAAAATTGTAGGATCAGCTTGGAAAGCAATAGTTGTACCTCTTTTTTTGGTTGTACCTATAGCTCTTACTTTGTTTTGTGGTTCACCTATTTTGTAATCTTGTTCCCATATTTTGCCACCTAGATAGACCGTAGCTTTTAGATGAGTGGACAAAGCATTGACAACAGAAACACCCACACCGTGCAAACCACCAGAAACTTTGTAGCCCCCATCTTCAGCACCAAATTTACCACCAGCGTGAAGTGTACACAATACCAATTGTAAAGCACTAATTTTTTTGACAGGATGCATGTCAACAGGAATACCACGACCATTATCAGTCACTTCTACCCAAGAATTTGGTAGAAGCTTGATACTAATAGTATCACAATGACCAGCCATAGCTTCATCAATTGAGTTGTCAACAACTTCCCAGATAAGATGGTGCAAACCTTCTACGCCAGTAGAGCCAATATACATACCAGGTCTTTTGCGTACAGCTTGTAAACCTTCTAAAACTTGAATATTTTTTGCACTATAAGATGATTGAGTAGTACTTTTTGCCATAAAAACACTGATTACATTGATTTATGAATGATTACACAGATTTTGATATTTTATCACGGGTACAATTGTAGCATGATTTTTATTTTGAGTAAAGGTTCAGGTTCGTTTAATTAGATTTAGGAGTTAGTATTTTTTATTAACAAACAAAGAGATTAACTAATTTATTCAGATGTGTTATAATATTTTTAATGAATTTATGAAAAAAGAAAAGTTTGAAAATTTTATAGACACTTCAGGAGATTTTGCCAATAGTAGTCTGAAACAGGCTAAGTTTTTTTTGGAACACAAAATTTTGTTCCGTAAAATTTTTATTGGTATTTTGTTGGCTTGGTGTATTTTTTCTACTTTATTTGGATTATTTTTTTGGGGAAAATATTTTCTTTTTGACTATCAAACTGATAATCAAAATATTTACAACATGGTCAATACTGGTGTTTCTCATGATACCATACAAAGAAACAAACCTGTGGATTTACAAATTTTTGATAAGTATATTTTTTCAAGTTCAAAAGATAAATATGATTTTGCATTAGAATTAGTTAATCCTAACAAATTTTGGGTAGCAACTTTAGTTTATCATTTTTCTTATGAAAATGGTCAGACTGAAAATAAGACAGCAATTTTATTGCCAGGTGTCCAAAGATTTTTGACAGAATTTGGTGTAGAATCTCCAAATTTTGTTCCAGCCAATATACAATTTCAAGTAGTTTCTACTTCGTGGAAAAGATTGGATGCTCATACTATAGCTGATCCACTGGATTATATATCTGAAAGAGTAAATTTTTCTATTGATAATATCAAGTTCAATTCTTTTGGTAGTTTGGAATCTGGTGTTGGTAGATTGCTTGGTTTCGATGTTATCAACAATACTTTATTTGGTTTCAAATCTGCTAACTTTGTAGTTGTCTTGCGTAGGAGTGGTGTGGTGGTGGGTTTGACACCTCTTTATATAACAAATTTTAAATCTTTGTCTAGTCAGAATATAATTTTCTCTCTATTCAATAATAATTTGGAAGTTGATTCTGTAGAATTACAGCCTGTCTTAGATGTTTTTGATGATAGTATTTATTTGTAATTGTAACTGACTATGTTTAATTTTCCAAAGATAAATTGGAGGAATTTTGACTGGGTTTTATTTTTTTCAGCTTTTATTTTGTCATTGGTAGGTTTGTCTACTATCTATAGTGTAGATTTGTCTCGTGGTACTACTCTTGATTTGACTTCCAAACAAATGATTTCACTTGGGTTGGCAGTCATAGTTTTTTTTGTAGCTTCACAAATGCATATATCTTTTTATGAGTCATCAGCTAGACCATTGTATTTTTTGGCTATTATTTTGTTGTTGGCTGTTTTGTTTTTTGGTGCATCTATTCGTGGTACGACTGGTTGGTTTAGACTTTTTGGTTTTTCTTTTCAGCCAGCGGAGTTTGCCAAGGTGGCTTTGGTCATGCTTTTGGCTTGGAGAATAGAAAGACAAGCGCGTAGATTTGATAAATGGCAATTTGTATTGGTGATGTTTACGCTTACACTTTTTTTGGTAGTACTTATTTTGTTACAACCTGATCTTGGATCAGCATCTATTTTGCTTGCAGTTTGTTTTGGATTATTGATTTTGGTTGGTACAAAAAAAAGATATATTTTTGGTATTATTGCTTTGGCTATTTTGGTGGGAGTGGTTGGTTGGTTTTTTGTTTTCAAAGATTACCAAAAAGATCGTGTGATGACTTTTATTGACCCAGCTCGGGATCCACTTGGTTCTGGCTACAATGTAACCCAATCTATTATTGCCATAGGCTCTGGTCAATTTTTGGGTAGAGGATTAGGTTTTGGTTCTCAGAGTCAATTGCATTTTTTGCCAGAAGCTCAGACGGATTTTATTATTTCTGTTATTAGTGAGGAGTTAGGTTTTGTAGGTTTTTTTATTGTTTTGGCTCTTTACTTTGTCTTACTTTGGCGTCTTATAAATATTGCTTATAGGGCTAGAAATGATTTTTCAGCTTATTTGCCTTTGGGAGTTAGTCTCGTCTTTTTGTCACATATTGTAGTCAATATTGGTGCAGCTATGGGTCTTTTGCCAGTTACTGGAGTGACTTTACCCTTTCTTAGTTATGGAGGGTCTTCACTTATCATCAATTTTTTGTTATTAGGTATGGCAGAGAGTTCAGCTCGCTCTGTCTAATCAATAAACAGTTAGGTCTTGACTAATCTTAGCTTTTTTGTTATATTTCTTTCGCTTTAATATGTTTGAAAAAACAAGACTTTCACAAATCATAGATCCTCTTCGTTCTCAATTTATGATAATGAAAGAATGTTTGGTCTGTAAACGTGAAATTAGTGATAAACAAATTAAAATAGTTGGAGAATCAGATAATTCTTATACTCTACACTTATCTTGTACTTATTGTGACAATGCTTTGGTTTTACTAGCATCAGTCAACAATATTGGTGTAGGATTGGTTTGTATGATGAGTGATTTGACTTATGATGATGCTAAGCGACTTTTTGAAAAAGCTCCTATAGGTGCAGATTCACTACTTGATGCTTATCAAGTTATCCAAAATATTTCATTTAATAAATATTTAATTTCTAAAAAATAGCAGTTATGACATACTCATTACAAGCTCAAAAGAGAAGTGGTAGAAATGCCGATGATGTTCGTGTTCAAGGTTTGGTACCAGGTGTAGTCTATGGACCAGATCGTGAATCTGCTTCTATTAGTGTAAACGCACTAGAGCTAAAAAAAATTTATAGTGAAGCCGGCGAATCTACTCTTATTGATTTTACTCTAGAAGGTGAAAAACTTGTAAAAGTTCTTGTTCAAGATTTACAATACGATCCTGTCAAAGGAAATATTGTTCATGTAGATTTTCGTCAAATTCAAATGGGCAAAGAAATGGAAGCTACTGTAGAACTTGAATTTGTCGGACAATCATTGGCTGTAAAAGAACTTGGTGGTACTTTGTCTGTTATGAAAGATGAATTGGATGTAAAATGTTTGCCAGAAAATCTTGTCACTTCTATTGAAGTTGATATAAGTATTTTGAATACTTTTAGTGATGCTATCTATGTAAAAGATTTGAAATTACCACAAGGTGTTGTTTCGACCGAAAGTGCTGATTTGCTTTTGGCCAAAGTAATAGCTCCACTTTCTGAAGAAGCACAAAAAGCTATGGAAGAAGGCGATAAGACTAGTATTGCAGATATTGAAGTAGAAGAAAAAGGTAAGAAAGAAGAAGAAGGAACTGCTACTGAAGGAGAGGGTAAGAAAGAAGAAAAAAAAGATGTTAAGAAAGAAGTCAAAAAATAAGGGAAATAATTTGTTAATGAAAACCGTTCTTTTGTTGAACGGTTTTTTGATTGAAAGATTTTTGTGTGCTAAAATATAGTATATCTTATAAAAAAATAATTATTATTTATGAAATTAAAATTTCCAGTTGTTAATACAAAAGTTGTTTATGCTTTGGCAATCATTCTTTTTTTGGGAGCTTTTGCTTTGTTGGCTATTTTTTCATGGAATTATTTTGGTCAGAAAAAAAAGGTGACTGCAATCGATGATAGTAATATTGTACAAATAAATACTCAAACCAAGCAAAATCTTTGTGAATTTCCTCGTCTACTAGATGGTGTGTGTATGGATAGTGTAGATAAAGTAAATCCAGAATTAGTAGCTGTCATGATTGAAAATCATGTCGATGCTAGACCACAGTCTGGATTAGCAAAAGCTTCTATAGTTTATGAAGCGCCGGTCGAAGCAAACTATACACGTTTCATGGCAATTTTTCCTATAGATACAGAAGTCACCAAAGTTGGACCAGTACGCAGTGCTAGACCTTATTATCTTGACTGGTTACGTGAATATGGCAAAGATATTATGTATATGCATGTTGGTGGTTCACCAGACGCTCTCAATATTATAAAAGCTGATGATAGTATTTTTAATTTTGATCAATTTTTCAATGGTCCATATTTTTGGCGTAGTACTGATAGATATGCTCCACACAATGTCTATACATCTAGTGAAAACTGGACAAAAGCTTGGCAAGACAAAGGTGTCAAAGAAAATACGGATTTTAAATCTTGGAATTTTCATGATCTTGGAAATTGTGTAGGAAATAGTGATGCAACTTGTATCCTAAATTTTACTGTTTCATTTTTGCCACCTAGCTATCAAGCCACGTGGGAATATGGTAGTAGTACTAGGAAATATACTCGTTATCAGATAGAAGGAAGACATCTTGATCAAGATGGTACCGTTATTGAAGCTGATACTGTGATTGTACAAAAAGTGAATAGTAAAGTCCTAGATGATTATGGTAGATTGCAAATAGATACAATTGGTAGTGGAGAAGCTATTGTTTTTCAAAATGGATATAAAGAAGAAGGTACTTGGCACAAAGATTCTACCACAAGTAGAACAGAATGGTTGAGAACAAATGGTCAACCTATGCCACTAAAGCCAGGAAAAATTTGGATTGAAGTTGTGAATCAGAGAGGTGATGCAAGTTGGCAGGAATGGGATTAATTTGGTTATTTGGGTAACTTTAGTTATCAAAATAAAGAGTTAAATGAAAATAAACTTTTCAATTAAAATAATCCCGATTAATTGGGATTATTTTTATTTAATGATTACTAGTCTGTCTAAACCTGACAAATCTTTTTTGATTTCTATATTTGCTTTTGGTAGATATTTTTTTATCAAGATTTTTATTTTCTCTGTTTGGGTGGGATCGATTTCGAAGTAGAGGAATGAGGAATGAGGAAAGAGGAAAGAGGAAAGTAATTGGACAATTTGTTTTAGTAGTTCTTCATAAAGAGCTAAACCTTCGTTGTCAGCAACTAGAGCAAGTTTTGGTTCTTGTTGGATAGAAGGTTCGGTTTGGAATTGTTGTTCTGTAATGTAGGGCAAATTGGCTGTCAGAACGATTTGTACAAATTCGTTTGATTTGTTAAATCCGTGTTCTAGTATTTTTATTACGGGTTCAAGTAAATTGCCGTGTAAAAATTTAATATCAACGTTGTGTCTTTGTGCGTTTCTTTTTGCAATATATAGAGCTTTTTTAGAAATATCAACTGCAATTGTTTTCATGTTTTCTTGTTTTAATGTTTTAATAACACTAATTGGAATGCATCCAGAACCAGTCCCTATATCAATAAGCAATAAATTTTGAATTTTGAATTTTGAATTTTGAATTTCTTTTAAAACTTGTTCTACCATAATTTCAGTGTCTGGTCTTGGTACCAAAACATTTTTATTGACGAAAAAATCTAGTCCAAAAAATTCTTTGTGCTTGATTAAGTAAGCAACAGAAATATTTTTTTGTCTTTGTTTTATTAGTTTTTCAAATTTTATTTTTTGCCAGAAATTTATTTCAAATTCTGGATTGGCAAATAAAAACTCACGGGATTTTTTTATCACGTAAGCTAATAAAATTTCCTTGTCTAAGAGTGGAATTTTTGTGTTTTTTATTAACAATTTTTTGACAATCATATTACTAAATTTTGAATTTTTAATTTTGAATTTTGAAACAATTTTTTAATTTATAAATTTTGAAATTGTTTCCACCTTAGGTGGATAAATTAAAATTTAAAATTATTAAATTCAAAATTCTTTAGTATTGTGTGGGGCGAACTTACGTTCTCCACTCCTTAATTTTAAATTGTTTCATTTAAAAATTTAAAATTGTTTTAAAATTACTAAATTTAAAATTCAAAATTATTTATCCTGTTCTGCATAATCAGCGGTCATCATTTTTTCAATTATTTCATCTATATTACCATCAAGAATTTTTCCTATATTATTCCAACTTTCTTTTATTCTGTGATCAGTAATTCTATCTTGTGGATAATTGTAAGTACGAATTTTTTCACTTCTATCTCCTGTACCAATTTGGCTTTTGCGCTTGGCAGATGCTTCGGCTTCACGTTTTTCACGTTCTACTTCATAAAGTCTAGCACGAAGAACGTCCATAGCTTTTATTCTATTTTGTTGTTGGGATTTTCCATCTTGACACTGGACTATAGTTCCTGTTGGCAAATGGACAATACGTACAGCTGAGTAGGTGGTGTTGACACTTTGACCGCCGTTTCCACCAGCACAAAAAGTATCAATACGAAGATCTGAGTCTTTGATTTCAAATTCTTTTTCTTCGACTTCTGGCATGACTACGACACTGGCAGTAGAAGTGTGAATACGTCCAGCTTTTTCAGTTTCGGGAACTCGTTGTACGCGGTGTACTCCCATTTCGTATTTCATTTCTTTGTAAACATTGCGACCCTCTATTGAAAAGATTACTTCTTTGAAACCACCAATACCAATTTGGTTTGAATCTATCAAGGATGTTTTCCAGTTTTTTTTGTCAGCATATTTCATATACATACGCATGAGTACACCAGCGAAAAGAGCTGCTTCGTCACCACCAGCTCCAGCGCGGATTTCGACAATGACATTTTTCTTATCCATTGGATCTACTTCTCTGGTCATTTCAAAAAGTTCTTGTTCCAAATTTGTTTTTTTTGCAGTCATTTCTTCTAAATCAATTTTAGCCATTTCTACAAAATCAGCATCTTCATTGGCTACAATTATTTCTTCGTTTGCTTTCAAATTATTTTCCATCTTTTCTAATTCATTGATTTTTACAACGACATTTTTTAGTTCATCATATTCTTGAGCTGCACTTTTCAATTTATTTTGGTCAGCAATAATAGCAGGATTTTGGAGATCTTGTTCAAGAGATTGATATTTATTTTTTAAGTCTAGGTATTTTTGTAACATAATTTTGTTGTAAATGTTGAAGGTGTTGTAAATGTTGAAATTGTTGTAGTTGTTATAATTGAGATAATTATAACATTTTATTGCCGTATTGTCGTATTGCTAAATTGTTATTTGTGATTTGAAATTTATTTGCCCGCCATAGGTGGGTCCGCCTTGGGAGGATATCTTGTAATTTGTAATTTAATTCACAAAATTTCTGTGCAACTAATAGATTTTTTTAAATAAAAAACAGGCCAAAGTAGGACCCGTTTTTGTAATTTGTAAAAACTATTTTTCTGTTGCTTCTCTTTTGGTAGCACGAGCTGTTCTTTTGGCTTTTTTGCCTTTACGAGCATCGGCGGCTGCAGATTGTTTTTCCATTTTTTCTTTGAATTTTTCTACACGGCGAGCAGTATCTACAAGTACTTGTTTGCCTGTGAAAAATGGATGAGAAGCTGAAGATATTTCAATAGGAATTTCAAAATATTTGACCCCGTCTACTTCACGAGTCTTTTCTGATCTCAAAGTAGATGTAGTAAAAAATTCAACATTACATGAAGTATCAATGAAAACTACTGGATTTACTGTTGGATGAATGTTTTTTTTCATATTATATAAAGGCCTGAAATGCCTGAAAAGCCAGAAAGGCTGAAAAGGCTCTTGATTTATTGCGAGGGGGATTATAGCAATAAGTTGTTTTTTTGTCAAGCTTGAGGCTGTGTAAAGGGGTTTAATGGATTATTGGTTTATTGGATTATTAGGACTTTGAGAAGAATTTTGTTTTTTAGTGTCAATTAACTAATAAACCAATAATCTAATAATCTCATTTTTACTCTTGATATTTGACAAAATTATGCTATTATAGACTATGTTATCTAATCTAAAATCAAATTATGGACAAAAATAAAATACATGTTGATCAGACAAAATGTACAGGCTGTGGCACTTGTTCGGCTGTGGCTCCTGGTTGTTTTGGTTTAAATGATGATTTT
>JBAYUH010000019.1:0-16352 GCA_041675185.1 Candidatus Magasanikiibacteriota bacterium | reverse complement strand
TACTAACTCAACTAGGTATACTAGTATATCAATACTACACCAATCCTTCTAGAACAGCTACCATGTTTCTCACCCAAACCAACTGGGGGGGGGGAGCTTCAACGACACTCTTTGCTATTCATCCCACTAACCTAACTAACTGGACTAACTTCTACTCTACTAGTACTCCACTGGTAAATACCAGCGTAGCTGGTCAAGTAAGTTTAACACTCAACGAAGGTACAGCTACACAAACATCAGACGCAGACTTTAACACTTGGTCAAAACCTAGTAATGTCTATATTCCAACCGGAGGTAATAAGATTACTTTACTAAAACCTAATGGTGCTAGTTGTACTACTGGTACGCAGTGTCTTGGTGGTGGATGTAATGGTAGTAATGTATGTTATACACCACCGTGTGCAGGTCTAACTAGTGTAAGTTATTCTGGACAAACATATAATTTGGTCAACATCGGCAATCAATGTTGGTTTTCTCAAAATCTCAATGTTGGAACTAAACTTGCTTCAGCTGGTACTATGCCTTCCAACAACTCACTCATTGAAAAATGGTGTTATTCTAATAGTGATGCAAACTGCACCACCTATGGTGGTCTCTACACTTGGGCAGAAGCAAATCAGCTTGCAGCCTCCTGTAGCACTTCTTTATGTACTCCCTCTTCTCCCTCTCAAGGAATCTGTCCTTCTGGTTGGCATATTCCTACTGATGCTGAAGTTAAAACTCTTGAGATGTATTTGGGTATGACTCAAGCGCAGGCTGATTTGAATAGTTCTTGGCGAGGTACAGATCAAGGAACTCAACTTAAAACTGGTGGTAGTTCTGGTTTTAATCTTCCTGGTGGTAGTGGGTACCAAGTAAACGGTGGTTTTTATTACTTAAATAATTCAGGTTCTTTTCAGACTGCTACAGAGTATAACGCAACATATTCATACCGTCGTTATGTTTATCTCGGTAGCAATTATACACAGGTTTATCGTACTATTTCCGATGGAAAATCTGCGGGTTATTCCGTCCGTTGTCTGAAGAACTGATTCGATTTATTAAACATTGATTTCACTGATTGTAGATTATAGATTTCACTGAAAATATCAGCGATTGTATAGTCGCTGATTTTGTTTTCAAAACAAAACACAAAACTTCAACCTCTCACCATTCCTGTCTTATTTGTTTCCTTATAAATTCAATAATCTTTTTCTTTTGCAATGTATAACGAAATTCGCTTAAGCTCATTTCGTCATTCCTATAGATTTTAACTGACGTTTGCGATTCCTAATTTATAAATAAAAATAGTCTTGATCAAGACTATTTTTTTGTTTTATATTTTTTTCGGTTGTATGTCGGATTTTTCTTTGAGTAATTTTTTCAATTGTTTTGTATTTAATAAACCATTTTGTGAACCGAATTTTTGGATAACTGATGAAGCATTGGCTGTACCCCAGACCATCGCTTCTGTAATATTACATCCAGAAATAATAGCTGAAAGAAAAGCACTAGTATAAGCATCACCAGCTCCTGTCTTGGCTATCATATTTACTTGGTAGATTGGCATAAAATATTTTTCTTTACCATCATAAGCATAAGAACCTTTTTCATTGTCTGTGATCACAACCATCTTTGCCCCAAGACTATGTAGTGAAGATAATAATTTTTTTGGTGGTTGGATTTGTCCGACAAGTCTTATGGCTTCTTCTTTGTTTACAAAGATGATGTCAGTATGAGGTATGATTGCTTTTATTTTTTCAGTAGCTTTGTTTATTTGGTAAGAACCAGGATTGATTGCTAATTTGACTTCTTTATTTTTTTGTAAATATTTTTCGAGTTTATCTTGTAGTTTTTCAAATGATTGTCCTAATGAAGTATAATAAATCCATTTTGTTTTTGGTAGGGTAGGTAAGCTATAATTCCTTTTGGCATAGTAAGAAAGTATAGTCCTCTCTCCACAATAATTTAGGATTATTGAATAACGAGTTTCATTGTTTTTTATTCTTTTTACTAAGTCTATATTTACACCGGATTTTTTTAGTTCGTGCTTGATAATATGTCCATTGATATCATCACCTAGCTCGGTGACAATCGTAGTGTTGTAACCAAATTTCTTTACACCAACAGCGACATTGGCAGCATTGCCACCGACTGATTGGGCAGTATTGTTTATAGGAGTTTTTTCAGCGTAATTGAAACAAAGTTTTTTTTTGTTTTTGGTTAGAGTACAAGTATTTTCGTTTTCTTCCAAAATCAAAAAAGTGTCAAAAGTAGAATCGCCTATGGTGATAAGATCAAACATATATTTTTTTGAATTAAATTGTTATTTTTTTATTCTTCCCACTTGTTGATGTACTCAATAGCGCTAAGGACTGCAGTCACGCCTTGTCCAGCAGCAATGACGATTTGTTTGTAAGGAATATTGGTGACATCACCAGCTGCAAAGACACCTGGACATGTAGTTTGACATTTGATATCTACTTCTATTTCACCTACAAGATTTTTGGTACTACAAGTTACGAAATTGGAATTTGGGATCATACCGACATGAACCATTAGCCCGTCAGTGTTTATTTCTTTTTCTTCTTTTGTAGTGTTATCAATATATTTGAACGATTGTAAATTTTCTTTACCAATGATTTCTTTGGTAGTAGCATTGTAAATTATTTCTACATTAGCTAATTTTTTTACTTTGTTGACTAAGATTGTTTCGGCTTTTGGGAAACCACCTAGAGTTTCTTTGGTGTTAGGGAATTTGGTAACTAGATAAACTTTTTTGGCAATACCAGCCATCATGAGAGCTGACTCTATCGCAGCGTTACCAGCACCAATGGTAGTTGTAATTTTGTTTTTGAAAAGTGGTCCATCGCAAACTGTACAATAAGTCACACCACGACCTCGCAATTCTGTTTCACCTGGAAGATTCAAATTTCTTGGATGAATTCCACTGGCAATAATTACAGCTTTTGTTTTGTATGATTTTTCTTCATTTAAAAAATTTTTGGCTACTACAATGTGATGTTTTTCTTCTTGTTTGATATCTGTAACTGAGTATCCTTCTTCAATTTTTACATTGTAAGATTGGATGTGTTTGTGGAAATTTTGAGCTAATTCAATACCAGTGGTTTCAATAATTCCAGGCCAGTTGCTAACATCTCCAGAAAGAGCAACCTCTCCACCAATGTCTTTTGAAACAACAGTAAAATTCAAATTTCTTCTAGCAGCATAGATGGCAGATGCACTACCAGCCGCAGACGCACCAATGATGACTAGGTCTAATAATTCTTTTTGATTTTTTTTCATAAATAATACTTTATTTTTACACTCCGATTTTATATTTTATTTACTTTTTAGTCAAATTATTCAAACTGTTGATAATTTTTTCTAGTTGTTTGATATTGTCAGCTGGTTTGTTTTCGTTGCTAAAAATTGCACTACCAGGGCAAATAGCATCAGTACCTGAAGCTATAATTTTTTCTAAATTATTTTTATTTATTCCTCCGTCTAATTCTACAAACATTTTTGGATATTTTGTTTTGAATTTTCTGATATTAGTCAAAACTTTTGGTAATAATTTTTGTCCTTGTTTGCCCGGATTTACTCCCATAAACATGACACCTTTTATTTCATTGATATATTCATCTAGGACTTTGGCATCAGTCTCAGGATTGAGTACAATGCCTATTTCCCAACCATAAGCATGAAGAGTAGGGAAAATATCATGTAGATTTTTGACAGATTCAAAATGTATTAGAACTTTTTGGATCTGTTCTACTTTTTGCCATTTTGCAAGTTCTTTGAGTGGTTGGCTAACCATCAAGTGTAATTCTACTTCTATTTTACAATATTTAGCCACAGTTTCTGGATCACTAATTGTTTTGTTATTTACAAAAATACCATCTGCGATGTCGATTTGGACTCTGTCGACGGATTGGTTGATGGATTGAAGCTGTTTTTGGAGTTTTTTTGATGTTTTTACTAAAATTGAAGGAATTATCAACATATTTTTATAAAAATTTAGGAATTTTAAATTTTGAATTTTAAAACAATTTCGAATTTTTAAATGAATAAATTTTGTAAATATTTAAAATTAAGATATTCTAAAATTGTTTTAAAATTTAAAATTACTAAATTCAAAATTTTACTGTTTACTTATCTAACTCCGCAATTTTTTGTAGTCTGCGTACATGTCTATTGGCATTACTAAACTCAGTACTTAACCACTTTTTGACAATAGCCATAGCATGCTCATCAGAAGATAAGTGAGCGGCAAGGGCTATAATATTGGTATTGTCATCAGTCATCATAGTCTCAGCTACAGCGATATTGTAGCCAATACCACAGCGAATACCTTTTATTTTGTTGACTGCCATACTAACACCAATGCCATTTTTGCAAATCACAATACCACGAGCATCATCTTCTACCACTTTGCGAGCAAGAGGTATGACATAATCTGGATAATCATCGTCTTCTGCATGCTCATAAGGACCTAAGTCTTCTATTTTTAAGCTTAGTTCATTTTCTATATAGCGTATTAGGCGTTTTTTTAGATTGTAGCCACCATGATCTGAGGCAATATAAAGTTTTCCTGAGTACATATCTTTGTATTGAAAATTTAGTTAATTTAGTAAAATGAATAGTATTTGTAAGTAATATTTGCTGGTCAGAGATTATTAGTTAATTAGTTTATTGGTTAATTTGTATACATATTGTAGCATAGATATTTTGTAAAGCATAGTAGTAGTTTTTACTAATAAACCAATAACCTAATAATTCAATAAACCTGTTTTCCTTGACTTCTACTGTCATTTTAGTATAATAAAAATACAATATACAAAAGCGTTATCACCTGTTATCAACAGGGAGTCCTCCTGCGTTAAAGCTACGGCGGACATGCTGAGAAAAGAAAACCTATTTGTGGGTTGTAGAATTCTCCGGGTAAGCCCGTAATAGCAGTCAGTAAGCGCCGCATATGTGGAAGTGAGATGGTACCACCGAGGAAACTTGGTTCTCACATAAAACATGGGCGTTTTTTTAATTTTAGAATTTAGGAATTTTAAATTTTAAAACAATTTCTAATTTTTTAATTTTAAATTACGTCTGAGAAAAGTTTCCAAAATTTTTACATTTAAAATTGTTTCGAAATTTAAAATTCAAAATTTAAAATTTTCTATCAAGTATATTTTTAAATCAACAAACTAACTTATAAAGTATGCCCTACAATGCTAATGAAGACGAATTAAAAATATTAAAATATTGGGAAGAAAAAAAGATTTTTGAAAAATCTGTTTTGGAACGTCCAGAAAATAAACCTTTTGTTTTTTATGATGGTCCACCTTTTGCAACTGGTCTTCCTCATTATGGACATATTGTGGCTAGTCTTATCAAAGATGTAGTACCACGTTATTTTACTATGAAAGGTTTTCGTGTGGAGCGTAAATGGGGCTGGGATTGTCATGGATTGCCTATTGAAAATATTATTGAAAAAGATTTGGGACTAAAATCAAAAAAAGAAATTGATGAATTAGGTATTGATAAATTCAATGAAGCTTGTCGTAGTACAGTTTTAACTTATGCTGAAGAATGGAAAAAAACTATTCGTCGTATGGGGCGTTTCGTAGATATGGAAAATGCTTACAAAACCATGGACATAGATTTTATGGAAAGTGTTTGGTGGGTGTTCAAAGAACTTTGGGACAAAGATCTTATTTACGAAGGTAAAAAAGCTATGCAAATTTGTCCTCATTGCGTGACCCCGCTTGCTAATTTCGAAGTTACTCAAGGGTATAAGGATATCAAAGATTTGTCAGCAACTGTGAAGTTTCGTGTAGTTGATGAAGAATTCAAAGATAAATTTGGTCTAAGTGATAGAGAACTTTACATTTTGGCTTGGACAACTACTCCTTGGACTTTGCCTGGTAATGTTTTGTTGGCTACTGGAAAAGATATTGATTATGTAGTAGTTAAAGGTGAACATAATTATTATTTAGCTGCCAAAGAATTGGTAGCTGATGTTTTCCAAACTAAGAATAAATGTGATTATACTTTGATTAGCACAATGAAAGGTGAAGAATTGGTCGGTGTAAAATATGAACCACTTTTCCCATATTTTGCTAATACAAAAAATGCTTTCAAAGTGGTCGTAGGTGATTTTGTAACAACTGAAGAAGGTACTGGAATTGTACATATTGCTCCAGCTTTTGGTGATGATGATTACAAACTTGGTGAGGAACACAAAGTTGGTTGGGTGCAACATGTAGAAATGAATGGACATTTTACTGTTGATGTTTTGGATTTTGCAGATCAAGAAGTAAAACCAAAAGACGATCACACAAAGACAGATGTAGAAATTATCAAGTGGCTTGCTCACAATGATAAACTATTTTGTAAAGAAAAATATGAACACAGCTATCCACACTGTTGGCGTTGTGATACACCGCTTTTGAATTACGCAACTTCTTCTTGGTTTGTAAAAGTAACAGAAATAAAAGATGAAATGCTTCGAAATAACAAACAGACCAATTGGGTACCAGATCATATCAAAGACGGACGTTTTGGTTTGTGGCTAGAAGGTGCTCGTGATTGGGCAATTTCACGCAATCGTTATTGGGGTTCGGCTTTGCCAATCTGGCGTAGTGAAGATGGATATGAAACTATTTGTATTGGTTCAGTGGCAGAATTGGAAGAATTGTCTGGACAAAAAGTAGAGGATTTGCACAAACATATTTTGGATAAAATTACTTTTGAAAAAGATGGTAAAAAATTTACTAGAATTCCAGAAGTGCTTGACTGCTGGTTCGAGTCTGGAGCAATGCCTTATGGACAGATGCATTATCCATTTGAAAATAAAGAGAAATTTGAATCTGGTTTTCCAGCTGAATTTATTGCTGAAGGTCAAGATCAAACTCGAGGTTGGTTTTATACCCTTCATGTTTTGGCTACAGCTTTGACCATTGGTAAAAATCCTTCTATTCCAAAAAAAGAATCAGTACCAGCTTTCAAAAATGTAATAGTCAATGGTATTGTGTTGGCCGAAGATGGTAAGAAGATGAGTAAACGTCTCAAAAATTATCCAGACCCAATGCTCATACTTGAAAAATATGGAGCTGATGCCCTACGTTATTATTTTGTAAGTTCACCGGTTATGTATGCTGAGAGTTTGAACTTTGTAGAAAAAGATGTACGAGAAGTTTATAACAAAGTTGTAAATACTCTTTGGAATGTCTACAGCTTTTTTTCTATGTTTAACACTGATTCCACAGATTTGAAAAAAGATTACACTGATTCTAAGAATATTTTAGATAAATGGATATTGGCGAAATTACATCTACTCCTAAAAGAAGTGACTGAAAATATGGAGAAATACAAATTAGCAGAGGCTAGTCGTCCGATATTAGATTTTATTACCGAACTTTCACAATGGTATGTCCGTCGCTCACGTGATAGATTCAAACAAAGTGGAATGAGGAATGAGGAAAGTGGAATGAGTGACAGAAAACAAGCAGTAATAACTTTGCATGAAGTGTTGCTTACTTTATCAAAGATAATAGCACCATTTACACCATTTATGTCTGAAAAACTTTATCAAGAGTTGGGAGGTGAGCTCGAATCAGTTCACTTGGAAATGTGGCCAAAAGTAAATGAAAAATTGATTGATAAAAAAGTTTTGACAGAAATGGAAACAATCCGAAAAGTAGTAGAGACCGGCTTGTCTGTGCGTGCTGAGAGTGGTATCAAAGTTAGACAAGTGTTATCACAATTCTATATTTCTGGAGTAGAATTTGCTTACATTGATTCCAAAAATATTATTGCTGAAGAGCTCAATGTCAAAGAAGTTTTGCTTGAAAATTTTGATAAAGAAAATAATCATTTGAAGAAAAAAGAAGATTGGGGATTCAAGATGGCACTAAATACTCACATTACCGAGGAATTGAAAAAAGAAGGTCTGGTGCGTGAGATAGTACGTACTATCAATCAAATTCGCAAAGAGCAAGGTATGACAATCGCTGATGAGGTGATAGTAGAATATTATACAGAAAATGAAAATTTACAAAAAGTTTTTGTAGAGTATGAAGTTGAAATCAAGAAGAGTGTATTAGCTAGAGAATTGGTTACTGAAAAAATTGTACTTGAAGAATCAGATGACAAATTGTATAAGATTGATGGAATGGAAGTGATGCTGAGTGTAAAGAAATAGATAGTTTAGAAATAAAAAAGACGTTGAAAAACGTCTTTTTTTGTTTACAAAATTTTAGTTTTTTATAAAAAAACTTTTTAATTTTATCTAAATTTCAATCCTCTCTAAAATATCACTAACATGCACATCATAATTAGTCGTCGCTTTTAGAGGAATAAATTGGACTTGATGTTTTTTCAAAAAATGATTGATTGAACTGTCTATCAAACTGCGGAATTCTTCGTCTGTTGTACGTAGACCATCTTCTGTTGCTGCGATATTTAATTTTTGAGTTTTGAAAATAAGATCATAAGTAATGCTGTGATCAAAGGCGATTTGCTCATAATTTCTCGAAGTCTCTTCATCAGCCACGCGGTGTAGATAAGCAAAGTTGTCGATAGTTGCACGGTCAGTGATGAGTATTTTGTCACTATGATTTACTTCCTGCTCTTTGGCTATCTGATTGTTCATGATCCATTTTTGAGCATCTATCGTAGTTTCTTCGTTGATAGGGAAAGGACAATATCTTACTAGTTCTTGGATAATGATGACTTTTTTGCCCAGACTGTCTAATTTTTCTTTTAACTTATTTACAAGAGTAGTTTTGCCCGTGGAGTGGGCGCCGATGATGGCGATTTTCATAGGTTAAAAAGGCTTACAAAGCTTACTAAGCCGGCAAGGCTCACAAGGCTTTTGTTTAATTTGTCTATATTATACTTTTTATACAGACCTTTGACAAGGGAAAATTTGGTTTGACTGAGAGAGATTTTTAAGTTATTATTGGTTAGTACCTCTTTTGTGAATTTTATTAATTAAAGAGGTTTTTATTTAGGAAAGATCCTTACACCATGCTTCGCTGGCTCAGGATGAATTGATTATTATGCTCAAAGCAATTATTTTTGATTTCGATGGAGTGCTTGGTGATACTTATGCTATGAATTTGGAAGTGTGTAAAATTTTCAAACCTCATATTACTGATGAATCTTTTAGAGATTTGCATAATGGTAATGTCTACAAAACACAAGATCTTAGTTTTGACAAAAATGAAGAAATATTTCATGCCAGTGAGATGAAAAAACGTTTTGAAGAAAAACATCTTTTTCCTTTCAAAAAAGATATTGAAAAATTGAGTAAAGATTACAAATTGTTTGTTGTCTCAAGTACTAGTGAGGAGAATTTGGAAAATTATTTGAGATGTGGTAATTTACTTTCTCATTTTGTGGCAGTTTTGGGTAAAAATACTGATAGATCAAAAGTCGTGAAGTTCAAGATGATTTTTGAAAAATATAATTTGTTATCAGAAGAATGTTTGTTTTTTACTGATACTCTGGGAGATTTGCGCGAAGCAGAAGAAGTAAATTTGCCAGCTGTCGGTGTGACTTGGGGTTATCATGATTCTGATACTTTGCAAAAGGGAAAGACACTACGGATTATTTCTGAGTTTGATGAAATAGTTTCGACGATAGAGGAATTTAAACATAATTTTTTGAATAAATAATTATTTTTTGTAAAATTTTACTTAAGAAAGATCCTCACGCCATGCTTCGCTGGTTCAGGATATTAAAAAACATATGACAAAATATACTATCAACAAAGAAAACAAAAAAACAGATTGTCTAATTATTCCAATTTTTGAAGACAAGGATTTGGATACTTTTAGTAAAAATTTGGACAAAGATTTGGCAAAATTTGTAGCCAAAGTTTTTGCTAATAAAGATTTTGAAGGGAAGAAAAAACAAAGTAGCTTTTTTTATACTGATAGTACAAAATATGAAAGAGTGTTGCTTGTAGGTTTGGGAAAAGAAAAAGATTTGAGTATCAAAAATTATAAAGAAATAATTGGTGCTGCTTTTTTGACTTCTCAAAACAAAAAATATAATAAATTAAATTTAGTATTATCAAATATTTTATTAAAAAAATTTGAAGTAAAAAGATTGACTCAAGAAACAGTCGTAGCTATTGAAATTGCTACTTATGCTTATGATGAATTCAAAACAAAAAAAGATGACAAGATTACTAGACTTGAAGAAATGAATTTATTAGGAGATTTTGATAAGAATGTTATTAAAAATTTACAAACAGGAATTGAAGAAGGAATTATTATCGCTGGAGGAGTGAATTTTGCTAGACACTTGGGCAATATTCCACCGACTGTCATGACACCAACTTATCTTGCTAATGAAGCTTTGAAATTACAAAAAGAAAACAAAAATATCAAGACCAAAGTTTTGTCAGAAGTTGAAATTGAAAAAATTGGTATGGGTTGTTTGTTGGCTGTAGGTCGTGGTTCTAAACATGAAACCAAATTTATTATTGTAGAATATTTTGGAACAGATAAAGATAAAAAACCAAGTGTTTTGGTTGGTAAAGGAATTACTTTTGATTCTGGTGGACTTTCTCTCAAACCTGGAGATTATATGATAGATATGAAATTTGATATGCTTGGGGCTGCTTCAGTTCTTGGTACGCTCAAGGTTTTGGCAGATTTGAAAGTGAAAAAAAATATTGTAGCTCTTATTCCATCTGCTGAAAATATGCCTGGTGGGGATTCGTATCGACCAGATGACATATTGACTGCAATGAATGGTGCGACTGTAGAAATCAAAAATACTGATGCTGAAGGTCGACTTATTTTGGCTGATGGACTTTGTTATGCTAGTAAATATGAACCAAAAGAAGTGATAGATTTAGCGACTTTGACTGGAGCTTGTATGTCTGCTTTAGGTTTGGAAAAATCAGGAATTTTTACACCAGAAGACAAACTTGCTGAAAAGTTGTTGGTTTTGGGAGAATCTATTGGAGAAAATTTATGGCGCTTACCACTTGGTGAAGAATATAGTGAAGCAATGAAAAGTGAAGTGGCTGATATCAAAAATACTGGTGGAGTTGGAGGAGAAAGATATGGAACAGCTAGTACGGCTGCTGCTTTTTTACAATTTTTTACTCAAGATAAAGAAACTGGTGAAAAAAAATATCCTTGGGTTCATATCGATTTGGCTAGTGCTATTTATGGTAGTAAAGGTAAAGCACATATTAGAGCAGGTGCGAATGGATTTGGAGTACAAGTGTTGGTGGAATATCTTCGTGCATAAAGAAATGTTTTTTTAATCAAAAATTATATTAGTTAGTAAAGAGCTTACAAGGTCATGCTTAAAATTTCAAATTACAAAATCTAAATGACAAATCAAATCCAAAATTTTAATGTCAAAAATTTAAACATTTAAATTTTATTTGAAATTTGAGCTTTGACATTTGTCATTTTATTCTTTATTATTTGTTCGTATCTTGTTATTTGTAACTTATTTAAAATAATATGTTAAAAAAATTAGAACTCCTTGCTCCAGCTGGAAGTCCAGAGAAAATGCGTTATGCTTTTGCTTATGGTGCAGATGCAGTCTATATGGGAATTCCAGATTTCAGTATGCGTGTGCGCGTCAATACTTTTACTAGTGATGATGTCAAACAATCTATTGAATATGCTCACTCTATTGGTAAGAAAATTTATGTGACAGTAAATATTGTTGCTCACAATAATCACTTGAAAAGACTTCCTCCATATTTGAAAAAACTAAATGAATGGAAACCGGATGCTCTGATTGTTTCAGATCCTGGAGTAATGGAATTGGTCAAAAAATATGCTCCAAATCTTGCTATTCATCTTTCTACTCAAGCCAATGCTACCAATGCTGAAACTGTAAAATTTTGGCATAACCAAGGTTTGGAAAGAGTGGTACTTGGTCGTGAAGTAACTCTAGAAGAAATAAAAGAAATTCATAAAGTTGTACCAAAATGTGAAATAGAATATTTTGTTCACGGTGCGATGTGTATGAGTTATTCTGGTCGTTGTATGTTGTCATCTCATCTTGTTGGTCGATCAGCCAATCTGGGTGATTGTGTCCAACCTTGTCGTTGGAAATATGATCTTAGTAATATCAAAGTAATAGAAACAACTATCAATGATCCACTCAAAAAAGAAAGAGAAATGGATGTAGAAGAAGATATCAATGGTACATATATTTTCAATTCCAAAGATATGTGTTTTATTGAATATTTGCCTGAGCTTTTTGAAGCTGGAGTATTGAGTTACAAAATAGAAGGTCGTGCCAAGAGTCCAGCTTATTTGGCTAGTGTGGTAAAAGCTTATCGCATGGCTTTTGATTATTTATTGAAAGATGGCAAAAGTGATGATCTTAAAATTCAAAAAAGAAAATTGAAAACAATTAAGAAAAATATTTTGGACAAGCTTGTACATCGTGGTTATACCACTGGTTTTCTTTTTGGTCGTGATAGTGTTGAACAAAATACAGAAAATAGTCATCAAGGTACTGAAGAAACTTATGTGGGAGAAGTCTTAGCTTGTGAAAAAGAGGACAAAAAATATAAGATTACTATATGTGCTCACAACGCACTTCGTCTTGGTGATAGAGTTCGTGTTATGCAACCTTTTGAACCAGATCTTTCTTTAACTATGCAAAAATTGTATAATGAAGATGGTGAAGAAGTAGAGAGTGCCCATGGTGGTACTGACAAAAATACTATTTTTTATAGTAGTAAACCCATCAAAAAATTTGGAATTTTATTTTTGAATAATAAATAATTTTTTTTGTATATTTTAATCTAAAGAAATTCTTTATACTATGATAAGTTTTATTGTTGGTACAATAAAAAGTAAAGGTAAATCAGATGTGACTGTTTTGACATCTTCTGGTGTAGGTTATGAAATAAATATTTCTAGTTCTTTTTTGGCAGATTTGAAATTGGAAGAAAAAATAGAAATTTATACTTATTTAAAAGTTGCTGAGACAGCTCTAGAACTTTTTGGTTTTAGAAATTTGGAAGAGAAAAACTTTTTTGAATTACTGATTTCTATCAAAGGTCTTGGTCCGCGTGGAGGTTTGAATATTCTAGCTTTGGGAAGCATAGAAGAAATAAAAAATGCTATAGCTAGAGGCGATGTGTCATATTTGACACAAGTTAGTGGTATTGGTCGCCGTACTGCTGAGCGTCTAGTAGTAGAACTGAAGAATAAAATTGTATTGAATTTGAAATCAAATAATCAAGAAAAAGAATTAATAGGTGATAAATTGTCTGATGTAGTAGAAGCTCTCATGGCTATGGGACATAGCAAAGATGAAGCTCGTGATATTGTAAAAAGTTTGGATGCCAAGGATAAGACTGTAGAAGAATTGTTACGTTTGGCTCTTAAAAGGGGATAATGTTCAGTAATTTTAAATTTTGAAACAATTTTTAATGTCAGAATTTTAAAAGAATTTTTAGGAATCATTTAAAATTAAAAAATTTAGAAATTGTTTTAAAATTTAAAATTTCTAAATTATTGCTATATTAAGCATAGTTAAGCCAAAAATTAAAGCTTAGCTCTTGACAAACTAATCTGGTTTTGTTATATTGATTTTGCTTTAATTCATCCCAATTAAAACTGGGATACGGACCTTGATAGACATGCCTACCATGTGCCCGTTAAACTATATGCATGCTATGTTAAACAAACAAAAAAAACAACGCCTAATTAAAAAATACCAAACTCACGAAGGTGATACTGGGTCTACTGAAGTTCAAATTGCTATTTTGAGCGCAGAGATAGATGAGCTTGCAGAACATTTGAAAGCTCATCACAAAGATCATTCTTCACGTAGAGGTCTTCTACGAAAAGTTGGTGAACGTCGTAAATTACTCAAATATTTACAACGTGAAAATGCAACATCTTTCGAAGATCTTGTAAAAAAATTAAAATTAAAACAAGCCAAACAATTTGAAAGTGATGATTTGGTAGATGAAACAGAAGAAGAAGGTGATGTTGTAACTCCAAATGAAAATGAATAATTTGAACAAAAAAAATCCTCTAAAACACCCCGATCAACGCGTTGGGGTGTTTATTGATGTACAGAATATGTATTATTCTGCCAAAAACCTTTTCAACAAAAAAGTTAATTTTGGTAATATTGTGTCAGAAGCAGTAGCTGGTCGCAAACTTATACGTAGTATTGCTTACGTGGTTCGTACTGAAACACAAGATGAACAACCTTTTTTTGAAGCATTGTACAATTTGGGTATTGAAACCCGTGAAAAAGATTTGCAAATTTTCAATAGTGGTATGAAAAAAGCTGATTGGGATGTTGGTCTTGCTGTTGATGCTATTCGTCTTTCCTCAAGTTTGGATGCTATTGTGATTGTTTCTGGAGATGGGGATTATATTCCTCTTGTAGAATATTTACGAAGTATGGGCAAACAAGTAGAAGCTTTGGCTTTTGGTGAAACCACATCTTCTAGGCTTATAGAAGCAGTGGATGATTTTGTCAATTTGTCAGAACACAAAGACAAATTTTTGATAGGACCTGCGATTCCAAAATTTATAAACAAAAAAAGAAAGTAAATAAGTGTTGTAGTTGTTATAGTTGTTGAAATTGTTGTAAATGATAAATCAATTACAACAAACCTTTTTTGTAAAGATTTCAAAACAAGTTCGGAATGGCAGTTACTTTGTCATCCTGAATTTATTTCAGGATCTTTTTCAAAGTAAACATTTTATTTAAGAAAGATCCTTCGCTGTATTCTCAGCTCAGGATTTATTTATTCAAGAACTTGGTCTTGAGACACCTAGATCAATGCACAACAAATGAAATGTGCCGGTCTATAGTATCAAGATCAACTTCGTAACACATATATTTATGTTACATCCAAAACAATGGTCAATGGAGTGGGGCGGACGTACTCTCTCTGTTGAATTTGGCAAATTGGCTCTTCAGACCAATGCCTCTTGCGTAGTTCGTTATGGTGATACTACTATTTTGGCAACTGTAGTCAAAAGTAAAACAATTCGTGATGGTATAGATTATTTTCCTCTTATGACAGATTTCGAGGAAAAGCTTTATGCTGCTGGAAAAATAAAAGGCTCACGTTTTATGAAACGTGAAGGTCGTCCAAGTGATGAAGCTATTCTTAGTTCTCGTTTGATAGATCGTGCTATTCGTCCTTTATTTGATGAAAGAGTACGCAATGATATTCAAGTTATTACCACAGCTTTGTCAGTAGATGGCGAAAACGATGCTTCGATAGTAGCTTTGTTGGCTGCTAGTTGTGTGCTTTCTATTTCTTCAATTCCTTGGGACGGTCCTATTGGTGCAGCTCGTGTTGGTTTGGATGAAAACGGTGAATTCATTTTGAATGTCACTGCCAGTCAATTGGAAGCTAACAAAAAATTGGATTTAGTTGTGGCTGGTACTCCAGAAAAATTGGTTATGGTAGAAGCTGGAGCTCAAGAAGTTTCTGAAGAAGTTTTTTTCAAAGCTATGAAATGGGGTTGTGAACAATTGGCTCCAGTAGTTAAATTTTTTGCAAAAATTCAAAAAGAAATCGGACAAGAAAAAGAATTATTAGTATCTACAAAAGGAGTAGAAAGTGTCGGAGATCAAGTCAAAATAGTTGCTGAAAAATTTATTGCTGATAATGCTGAAAAACTTATTTTCAATTCTCCAAAAGTAACCAAAGACGAACGCAAAAAAATGATTGGAGAAATTGAAATAGCTTTGAGTGAACATTTGACTAGTCAGGGTTTTGAAGAAAATGCTCAAAAGAAAATTTTGTCAGAAATCAAATATCTTATTTGTACACAAATTACCAAAAGAATTTTGGAAAATGATCAAAGACTTGATGGTCGCAAAATTACTGAAATTCGTGAATTACAAAATGAAGTAGATTTGTTACCACGTGTTCATGGTTCTGCTATGTTCATGCGTGGTGATACTCAAGTTTTGTCTGTAGTTACTCTTGGTGCTCCTGGCGATGTCCAAACTTTGGATAGTATGGAAGAAGATGGAAAAAAGAGGTACATGCATCATTACAATGATACGCCGTTTGCCTATGGTGAGGCTGGACCACTTCGTGGACCAGGTCGTCGTGCTATTGGTCATGGCGCTTTGGCAGAAAGAGCTTTGGAACCAGTACTTCCTGTTGAAACAGATTTCCCTTATGCAATTCGTGTTGTTTCAGAAGTAATGGGTTCAAATGGTTCAAGTTCAATGGCTTCTACTTGTGGATCTACTCTTTCACTTATGGCAGCTGGTGTACCTATCAAAAAACCAGTAGCTGGTATTGCTATGGGTCTTGCTTCTGACGCTGGTTCAAACAATGGAAATATCAAAAAATGGAAAGTACTTACAGATTTGCAAGACGT
>JBAYUH010000018.1:0-19192 GCA_041675185.1 Candidatus Magasanikiibacteriota bacterium | reverse complement strand
GAATCTATTGCTACACTAACTACGATAAGCAAACTAGTACCACCAATAACAAGAGATTGTGAACCAGTCAACGCTCGTACAATCAAAGGTAAAATAGCAATAATACCCAAAAACAAAGCTCCGGAAAATAATAATTTACTCATAGTATCTTGTAAATACTTTTCTGTTTCTTTGCCAGGTCTAATACCTGGAATAAAAGCTCCTTGTTGTTGCAAATTCTCAGCCATTTTTTGTGGTTGAAAAATTACAGCTGTATAGAAATAAGTAAATCCAAATACTAAAACAAAATAAATAATTCCATAAAATAATTGATTGTTGAAAAAAGTAATAGTTGCTTGGGCAAGATGTGCCAAAAAGCCATTACCATTGACGAAAAATTGAGCAATCATCGAAGGAAACAAAACTACAGAAATAGCAAAGATAATAGGTATAACTCCAGCCATATTTAGACGAAGTGGCAAATGACTAGTATTACCACCAAAAACATGATTACCACGAATTTGTTTGGCATAACTTACAGGAATATTTCTTTGCCCTTCATTGATTACAACCACAGCAACAATAGTCACCATAGACATTACCAAAAACATTAGATACATATAAAGTTGTGAAGAATCATAATTGACAACAGCTTGTGTCAAAGCGTTTGGCAAAGAAGCGACGATACCAGCGAAGATTATCATAGAGATACCATTGCCGATTTTTTTCTCAGAAATAAGTTCACCAATCCACATAAGAAAAATGGTACCAGCAGTGATCATGATCATGATAGAAATATATCTAAACAAATCTAGAGAACCAAAAATTTCATATTGAGATTTTGTCAATAATTTAATCATGGCAAAAGATTGCAAAAAAGCCAAAGGTACGGTCGTAATACGAGTGTACATGTTTATTTTTTGTTGTCCACTCTCACCTTCTTTGGTCAATTCTTCTAAACTAGGAATAACCATTCCCAATAATTGAAAGATAATAGAAGCAGTAATATATGGAGCAATACCAAGCATCACAATAGAAAAATTTTCCATCGTACCACCTGAAAACAAATTCAACAAACCTAAAATTTGATTACCTTCCAAAAACTTACCTAAATTGACAGTATTGATACCAGGAACTGGAATGTGAGCAGTCAAACGGAAAACAACAAATAAAAACATAACAAAAAGGATTCTCTTCCTAAGATCCTTGATTTTCCAAATACGTGTTATTTTTTTCCACATAATTTTTAAGCTAAAGTAAAATTTAATTTATTGGTCGCTTAGAATGATGACACTTTTTGACTATAACTAAATATAAAGCATTTACTGCTTTATATCAAGTTAATATTTTAAAAGATAAATTTTCCACCAACTTTTTCTATCATTTCAACTGCTTTTTTGGTAGCTAAACAATTTTTTATAGTTATTTTTTTGGTAAGTTCACCACCAGCGACAATCTTAGCGCCTTTTTTGGTACTTCTAATAACTCTAAGTTTTTTCAAGAAAAATGGTGTAACTTCAGTACCTTCTACAGCAAATTTTTGTAATTGAGCAAGAGTAACTGTTTCTGGTTTGAAAGCTTGTGATTTGAAACCACGAAGTTTTGGAACTTTTTGCAATTGAGCTTTGAAAGCACGACGCATTATACCTCTTGTACCACCAGAGCGAGCTCTTTGTCCTTTGATACCACGTGTTGAATAACTACCTTTACCAGAGGCATTACCACGTCCTAATCTTTTTACATTTTTCTTTACTCTTTTTGAAGAAAGAGTAGATGGAGATAATGTCATATTTTTATTTTATTTTTTTTCTGATCCGACAACTGACGGACTAGAATCTTTTTTAACAACTTTTTGTTCAACAACAACTTTCTTCTTATCAACGGATTTTACTTCAATTTGTTTTACTTTGTTTTTTTCTACTCTTTCTCTAGACTTTTTTGATTTTTCAATAGCTTCACGTTTGAAAGAACTCAATGCAGCAAAAGTTGCTTTGACATTAGAAATTTTATTGTTTGATTTTCCAAGCATTTTAGCAGAAGCATTTGGAACACCAGCAAGTTCAAGTACTATACGTATAGAACTACCAGCAATAATACCAGAACCTTGTGGAGCTGGTTTGATCATTACTTTACCAGCTTTGAATTTGGCTTCTACACGATGAGGAATAGTTTTTTTATCAAAAGGAACAAAAATTATGTTTTTGTGAGCTTGTCTAACAGCTTTGTCAACAGCAATTTGGACATCAGAACCTTTTTCAACTCCATAACCTACTTTACCTTTTCTATCACCAATCAAAACTAAAGCACGAAAACTCATATGTTTACCACCTTTGGTGACACGAGTAACACGTGCCAAATCAACAATAGCTTGATCAAACTCTGGTTTTTCTTGTCTAGGTTTTTGTCTTTTATTGTTACCTTGAGGTTTTGACATATACAAAATTTAGTTTTTTAACAAAATTAAAACTTTAGACCATTTTCTCTAGCACCTTCTGCCAAAGCTTTTACTCTACCATGATAGTTGTAACCACTTCTATCAAAAACAACAGTCGTAATATTCAATTCTTTAGCTTTCAAAGCCAATTTTTTACCCAAAACATATGCAATAGCAACTTTTCCTTTTCTGTCACCAGTATCTTCTTTCTTATCAAAATCTTTTTTACTATTGACACTTGTCAATACTTTGGCATTGTTGTCATCAATAATTTGTGCGTACATACCACGCAAACTACGAAATACACTAATACGTGGAATACTAGCTGTACCTTGCATACGAGAACGACTTCTCATATGACGACGTAATCTTTTTTGTTGTGATGTTGTGTTTTTCATATATTTATTAGCACAGATTTATACTGATTTTTTTAGATTACACAGATGTTTTTTTATTAAAATTTTTTTTGAAATACACTATTTTTTTTAAAATTATCAGTGTAATCCTTTTTCAATCTGTGAAATCAGTGTTTTTATTCACCTTTAGTAGCAGTTTTACCAGCTTTACGTCTGATTATTTCATCAATATATTTAATACCTTTACCTTTGTAAGGTTCTGGTTTTTTGATAGCTCTAATTTCTGAAGCAGTACTGCCCAACATTTCTTTGTCATAAGATTCCAAAGTAATAGCATTTTTTTCAACTTTAGCAACTACAGATTCTGGCATTTTGAAAATAACTGGGTGAGAAAAACCCACTTCCAATTGTAAATCTTTACCTTTCATAGCAACTTTGAAACCAACACCATTTATTTCTAATTCTTTTTTGAAACCTACAGTAACACCTTCAATCATATTTTTCAAATGTGCTCCAAAAGTACCCCAAAGAGATCTTTCTGATTTTTCTTCTTTATTTTTTACATCCACAGTCAAAGTACCATCGGCCATAATTACTTTTACTTTATCATTCAATTGTCTTACTAGAGTTCCTTTTGGACCTTTTACTTCAACACTAGCATCTTTGATGTTGACAGTAACTCCAGCTGGAATACTAATAACTTGTTTTCCGATACGTGACATAGTATTAAATTACATTGATAATCTTTTAAAAACTTACAAACTAATAAATAGAACAGACAACTTCACCACCAATACCTTTTTCTTTAGCTTCTTTTACAGTCATCATACCTTGTGAAGTAGAGACAATAGCAATACCAAAACCATTCAAAACATTTGGTAATTCTTCTACTTTACGATAAACTCTGTGACCTGGTTTGCTTGCACGTTCTATAGAAGTGATAGCTGGCACTTTACCATGATATTTTAACACAATCCTAAGTACAGGTTTTGGACCTTCTATTTTACTTATTTCACTTATATAACTGTTGGTTAACAAAATTTTTCCAATCATAAACTTTACCTTAGCAAAAGGTACCTCAATAACTGGCTTTCTAGCCATTTGAGCGTTTCTAATTCGCGTTAGCATATCTGCGATTGGATCGGTCATCATAGTTATATATAATTATTTATTATTATTTTTATTAATTATTTTAAAATTACCAACTTGATTTCTTGACACCAGGAATCATTCCTTGATTAGCCAATTCTCTAAAACAAATACGACATAGACCAAATTTACGCATGTAACCATGTTTACGGCCACATTTCCAGCATCTATTCACAATACGACTGGAATATTTCGGTTTATGTACAAATGTTTTTGCTTTTTGCGCTTGAGTTGCCATAATTATTATTTATTATTTCTTTCTAAAAGGAAAGCCCAAATGACTCAACAAGGCCATACCACTTTCATTGTCTTTAGCTGTAGTATTTACAATAATTTGCAAACCATGGATATTGTCAGCTGATTCACCAGAAATTTCAGGAAAAGCCAATTGTTCTTTGAAACCAATAGTAAAATTACCTTTGCCATCAAAACTCTTTGGATCCAAACCTCTAAAATCACGAACGCGAGGAAAGGTAAGATTGATCAATTTATACAAAAATTCATACATTTTATTTCCACGCAAAGTAACAGAAGATCCAATTTCCATACCTTCTCTAAGTTTGAAGTTGGAGATAGATTTCTTAGCTTTGTTGCGAACAGGTTTTTGGCCTGAAATCAAAGTCAAAGTTTTTTCTACTCTTTCCAAAAAAGCCTTATCTTTAGTATTGCGACCATAACCAACATTGAGTACAATCTTTTCAATCTTAGGTACTTTCATGATATTATCCAAAGTCAACTCAGTCATCAAAGCTGGTATTACTTTTTCTTTATAAATTTTGTACAATTCTGGTTTCATAATCTTTATAGAAATTAATCAATAAATTCACCACTAACTTTGGCAATACGTTTCTTTTCTTCACCTTCCATCTTATAGCCAACACGTGTTGGTTTTTTGGAATTATTATCAATAAGCATCACATTACTTATATTCATAGGAGCTGGTAATTCAATAATTTGTCCTTTTTCACCTTTTTTTCCAGCACGCAAATGTTTTTTTAATATATTAGCTCCTTCTACAACGACAAACACTTCTTTAGTTTCTTTATTTTTTAGCACCTGAAGAACTTTACCAGTTTTACTTCTGTCTTTTCCACTCAAAATTTTTACTTTGTCACCTGTTTTTATTTTCATATAAAAGTTAATCCTTAGTTCTTATTTCTTAAAGCACTTCTGGCGCCAAAGACACAATCTTCTTGTAACCTCTATTTCTAAGTTCACGAGCTACTGGTCCAAAAATACGTGTACCTTTTGGTTCTTTAGTTTTTTTATCAATTATCACAACAGAATTTTCATCAAAACGAATATAAGTACCATCAGCTCTACGCATTTCTTTTCTTTGTCTTACGATTACAGCATGTACCACTTCACCTTTGTTTACTTGAGCACGAGGAATTGATTCTTTAACAGAACAAGTAATAATATCACCGATACGAGCATATCTTTTTTTGTAGCCACCAAGCACTCTAATACACATGAGCTTTTTGGCTCCGCTATTATCTGCTACTTTTAACATGCTTCTGTGTTGAATCATATGTTTATTTTCTTTATTAAAGTTCTATTTTACAACGTTGACTAATGCCCATTTCTTGGTCTTACTAATAGGACGACATTCTACAAACGTAACAAGATTGCCCAATTTTGCACGAGAATATTCATCATGTACAGCAAACTTTTTACTAACAGCATATTGTTTGCGATATTTTGGGTGCATTTTTGTAGTTTTGACAACAACATGAATAGTCTTGTTTTCTTTTACACTGACCACTTCACCTTCAAAATTTCTATGTTGTACTTGTTTAATGTCGGACATAAAATTTATTATTCTGTTTTATTATTATCATCTTTTTTAGTAACAAAATTTTGCAAACTTTTTATAGCAGTCATAACACGAGAAACAATTTTTTTTTCTGCACGAATTGAACTTACTTTTTTTAGTTGATTTTCACTAGCTTGAAAACGCAAACTTCTTACAAGATCTCTCTTTTCAGCTAATAATTCTTCTAAGGCTTTCAAATTTTTATTTTTCAATTCTTTGTAATCCATACTATTATTTTAAAATTGCTTTTTTATTGTTTAATAACAAACATACTTTTGATAGGCAATTTGTGTGTAGCACTCTTCATTGCCTCTCTAGCTTGTGCTTCTGTTATACCAGCCATTTCAAATAATACTGTACCTGGTTTGACTGTAACTACATAATGATCTGGAGTACCTTTACCTTTACCCATCGGCATTTCATTACCTTTTTTTGTCATAGGTCTGTCAGGGAAAACACGAATCCAAATTTTGCCACCACGGCGGACAAAACGAGTCAAAACACGACGACTAGCTTCCAATTGTCTAGAAGTTACCCAAGCATGAGTAGTAGACTTAAGACCAAAACTACCAAAAGCCACAGTGTTGGTTCGAGTAGCAACACCTTTGTTACGACGTCTTGGCTTGTGCCATTTTCTGTGTTTTACTTTTTTTGGTAACAACATATTATTTCTTAGGTTTTTTCTTAATATCTTCTTTTTTGTCAGCTAATTTATCAATCATTCCAAAAGATTCGCCTTTGTAAACCCAAACTTTTATACCAATAGCTCCATACAAAGTACGAGCAGTATTACCAGCATATTCTACATGACTTCGAAGTGTAATCAATGGAATTTTACCTTTGGAAAGAGTTTCACGACGAGCAATTTCCACGCCATTCAAACGACCTGCCAAAGTAATTTTGATACCTTTTGCTCCAGCCATCATTACTTTTTCAATAGTTTGTTTCATAATACGTCTAAAAGCCACACGATTTTCAATATCTTTAGCAATATTTTGTGAAATAATTTCTGCAGAAAGAGATGGTTGACGTATTTCTTGGATATTTAATTTTACTTTTACTGACAATTTCAAAAATTTTCTTTCAATTTCTTTGCGTAAATCATCAAGACCTTGACCACCACGTCCAATAATATAACCTGGTTTGGCAGCAAAAATAGTGACAGTCATATTTTTTGGACCACGTTCAATAAACACAGAGTCAATCTGAGCATCTTTGAATTTCTTTTTCAAATACTCTCTGATGTTGATATCAGATTCTAGGTATTCTGCATAGTTTCTTTTTCCTATCCAACGTGAAGCCCAAGGAAATAGGATACCAGTTCTATGAATTTGTGGATGTACTTTATGACCCATACTTAATGATTTAAATTCTAATTATTTTTTAATTTTTTTAGTAACTTTTTTAACAGTCTTTTCTGTTTTTTCTTTCTTTTCAGTTTTGGCAACAGTCTTTTTTTCTTTTTTGACTTCATCTTTTACTACATCTGTTGTATCTGTTTTTTCTTTTATTTTGGTTTCTTTTTTAACAATCTTTTTTTCTTCAGTTTCACCAGTCAAGATAACTGTAATATGAGAACTCTTTTTGCGCAAAGGAGTTGCTCTACCCATAGCTCTTGGCATCCAACGACGTAATACAGAACCTTCATTTACAAAAATAGTTTCAATCTTTAGAGTATCTTCTTTGACATGATCATTATGAATAGCATTGGCAACAGCTGATTCAATCAATTTTTTTACAGGTAAAGCTGCTTGTTTACTATTGAATTGTAATTGATTCAAAGCTTTTTTGACTTCCAAACCGCGAACTAAACTAGCAACCAATCTTACTTTTTGAGGAGTCATTCGTAAAAATTTTAATTGTGCTTTTGTTTGTACTTTCATAAAACTATTTCTTTACTGGTGTTGATGCTGGAGTTACAGCTGATTTAGTCTGTTCTTTAGCCATCTTACCACCGTGTCCTCTGAATTTACGAGTTGGAGAAAATTCACCAAGCTTATGACCAACTTTATTTTCATCTACAAATACTTCCAAAAAATCTTTCCCATTGTGTACTAAAAAGTTGACACCTACCATTTCAGGAGTAATTGTACAAGTACGAGACCAAGTCTTGATAGGTTTTTTGTCACCTGTCTCTTGAACTTTCTTTACTTTTGCAAGTAATCTTGGATCAATATTAGGTCCTTTTTTCAAACTTCTAGACATAAATTAGGTTTTTTAATTAATATTATTTTTTCTTTTTACTTTTTCTTCTTGAAACGATAAATTTACTACTTGATTGTTTTGGTTTACGAGTCTTGACACCTAGAGCAGGTTTACCCCACTTAGTACGAGGTCCTCTTCTCAAACCAATCGGACTGTGACCTTTACCACCACCATGTGGATGATCTACAGCATTCATGTTTTTACCAGTAACAGCAGGTCTAATACCTCTATATCTCATTCTACCAGCCTTGCCCCAACGTATAAGCTTGTAATCTGAATTACTCAATTGTCCAACAGTAGCCATACATTCTTTGGCAAACAATCTAACTTCAGTGGATGGTAATCTTAATTGAGCATATTTACCTTCAATAACCATGAGTTGAGCAGAATTACCAGCACCACGAACCATCTGACCACCTTTGCCTGGTTCCATTTCAACATTATAAACACTCAAACCAGATGGAATAAATTCCAAAGGCATACGATTACCTGGTTTGGCTTCAATTTTATTTTTTGAGGAAACTACAACATCTCCAACTTTCATTTTTGATTCAGCCAAAATATATGATTTGTTACCATCTTTATCTTCCATTAGAGCAATACGAGGTCCACGATTTGGGTCATATTCAATAGCAATAACAGTCAAAGGTATATCAAAATTGATACGAGCAAAATCAACATGTCTATAAAAACGTTTGGTACCACCACCATGATGACGTACAGTTATTTTTCCAGTATTATTTCTACCAGACGTCTTGTTCATAGTACTGATCAAAGACTTTTCTGGTTTAGATTTTGTGATATCAGAAAAATCTTGAACACTAGAGTGGCGTCTGCCTGGAGTGGTTGGTTTGTACTTTATAACTGCCATAATATTTTATTAAACACCTTCATGAATACTGATAGTCTGACCTTTTGCCAAAGTAACTATCGCTTTTTTAAAATCTCCTCTTTTACCTTGTACAGAACCAGAACGAGTACGTTTACCTTCAAAATTCATTATACTAACGTCAGTAGGCATTATACCATAAATTTGTTTTATTGCTTGTTTTATTTCTGTTTTGTTGTTTCTAGCATTGACCAAAAAAGTATATTTACCATTCATCTCAGCTGTACTAGCTTTTTCACTTACTAGAGGTTTTTGAATTACACGATAAGCAGAACCTTTAACAGAAGAAGCTTTTTTGATTTCTTTTGTTTTTTCAACATTTTTAGTAGTTTTTTTGGCAGTCTTAACAGAACCTTCAGTTTTTGCAACAGTGTTTGAGGTTTCTTTATCTTGCTTTTTTGACCACTTATCTAATAAACCCATATAAATATCTAAAAACTAAATTATTTTTTTATTAAACGATTTTCCAAAAATTTGATACCATCCTGTGAAATAAGCAAATATTGGTGTTGTAACAAATCCAAAACATTCATATCTTGTGCTCTTACAATATCAAAATCTTTTATATTACGCAAAGATTTGATAGCTTCTTGTGAATTTGCATCAGTCAAAACTACCAATGTCTTACGAATTTCTTTGAATATTTTTTTACTTAGAGCAATAATATCTTTGGTTTTTCCTTCAAAATCAAATTTGTCCAAAACTACCAATTTGTTGTCCAAAACTTTGTCAGACAAACACATTCTTGTAACCAAATTTCTTACTTTTTTATTTATTTTTTGTTTATAATTACGATCACTCAAAGGTCCAAAAGTGATACCACCACCACGCCAGATTGGAGAACGGATTGAACCATGACGAGCACGTCCAGTACCTTTTTGTTTCCAAGGTTTACGACCACCACCAGAAACTTCACCTTTATCTTTGGTATCAGCCCAAGGTTGTCTAAGATTGGCACGCATTGATACAAATACCTGGTGAACAGTTCCTTTGTTGATAGGTGTAGCAAAAACAGCTTCACTTAATTCAAGATCTTTTACTGGTTCACCTTTACTATTGTACATTGCAACTTTTGTCATATATAAAACTAATTAGATTCTACTTTTGATTCTAAAGTTGTTTTTTCTAGAACTTCTTCAGCTTTTATTTCTTCTACTACAACTTCAACTTGTGGAACTACTTGTCCAGTACTAGTAAAAATATACAATAGACCATTTCTAGCGCCAGGTACAGCACCTTTTACCCAAATTTCATTGTTTTCTGGGTGTAATTCTACTATTTCTAAATTTTTGACAGTAATTTGAGCATCTCCCATATGACCAGCCATGCGAGTACCTTTGAAAACGTGTTGTACTCCACCAGCTCCAATACTACCAGGCATACGCAATTGATCTTTGTGACCATGACTTGCTGGTGAACCATGGAAACCATGACGTTTCACCACACCTTGGAATCCTCTACCTTTGGAATTACCAGTCACTTGAACTTTTTCTCCTTTTTCGAAAATACTAACTGTAAAGACATCACCACGTTTTAAATCATTATCATTTTTGAAATTGTGTAAATTTCGAACAGTAACGTTTTGGTTACCACCTACACTTATACCTTTCAAATGTCCTTTTTCTGGTTTACGTAATCTAAATAATTTTTGTACACCAAAACCAACTTGAACTGATTTTACTCCGTCTTTTTCCTCGGTATTAACCTTGGTAACAGTACAAGGTCCTGCTTGAATTCTGGTTACTGGAACTACAGTACCATCTTCACGGAAAACCTGTGTCATGTCTAATTTTTTGCCTATAATAAATTTCATAATATAAAAAAACTAGAAATGAATAACACAAACAATTGTTTGTTGTACTCATCTCTAGCCTTCAAGACCAAAATGGTTGTAAGGCGATTATTAAATAAATGTAATGAAACCTCCACCTGACAACTTCTTCTATTCTCAGATGTTTTCTACAGCTTTACATAGCTTAGATCTTATCTGTTTTGAAACAAGTTGTTTTGTGTCTAAATAATGTATAAATTAACAACGTGACTATTTTAACGCAAACAAAATAAAATGTCAAGGACTATATTGCCGATATATCCCCAACCTGATAAAACTTTTTTAAGTAACAAACCAACAACTTTTGAAAACAGCTTAAATCATTTTGATTTCTATATCCACACCACTTGGCAAATTCAAATTCATAAGAGCATCAATAGCTTTTGGAGTTGGATTTAAAATATCAATAAGACGTTTGTGTGTGCGCATTTCAAACTGTTCTTGAGCAGTCTTATGAACAAATGTAGCACGATTCACACTGTATTTGTTGATAGATGTAGGAAGTGGTACTGGACCAACTACTTTTACATCATTTCTTTCAGCTGTATCAATAATAGTCTTGGTAGCAATATCAATAATCTTATTATCATAAGATTTGATTTTGATACGTAATTTATTATCAACTTTGTTGTTTGTGTTATTTGCGTTGTCAGACATAATGAATAATTTTACATATTAAACCCCAAGCCTCCGGAAAAACCGGAGGCTTTGTGGAATAATAATTTTATTTGATAATTCTAGTTACGACACCAGCACCTACAGTACGACCACCTTCACGGATAGCAAAACGTACTTTTTCTTCGATAGCTACAGGAACAATAAGTTTGATCTTCAAATTTACAGTGTCCCCTGGCATCACCATTTCAGTACCTTCTGGCAAAGTTACATCACCTGTTACATCTGTTGTGCGGATGTAAAATTGAGGTTTGTAACCATTGAAGAAAGGTTTGTGACGACCACCTTCTTCTTTGGTAAGAGCAATCACTTCAGCCTCGAATTCAGTATGTGGAGTAATTGTACCAGTTTTAGCAAGAACTTGACCACGTTGTACATCTTCTTTCTTAGTACCACGAAGAAGGATACCAGCGTTGTCGCCAGCTTGACCTTGACTTAAATTCTTGTTAAACATTTCAATACCAGTAACAGTAGTCTTAGAAATTTCTTCAGACATACCTACAATAGACACTTCATCACCAATTTTTACAACACCGCGATCAATACGACCAGTGACTACTGTACCACGTCCTTCAATTGAGAAAACGTCTTCAATAGGCATTAGGAAATCTTTGTCTAGATCACGTACTGGATCTGGAAAATAAGTATCCAAAGCATTCAACAAATCCATAACTGGTTTTGAAGCTTCAAGATCATTTGGATTTTCAAGAGCTTTTAGAGCTGAACCACGGATAATTGGAGTTTCATCTCCAGGAAATTCGTATTTTTTAAGCAAATCTCTTACTTCTTCTTCTACTAGATCAATAAGTTCAGGATCTGAAACTTGATCAACTTTGTTTAAGAAAACAATAATTCGAGGTATACCAACTTGACGAGCAAGTAAGATATGTTCACGAGTTTGAGGCATTGGACCATCAGCGGCTGATACTACAAGAATACCACCATCCATTTGAGCAGCACCTGTAATCATGTTTTTGACATAATCAGCATGGCCTGGACAATCCACATGAGCATAATGACGTTTTTCAGTCTCATATTCTACGTGAGCTGTAGCAATGGTAATACCACGTTCGCGCTCTTCTGGAGCAGCGTCAATTTGACTAATATCTTTGTCTTGAGCAATAAGACCGTGTGCTGAAGCTACTTTTAAAATAGCTGCAGTAAGAGTAGTCTTACCGTGGTCAACGTGACCAATTGTGCCCACATTTACATGAGTCTTGGTTCTTTGAAATTCTGCCATATTACTATGGTAGCTTTGGCCGCTCTAACTTGGGATGGCCCAGTTAGATTTGTGTCCAGCGACCTTGAATATTTTAATTAAATAGATTGCCCTTTTAGAGCAAAAAAATACATAAAAATTATGCGGTGGGATTATAAACTAAAATACAAAACAAGTCAAGAGCTAAATTGTGGAATAACTGTGGAAATGAAAATGAAATATTTGAACACTATTTTTGTACCAAAATTTATAGTAAAAAATTTGTCGAAAGTGGAAGGAAAGTGGTATTATTACTTATGTTAAAAATGTTCTAGGTGTTGTAGATGTTATAGACGTTGTAACTTTTGAAAATGTTGTAAATAATAATTCAATTACAACAAACGAAGTGATACAACATTTAGAACAATTGTAACTATTAATAATTTAATTAAAATTCTATTTAAAAATCATGACACACGAACAAACAGCCATCAAAACTACTTATTTTAGTATTATAGGCAATACAATCTTAGCTATTATAAAATGGTTAGCAGGTTTCTTTGGTAATTCATACGCTCTAATAGCTGATGCTATTGAATCTACTACTGATATCTTTTCATCACTATTAGTATTATTTGGATTGAAATATACTAGTAAACCAGCTGACAAAAATCATCCTTATGGGCATGGCAGAGCTGAGCCACTTATTACTTTTATTGTTGTAGGTTTTTTGATTACCTCTGCTACCATAATTGCTTACGAGAGTATCAAAAATATTAATACACCACATGCCTTACCAAAAGCTTGGACACTACTTATTCTTGGAACAATCATTATCTGGAAAGAATTGTCATACAAATTGGTAATAAAAAAAAGTAAAGAAACACACAGTTCATCTTTGAAAGCTGATGCTTGGCACCATAGAAGTGATGCTATCACCTCTTTGGCAGCATTTGTTGGAATTTCCATTGCTATATTATTTGGCAAAGGTTATGAGACAGCTGATGACTGGGCTGCACTTTTTGCTTCTTTTTTTATCCTTTACAATAGTTACTTAATTTTTAGACCAGCTCTTGGAGAAATAATGGATGAACACACTCACGATGAATTGATAGCACTAATTCGAAAAGTGTCTATTACAACATCTGGTATATTAGACACTGAAAAATGTTTTGTTCGTAAAGCAGGTATGAGCTATCACATAGAGTTACATGCCATTGTTGATGGCAACAAAACAGTCAAAGAAGGTCATGATTTGGCTCACAAATTGAAAGAAACTTTGCAGCAAGAAATTCCCCAATTGGCTCATATTCTAATACATATAGAACCGAGTAAATAAAAACTATTTTAAATTTATGCCCGAATTAACTATCAAACAATCTCAACGAAAAGTTGATAACTGGATAAAAAATATTGGCGTTCGTTATTTTTCTGAACTAACTAATCTTGGGCAACTCGTTGAAGAAGTTGGTGAAGTTTCTCGTATTATGATTAGGACTTATGGAGACCAAAGTTTCAAAAAGTCTGACGAAAATCATAATTTAAGCGATGAATTGGCGGATGTACTTTTTGTTCTTATTTGTATTGCCAATCAAACTGGTGTTGATTTGACAGAAGCACTAACAAAAAATCTAGATAAAAAAACAAATCGTGACAAAGATAGACATAAAAATAACAAAAAACTTAACAAAGTATGACCAACAAAAAGCAACTAACACTTTTACTAAGCCTTATTATCTTTCCACCTATTATAATTGTCTTGAGTAGACAGATCCTACCAAACAATTATTTCTTTTCGTCTCTCTACAAATTAGTCTTTCTTTCACCTATTGTCTTTGCTATGTGGAGTGAAAAAAAATCTTTCAAACAAGCTTTATTTCAAAACTTTTCTTTTAGCACTTTCAAAAAAAATATTTTAACTCTAAGTATTTTAGGTATTATTTTTGCCTCAATTTATCTGGTTAGTTTTTTTGTTTTTCAAAACTGGCTAGATGTAGCTACTATTATAAATAAATTAAAAAATCTTATAAATATAAACTTAGAAAATCTTATTTTTGTCGGTCTTTATATTATTATTTTTAATTCTCTTTTGGAAGAATATTTTTGGCGAGGATTTCTCTTTGCCAAACTAGACAAACTTATCAAACCTTGGCAAGCATATCTTATTACCGGAATTGCATTTTCCTTTCATCATGTCATGTTTTATTATAACTGGTTTAATCTTGGTTTTTTTCTACTAGCAACTCTTGGATTGACTATCTACGCTATGATTATGAATTATGTTTTTAAAAAATATCAAGATCTATTCTCATGCTGGTATGTCCATATTTTTGCAGATGTCGCTCAGATTTTTATAGCTTTCAAAATTTTTAATCTAATCTAACTAAACGGGACTGGTAACTAAATTGGTTGGTGGTATAATAGAAACAACGCTAAGATAAGCGTTGTTTTTAACTTTTTTAACTAACTAATTAAACTTATGAAATCAGTTTGTCAATTTTGTACTGTAAAATCCCCCTCCTAGTAGGAGGGGTTAGGGGAGGTCTGGAGTATAATAAAACGTTTTATCTTGCTAAAGACCCCCTCTAACTCCCCCTACTAGGGGGAGGAACTGTCAATTTTTTTACTTACAACATGTGTTAAATCCCACACTTTTATTTACCAGTCCCAACTAAACTTTAATAATCCATAAAGACATCCTATAAAAAACAGCGAGATACAAAAACAATCCTCTTTCTAGGATTGTTTTAATGTTTTTATATTTTAATACGGATTTACACCGGTTCTTCAAAAAATACAGGCTCTTCATCCAAATCTTCTTCTTCAGTTGTTTCTTCTTCATGTTTTTCAAAAGGGACTTTGTTTTTGGTTTCAAAAACTTCTTGACCTAGAGTATTATAAACCAAATTATCATTACTATCGTCTACTCCAAAAATATTATTATCAATTACAAAATCATCTTCTTCGTCGTCATCTTCGTCTTCTTCCAAAAAAGAAGGTATATTCGGCACAAAATAATCTGGTACTTGTTCATCTACAAAATTTGGTGCAAAATTAGTAAGTCTACTGGTCAATATATCTCCGGCTTTGTGCCAATCAGGACTATGTGCAAAATCCTCTAAAAATGGATCCTCAGGAGGATTAGTTGCCAAATCATCTTCCAAAACATCTTCACGAAATTCCTTATCTTCTTCATCTTGATAAGAACGCCAAATACCTATATCTCTATTTATCTTATCCAATAATTCTCTATCTGACATCTCATACAAATCCTCATTACCAAAAGCATAATCTTCACAAGAACAACCCTCTTGATTATCCAACATTTCTTCATAAACATCCAAATCCATAAGAACAACATCACCTTTTTGTTCATCATGTACAATAAGAGTACTACCACTCTTTTTGGCTAATTTCATTAGTCTATCCAAATTTAATGACATAGAGATTTATTTAGAGAGTTATTATGCTTACATTTTAACTAGTTTTCCACTTCAGGTCAAGTGGCAAAATTCTAGCCTATAAATACATCAAGTTTCAATTGTTTTTCAATTCCAAATATGTTAATATGAAAATACAAATAATTATGAATATCTAAATTTATGCCTTTCCAAAAATTAAACTATCTAGAACCTGATCCAATTTTTGCCCTTAATCAAGAATTTCAACTAGACCAAAATCCAGACAAAATAAACTTAGGTATTGGTGTAATTACTAATGACCAAAGCAAGACCTATGCTTTTGAGAGTTTACAAAATATAATTATCCCAAAAAATAATGATTACTTACCAATACTAGGAGACAAATTTTTCAAAAAAAATTTTGAAGACTTTTTCCTTGATTTTACTGACAAAGACAATATCACTTCTGTCCAGACAGCCGGAGGCACTCATGCCAATTTCTTAGCTAGTAAACTTTTCCAAAAAATGGGTTTCAAAAAAATATATTTTCCAAATTACACTTGGGTAAATCATCATGGAATTTTCGAAGAAGCTGGGTTAAAGATTGGCGAATTAAATTATTATGATGCAAAAAAACAAAAACTAAAAGAAAATTTCTTGAACTCTATTGAAAAAATAGCAGACAATTCTCTACTTTCTCTGGATGCTTGTGGACACAACCCAACAGGAGTAGATCTCAATTCTGCTGAAATTACGGAAATAATAAAAATTGCCAAAAAGAAAAACTTATTTTTCTTTATTGATGCTGCTTATGTAGGATTAGTCAACGAAACCATAGAAAAAGATTTGGAATTGGTAAAAAGACTATACGAAGCTAAGATTACTTTTGCTCTGGCTTTTTCTTTTTCCAAAAACATGAGTCTCTATGGTCACAGACTTGGAGTCTTGACACTTTTGAATATCAAAAATGACAAAACAAAAATTGAGAGCAACTTAGCCAAAATAATTCGTAGCAATATTTCCAATGCCCCACGCTATTCTAGTGACTTAGCTACACAAATACTCGGTGATAAAATTATTTCAAAAAAATGGCAAGAAGAATTAAACCAAATCAAAAACAATATGTCAGAAATGCGTAGACAATTAGTCTGCAAATTAAATTCGTACAAAATTAATATAGCAAACGAAATAACAAATCAAAAAGGACTTTTTTCATTATTACCAAATCTAGATACTGAAAAACTAAAAAAAGATTATGCAATTTATATTCCAAAAAATGGCCGAATAAATATTTCTAGTATAAAACCAAACAATTTGGACAGACTGGCAGAAGCTATTTCCAAAAGTTTAATTTGATCAAAAAAATAAACTTCACAAATCTTTGACTCCAGACAAAATTTGTTCTATAATAAAATCAATAATCTAATTCGCCTGTCATTATATGAAAAAAATAATTAGCTTCATTTCTCATGAACAAATCAAAGAAGAAGATAGTGCTCAAATAAAAAATATCCAACCAGAGATTGTAAAAATAATCAAAAAAAAATACCCAAAAATAAACAGTACACATTATATTTCACTTACAGAATTGAACAAATACCGTCATCTTTATTTTTTGAATCTTATCAATGTAGAAGCTGGTGAATATGACAAAATAGAAAAAGATGTAATATACGCTATATCTCACAACAAAATTTTGTCTGAAAATATAGAAGAAGAAATTGATGGTAAACTGACTATTGGACAAAAAATAGCTGATCACGTCGCTTCTTTTGGTGGTAGCTGGGTTTTCATAACTACTTTTTTTCTATTCATGGCTGTCTGGATGTTTCTAAATGTTTATTTCTTCAGAAATAATGGCTATGATCCATACCCATTTATACTACTAAATTTGGTTCTATCTTGTTTGGCAGCGATACAAGCACCGATAATCATGATGAGTCAAAACAGACAAGAACAAAAAGACAGACAAAGAAGTGAACATGATTACAAAATAAATATGAAAGCAGAATTAGAAATAAAGATTTTGAATGAAAAGATAGATCATCTCATCGTCAACCAAAACAAAAGACTCATAGAAATTCAACAAGTACAAAATGACTATCTAGAAGAAATAATAGAAATGATCAATAAAAAAATAAATTAAAATGCTTGTCAGCCAGAGGCTGATCCGCCTAGGGCGGAAAAAGCTAAAAAGGCTTAAAAGAATTGTAAAAAACAAAAAAATACCCCGCCTCTTGCGAGAGGCGGGGTATTTTTTATGTAACTTAAGTAATTTTAGTTCTTCAGACAGCGGACAGAGTAACCGGTGACCTTGGAGTCGGCATAACGAACTGTTCGGGGATCAGTGGACGCATAACCGCGACTCCATGCGAGTGACGCAGTACTCCCCGAAGCAGCCCAAAACCAACCATTCGTACTCAGAGTAGAGAATGTGCCATTCGAGATACGACGGCCAGCGACCAGTGCATTAAACCCACTCGTTCCACCGGATTTGAGTTGGGTAGCTTGGTCAGTACCACGCCAATCTGTTGCATCCACACATCCGACTCCCGCGCCGGTACACATTCCCAAATATACCTCAAGAGTTTTGATCTCAGCATCAGTGGGAATATGCCAACCGGAAGGACAGATACCTTGTGAAGGAGAAGAGGGAGTACAGGAATTGGTGTTGCAGGTAGTTGTAAGTTGATTGGCTTCTGCCCAAGTATAGAGGCCACCGTAGGTAGTACAATTAGCGTCACTATTTGAATAACACCATTTTTCAATGAGAGAATCATTTGAAGGGAGAGTGGTGCCTGCAGCAAGCATGGTTCCGACGTTGAGGTTTTTTGCAAACCAGCATTGGGTGCCGATGTTGACTAGGTTGTAGGTTACACTGGAATAATCAACAGTGGTTAGGCTTCCACACGGAGGTGACCAACAGAGATGAGTAGTTGCATTACAGGCTGAACTACCACATTCCGATGCCTGATTACACGTAGCACCTACTGGTTTGAGTAGTACAATACGACCGGTGGAACCGGTACTACTTACAAAGACCGAAGAGGTGGCCCAAGTGTCGAAGTCAGTGTTTGAGGTTTGAGAAGTAGAGTTGAGAGAAGGAGAAAGAGAGACTTCACCTGCTACACTGGTGTTGACATCTGCACTTGAGGTTGAATAAAAACGAGACCAGCCGGTCTGGTCAGATGAGTGAGAAGCGGAGAGTGTCGTTGAAGCTCCCCCCCCCCAGTTGGTTTGGGTGAGAAACATGGTAGCT
>JBAYUH010000017.1:0-20668 GCA_041675185.1 Candidatus Magasanikiibacteriota bacterium | reverse complement strand
AGTTACATTTGAAAAAAGAACGTTCAGACTTATTATATCTCCAGCAAAAAAAGAAGAGGTAGAATATTTATTGGCAGAAATAGAAAGAAAGCCATTTCTTTTTAAGAATGAAAAGGAATTTAAAGAGTATCTTTTTTCTGAAAGTACACTAAAATTATTTTCGGATAATCAAAATTTACTAAAAAGTAAAATTCGCAAATTTGACTCAACGGCAGATGTTGAAAACAAAACCATTGATCAGCTAAAAGATAAACTAGATGAATATATAACTGAAATTAAAAACAAGAATATAGAAGAAAAGAAAAATGAGCTAAAATCTTATCGTGAAAAACAAGAAATAAGTGAAATTATAGATACATTTCAACAAATTATTAATAGAGAAGTACCTGATCCACCTTTGTTTTTAGAATGGAATGTTTGGAGATCTTTGGTAATGTTAAATTATGCTAAAAAAATAGATGGCAATTTTGTAATGGATATTGACGGAATGCCATTAAATTATGCACCAGGAAATAAACCCGACATTGAAGCGGAATATGATGATTTTGGAATGATCGTAGAAGTTACAATGTCAGGTGGAAATACACAATACAACATGGAGGGAGAATCAGTTCCAAGACACTATGGAAAAGCTAAAGAAAGTTTTAATGGAAAAGATATGTATTGTATTTTTATTGCACCAAAAATAAGCGAGGGAACACTTGCTCATTATTTTAACTTAAACAGAATGAATACTAAACTTTATGGTGGAAAAACTAAAATAATTCCGCTATCTCTCAACGATTTTACATCTTTTATTGAGGTTGGCATTAAAAATAAATTTAATAATCCAAAAATTTTAAAAGAATGGTTAGAGTTACAATGGGAAAACAATCAGAATAGCGATGATGAAAATATGTGGCACGAACAAGTAAACTCTAGTGTTCATTCTTGGGTTTAAAATACATTATTTTCTCACAGTCGCTAACCCACAAGAATTATTTATGACATTAAAAAACTATAATTAACACATGAACACACTTGATAAACATTATCTTTCACTTCAATTTTCCAATACGATTTTCAAAAAAAGCGGAACTGAGTTTCAAGGCTTTTTCGAAAGTATTATGGAAAAGGCTTTTTCTGATTTCCAAAAAATAAAACCTTACGGGAATAAGGGAGATGGAGGAAATGATGGTTATAGAAAAGATCTAGGAATATATTATCAAGTTTACGCTCCGAATGAACCAAAAATAAATGAGATAAATGCTTCAAAAAAGTTGTATGAGGATTTTAAAAAACTTTATACAAGCGGATGGGATGAAGTATCCAATATAAAAGAGTATCATTTTGTTTTTAACGATAAATATAGCGGTTCTATTCAGGAACTTGAACAAGTAATTTCTGAATTAAAAACGGCTAATCCAAGTATTGAATTTAATCTTTTTTTAGCAAAAAACCTAGAAGAAGTATTTTTTAGTCTTGACAATTCTAGTATTCTGGGATTGGGTTTTAATATCGACCAAAGACAAGCTATTTCAAATGCATTTAATTATTTAGAAAATAGTAAAACTGAACTTGATAGAGAAAATACAAAATACTCACAAAAAATACTCGAAAATGTAAAAGACATAATTTCAAAATTAAATGATGAAAAATTATCTATTGAATATGAAATTTTAGAGTGTAGATGTTTACAGAAATTAGAAAAAATAGATGAAGCAAAAGAAAAATACGAAAGTTTAATTAAAAGATTCCCTGAAGATTCTCGCGCATTTTTATATTTAGCCGAGATTTTTCTAAATAATAAAGATTTTGATAAAAATTTAGATTTACTTCAAAAAGCAGAAAAAAATGATAAAGATTTTTGGTTGCTTAAATTAGAACAATTAGTAAGGAAAAACCATTTAGAGGAAAAAATTGATTTAGTAAATATTGATGAAAATAGTTTCCCTAGCGACATAAAGATAAAATCAAACTTTTATCGTTTGTATGCATTATTTTTTGAAGATGAGAATAATAAAACAAAAGCAGATAGTTTTATTGAAAAAGCAATCCATGCAAATTCAGAAAGATTTAGTAACTATTTTGCTAAATTATCAATTCTTGAAAAGAGATTGTTTTTAGATCAAAAAACATCAGAAAAACTAAAACAGGCAAAAGAACTACTTGAAGAAATAAAAAAAGTGGAAGATAATTTTTTTGGATATGGAGATATAGGAGCAAGGAATAGAGTTATTTTGAATATAAAAAAATTAAATGCATTGCGTGTATTAGAAAATTTACCCGAATTTGAAAAAATCTCAAAAGAAACATTTGAACTTTCAATAAGTTGTTATTTTGATAAACAAATTGAGCAAGGTATTTCAATAGTTTTACAGTTTGTTTCATTGCCCGAAAATGAATTAAACAATTTACTTGCATATATCAAAAATTCAAAAAAAGAAATTTCTGATGAACTCTCAAAAGTTCTTATTTTTCAATTCAATATAAGAGGTGATTTATTAACTGATGGTAAAAAGTTTTTCACAGAAATTACTAATAAAAAGTATAGTACTTTTATAGAAAATCTTGAAAATAAAGATTACAAAGAAATTTTAGATTTTTTAAAAAACGATATTTCATTTGCTGTAACTATTGCAAATACACTGAAAAAGTTTCCTGAATTAAGAAAACTAATAATTGAATCCCTTCCAAATGATGAAAATATTCAAAAAGAAAAGTTGTTACTATTACTTAATTTTGACGAAGAAGATTTTGACGAGGCTTTCAGTATTTTAAAAACACTTAACCTGTCCGAATTAAGCTACCTTGAATGTAATCCAATATTGCAAATTATCCAACAAAAAAATGCATGGGATTTTGAAGTAATAATTTTGCAGAAACTCATAGCAAAAGAGGTAGACGAGAAGCAAAAGTTTAATCTTCGATTACAACTTTTCAATGCTTATTTCAGTCTCAAACAATATCCTGAAGTAATTGAAATAGGAAAAGAATTATTAGAAATAGATTCTACAAAAAACCATTTAGTTACAAAAAACAAAGAAGCACTTCTGGTAAATACAATTCTTGCCTGCTTGGAAAGAGGAAAAGTAGAAGATAACTCCTATGTAGAAGCGCAAAAACTACTAGAAAAATATAACTTATCACAATCGAGTTTTGAATTTAAAGCAGGAATTGAAGCAGAAGTTTATTTGTGTAATAATAATCCTCAAAAAGCGCTGGATGCTGTTATAGAGGGAGTAAAAATTAAAAAAACATTCTCCTCTCAAGAATATGCAAAGTTGTTTTTTTTACTTTCCACAAAAATAGGAAATCTAATTGATTTAAAATTAACTTCTCTTGATGAGGTAAATGAAACGTTGTTTGTAAAATTAAAAAATAAAGATCAATGGTACTTCATGGGTGATGACAATGAGCTCGACGCAATAAAAGTTTCTAAAACAAACGGTAAATATTCACTTTTGGAGAAAAAGAAGTTGGGAGATAAAATTGTTTTTGAAAGTGAGTACAGTTCAGAAAAGAAAGAAGATACTATTGAATTTATTTTCCCAATCGAAAAGTATATTTTGTGGCAAGTAGTTCAAAATTTTCAAAAACTATCCAAAGACGGCGACCTTGAAGGTGTGTGGATGATAGAAGTTCCTCAAAAAGGAGATTCTATTGATCCCAAAAACATACTAAAGATGATGGAGGATATTCACAAAAGAACAGAGCCATTTTTTGAAATGTATCTAAAAAACAATGTCCCATTGGCTATGTTGGCTGTAAATGAAGGAGGAATTACTAATGCCATCGGTCGTATACAAGCTGAACAAAAGGGATTTATAAATTTTAGCAATGGAACTATTGAAGATTTTGAAAAGCAGAAAGAAGTAGCTAGAATTATTGTTCAAAACAAAACACCTTTTTATTTAGACGGCACATCTTCATTATTTTTATCAGAAATTGGTTATTTAGAAAAAATTTATAAATATATTCCAAATATAAAAATTCCTCAATCTGTAATTAATTTTCTTGGTGAAATTAATGAAAAATTTACCTATGTTCCAGGACAAGCTGGTCATATGGGATATGCTCAAGGAAAATTAAATTATTCGTCTATTGATAAAGAAAAGAGAGAGTTAATTAAAAATAATATTATCAATAGTGTTAAACTATTAGAGTCAAAATCAAATAATATCAAAGTTATTTCTTCTGCAAATAAGATTGATTGTTTTTCAGAAAAAGAAATACCTTCTGAATTAAGTGATGCTTGTATACTGGCACAAAAAGATAATCTTCCGATTATGACAGAAGATTTTATTTATTTGAAAATGAATGAGTTGGAAACAAAAAAAGAAGCACCAAAATATTTTTCTTCATTAGCATTACTTAGGGTTCTTTACGAAGACAAAAAGATTGATTTTGATAATTATCTTGAATATTTTGGATATTTATCTTCTTATCGTTTTAGATTTTTATCTTTAAATCCAAATGATATTGAGATGGCTCTTTTTGGTGATAGAGAAATAAAAACTATAAAAACAAAAAATATTAGAAAGTTAAATTTTCCATTAACCCTATCTGAAGAATATGGTGTTCCATTTCAAACTGCTTTTAATGTTGTTGGAGGATTTTTATTCAAAGTATTGATTGACAATACGGTTACAGCAAATATTGCCGAAAAAATATTTATTGAAATCCTTGATTCTTTTCCAACCAAGAAAAATAAAAAGGATCTCGGAGAAATGCTGTTGAGAATTTGTCTTAATGTAATTGAAAAAAATAAATCAAAATTTATTTTATTACCGAGTGTTCAAGTAATAAATGAAAAATTTGATAAGTTACTGCAAGCAACCGAAATCTATAATTCAGAAACGCAGATATGGACACAAAAAGAATAAAATAAGGAGTTTTGGAAAATGGAATTCACCCCCCCAGCCCCTCTTCCATTTTTCAAAACAAAAAAATCAAATATAATAATATAAAGCCCACCAAAAACGGAATAATATGGATAAATTTTTCAAAAATACGCAAGGCACGTTGCACTCTCACTCCGCTATCGCTCCGTTCGGCTCGCCTAACACAGTATATACGGTTCACTCGTTGCACTTCGCTCTCCCATATTTTGCTCCGTTTCACTCCGCAAAACATCGCATATACTGAAACGTTATGTGAAATATTCCTTTTCTTTTTTTGGGCTATCCCTCCTTCGCTAAAGCTACGGCGGGCAGGCGCCCAATTGTTTTTAAAAATTTTCAAATTTATTTTTCTTTATTTAGAGGGGAAGAAGTGAGAATGCTAGAATATAATTATGAATGAAAAAATATTATACGCAAAATTACTGAAACCATCATGGGCTCCGCCGAGCTGGGTTTTTGAGCCGGTGTGGACGGTGTTGTATACAATTATTGCCGCATCTTTCAGCACAGTGTTTTATAAAGCATTTACAAAACAAATTCCGTGGATGGTAGCACTACCATTTGCGCTCAATTTACTTTTCAACTTTGCTTTTCCACTAATACAATTCCGCTTGGTAAATAATTTCCTCGCATCAATCGACATCTTACTCGTCGTCGGCACACTCATCTGGGCGCTCTACGCAGTTTGGCACAATGTGCCCGAGCTCCGCTGGATCGTCTACACCAACATACCGTATCTTCTGTGGGGAACGTTCGCTACTTGTGTTCAGTTGACGATCACTTATTTGAATAGATAGCTTATGCGCATTTGGGACATACATCCAAAACATTTGTGCCGAAAACATTTACTCGCAGAGCACTGTGAGCTTCATGGGTTGTGGAATATTTTAACCAAACATAAAGGCAAGGGTGGGTATTCGAGACATCCAGAAACTTTACGCTGGGTCGGTAAACAAAAAGCGCTCTATGAACGACATGAGACGCTGGTAAACGAAATGGAGAAACGTGGCTACAACCACCAATCACCTCTTGATAAAAAATTTGCAAAAGGTAAAGGAATACAGAAGGTATATATAAACAACATAAGAGAACAAAAAGACATTTTAGCTGAAAAGCCGTGTGAGTGCTTTACTGATAAACATACGAAATAAGGTTAATGACAGAGGAGGATTTCGATGTTGTTTGTAAAAAAGTTTATAAACGATGGGATGAAGAAAAGAAATAATTTTTGTCACATAGCACTGAAATATCTCACAAAATATTTATATTACAAAAAATCGTCTCTCTCAAGACGATTTTTAATATCAGTGTAATCTTTTCTAAATCTATATAATCAGTGTCTAGACATCAATTATAACAGGAAGAATCATAGGACGCTTCTCAGTCTTACTTAGCACAAATTGGCCTATTTTATCGCGAATATCATTACGGATTTGGTTACTATCAACCCAAGATTTTGGATCTGATTTTATTACCAATTGTTTTACTTTTAATCTAATATCTTCTATCAAATCTTTGTTATCTTTGAGGAAGACAAAACCACGAGAAATAATATCTGGATTTTGAATAAGTGAACCAGTCTTGGAATCAATCGTGGCAATCACGACCAACATGCCATCCCCTGCCAAGACTTGTCTATCACGCAAAACAATATTTTGGTTATCACTCACTCCTAGACCATCGACAAAAACATAATCACTTGGTACTTTTTTATCAAGCATTACTGCTTTTTCTTGATTAACTTCTATTACACTACCATTGTCTGGCACAAAAATATTTTCCTTTTTGAAACCATTTTTGAGAGCCAATTGCTCTGCTTCACGAAGGAAATAATAATTAGCGTAGACTGGGATGAAATAAGTTGGTTTGATTTGGTCAATCATAGTCAAAATATCTTCACGAGTAGCATGACCACTGACGTGCACGTCCATAATTTCACCATGAATAACATTGTCACATTGACGATACATATTATCTTTGAGACGTTGGATACTTCTTTCATTACCCGGAATAATAGACGATGAAAAGACGACTGTATCATGTTTTTTCAATTGGATAAATCTATGTTGTTTACTAACAATGCGCATTAGTACAGCATTTTTCTCTCCTTGCGCTCCAGTACAAACTACTACCACTTTGTTGTCTGGATAATTTCTAGTATCTTTGATATCTATCAAAACATTTTTAGCAGATTTGATATAACCAAGCTCTTGAGCAACTTTGACATTCATCTTCATACTATAGCCATCAAGAGCAACTTTTTTGCCCAATTTTTCGCAAGCTTCCAAAACCCAACGTACACGTTCAAGCTGAGAAGAAAAAGTACCAATAACTACTCGACCTGGAGAAGTTGCCAAAATATTAGTAAGATTCTTATAGATTTCTTCATAAATACCATGTCTTTTATCATTCAAAGCACCTAGACTTTCTAGCATCAATACTGTTGGTTTTGGTAATTTACTAAGTTCATCATAATTGATATGTGTTACGCCATCTCTATCGCGAGCCAAAGTCCAATCACCAGGATGGATGATAGTACCATTTGGAGTTTCCAATATTATACCTACAGCATCCATAATAGAATGCTCAACTTGAAAAAATTTCACAGTGAATTTGCCAAGTTTAATAACATCTGACAAACCATTGACACGAATTGTGCGAAGTTTTTTGGCACTATCTTTTTTATAGTCATCTTGTTTGTGTTTGATAAGAGCAAGGGTAAGATCTTTGCCAACTATAATAGGATTACCAAGTTTTTCAAGCAAAATTGGAGCAGCTCCTATATGATCAAGATGTCCGTGGGTAAAAACTACACCACGAATATTTTTCAATTTATTTTCCAAATATTTAGTATTTGGAATAATATAATCAATACCAGGCATATCCTCTTCTGGAAATTGAATACCCATATCGATAATCACTATATCGTCTTCATATTCGAAAACTGTCATGTTACGACCGACTTCTTCACAACCACCAATAGGAATAATACGCAAATTTTTTGAATTTGGAATTGTATTACTCAAATTCACTATAGGCTTAGGTCTATTGTGAAATCTAGCAGGCTGAGTATTTTTGCGTTTGTGTACACTGCCACTATTGGAAGTAATAAACGCACCACTTTGGCTACGAGGACCAAAGGTTCTGCTGTTACCAACAGCTGGTTTCTTTTCTTCTGTACTTACAGGAGAAGGTCTTCTGCCATATGCAGAAGTATTTTTTCTAATCATAAAAATTAAAAAGAGTTAATAAATAAATTAAATTGGAAGCCATTCAAATGATTGAAAACTTCACAAAACTGTTGATAGACAAAATCTAGCAACATAATAAGGTTTTATTTTTTGAAGTAAAAACGCAAATACAAAATATTTTTGCGTAATAAAAATATAAACTTATCAAACAAAATTTGTCTGATTATAGAATACAGATTTAACGCCTGCCCGCCGGTTGGCAGAAATTAAAAATGAAAAAATTCGTCCAATCTGTATTCTATTTTTTTTCTAAGAAAATTATTTTTGAAAATTCCAGACTTTTTTGGTCTTCATATACCATTCAAAAACATTTACTAATCTGTCTGCTGGATGAGCAATACGCTCTACGTCGAAACCATGAATACTATCTGACAAAGCATAAGTATAAGTAGGCACAAAAAGGAAAGTGGCTGGTACATCTGCCAAAATAGTTTTTTGTAAATCACTATATTCTGTTGTCAATTCACTATCATCTTTGGTACTTCTAATTTTATTAAGCAAATCATCTACGCTTCTCTTGGCATAACCAGAGAAATTTAATCCAGGATAAGTCACCTGTGAAGAATGCCAAAATGGATATTGATCAGGATCACTTCCTACAATAACACCATAAAGCAAAATATCATAATCATGAGTCTTCAAAACTTGCTTTACAAAATCACTAGAATCTACTAACTTCACATTTACTTTTATGCCCACATCTTGCAAATAACCAGCAATCAACTGAGCAATCTTGGTATACTCAGGATTACCTGATGTCACGAGACTCAATTCTGCAATCTTTGATTTATCATTTTTGTCAGTATAACGATAAAACAATTGAGCTGCATCCAAACTACTATCTACTTGATCACCAATTTGTTTTTTCATTTCATCCAAATTGATAGTACTTGTAGTATCTGAAACTGTACTTGTTGCAGATTCTGTAGTACTAGAAGTCGTCTTTGTCTGATCTTTCAAAGCTAAAACTTGATTATCTATTAACAATGTACGATAATCTTCAGAGGAAATTCTAGGATAATATTTGTCCAGTAATTTGTTAGCCTCATCAACAGAAAATTCTACACCAGCCAAATTGGCATCAAACCCAGGGAAACCTTCTAAAATTGGTCCGTTGATAAGCTGGGCTTCATTGTCCAAAACATCACTAACAATTCTTGCTCTATCAATTGCTTGGGACAAAGCCAAACGTACTTCTTGTTCTCCCAAGATATCTTTGTCCATATTATAAAACAAAGCAGTGTATTGAGGTAAATTCAAAGTATGTAAATCAATGTGTTTGCGTGTTACTTTGTTTCTATATTCAAAAGGTACAAAACTCATACCATACACTTTTTGTTCACGCAGTGCTGTCACTAGACCATCTGGACCGTCATAATCATTATAAAAAACAAAAGAAAATGTTTTCAAGTAAGCTGGCTGTCTATAAAAATCTGCAAAACGACTCAAAGTAATCTTATTGATAACTCCACTAGAATTCTTGATAAGTTTGCTAAACATAAAAGGTCCAGTCCCGATTGGTTGCAAATTACGTTGTGCTAATTTCATTTTGTCTGGAGAAACTCCTGACCAAATATGCTGTGGCAAAATTCCAACAGTCAAAGTAGACAAAAAAGATGGAAATGGTTCATTTAGTGAAAACTTCACAGTATTGTCATCTATTTTTTCTACTTTTACATTGTCAAAACTTACTTTGAAAGGAGAGCCAACTGTACTGTCCTGAATAGAGTCAAAAGTAAAAATAACATCATCTGCAATAAATTTTACATTGTCATGCCAAAATACTCCTTGACGTAATTTGAAAGTATATACTTTTTTGTCATCACTAACTTCATAACTACTAGCCAAATCTGGAATCAAATTACGATTTTTGTCATAACGCATCAGACCAGTATAGATCATATTTACCAAATCTTGATCCACTTCATTGAGACTAGCAAAAAGTGGATTGATAAGCTGTGGTGAACCCAAAACACCTTCATTATAATCCCCACCAACTTTTGGCACTATACTACCATAGTTATTTGACAAAACATTTAGCCCCCAGATAGCACTACTTACAAATATAATTACCGCTGAAAAAAATACTATTTTTTCAGAACCTGATAAAACTTTGTTTATATTAAAAAACTGACGTATAGAAAAAAAGCTACATTTATGCATCTTTTTCATAAGTGCTAAATCGTCTTTTTCAAGACGATCTGAATTGTAATTACGTTTCAGATTTTTTACTATCATCTGCCACGTTTTTTTAAAAAAAGAAAACACAGGAAAAAAATTACTACTAAATTAGAGAATTAAATAAACTACAAAAACAACAAATCCTATGTAAAAAACATGATAACTTTTTGTGTAGTAAATCTAAATTAGAAAAGTAAATTTACAATAGCCAAAAGAAAAAATAATACAGAAACGAAGATGGTTATTTGATAAAGCATTTTATCAATACCACGTCTGGTAGTATGGATAGTTCCAGAACCACCAAAAGCTGTTCCTAAACCAGTACCTTTTTGTTGTAAAAGTACTGCAATTATAAGTACAATAGCTAGAATAATTTGGATTATTTGTAAAATTTGATGAAGCATAGTTTTCTAAGAGACTTATTATATTATACAACAATAATGATTAAAAGCAATCAAGTAACCTAATACTAGCAAAACTAAGGCTTTTTGTCAATATACAGTAGTAAACAGTAAATAGTGAATAGTAAATAGTAAATAGACTTTTAAAGAATATATTATATAAATCAAAAGATTGATTAGGTGATAAGGTGATTAGGTGATGTAGTGATAAGGTGATTAAGTGATAAAGTGATAAAGTACGTTGCAGTACTGTTGACAAAAGCAAAAATATGTTATAATATGAGCACCATTTATTTACATACAAAATATGCCTAAACAATCAAAATTTTGGAAGTATTTATTTATTATTATTATTAGTCTTTTAGCAATAATTATCACAACTTTTTTAATATTCTTTATATATTATTCTATCCAATTCAAATATGGCAATAAAAATGATATTCAAAAGATAACTCAAAAATACGAACAAAACTTTAGCACGGCTGTAGACAAAAACGCTCCTCAAGATATAACAGACTACAGCAAACTAATTCAAAAACACAATCCGAAAATTGGCGACAAAAATGCTAAAATAACTGTCATTGCTTTTGTAGATTTTGAATGTCCGTTTTCTCAAGCTAGCTATCCAATTTTTGCTCATGTCTTAGAAAAATACAAACCTGTCCTTCAAGTTATCTACAAAAATTTACCATTAGCTGAGCTTCACCCAAATGCTACATCCGCAGCTTTGGCAACAACCTGTGCCAACGAACAAAACAAATTTTGGGAATTTTATAACCAAGCTTTCACTACCAAAAAATTAGATACAGATTCTCTTTATAGCTATGCCACAACTCTAGGATTAGACATGACCAAATTTGATTTGTGTTATAAGAGCCAAAAATATGAAGCTGATCTTGAACAAGATATGACAGATGCTGTAAGTATTGGTTTGCGTGGTACACCTACTTATCTAGTAAATGGTGAAATAGTCGAAGGTAGTATTTCTTCCGAGGAGTGGGACAAAATTATTATCAAAAATTTAAACAAATAAAATACTATGCAGAAAAAAATATTTTTAATTTTAGTATTCATTTTTTTGTTTATCCCAAAACCTAGTCTTGCTATCCTAGATCAAAGATGTTGGTTGCAAGATGATTGCAAAAAATTTAGAGAAGATTTCGGATCTGCCGATGCTGTTGATGGTTTCTATAGCGCTTCTAAACATGAAGATGCTAAAACAGCTTGTAAAACAGGTCCCGATGGAAAAGACTTTACTGGCAGAGAAATTGGTTTTTGTTTACCAGCAGGACAAAGTGTGACTGGAATATCTTTTGGTGGTCGGACAAAATTTAGCAATATTGGAGACTTCATCAAATTTATTTATCAATACGCTTTTATAATCGGTTCTGTCGTAGCTGTGATGGTGATAATAGTAGCTGGTGTCATGTATATTTTTTCTGGTGGCAATTCTGATACAGTTGGCAAAGCTAAGAAAAAAATCTATGGCTCTATTACAGGACTAATACTCATGGCTGTATCTTTCACTATTTTGAATACTATCAATCCTTATCTAGTAAATCTAAGATTACCAGGTATTTGGGCTATCAATACTAGTGGTATTGCTCCTGTTAAGTGTGAAAGTTTGGACGAAGGTGCCTCTCTTGCTCTAGCAAAATTAGCAACATCACCATCTCCATTACCTTTGGAAGGTGTTAAATTTTCCAAATTTACTTCTTCTACACCAACAATCTGTGGTAATGATTATTATGTAGACAAAACCAATGGACAAATTTGTGGAGGTAATTCATGTGAAGGTACTGGGCAGACTTGTTATCAAAAAATATCTGATGAAAACAGAGCCTGTCATCCTGCCAATGTTGCTGGAATAGTTTATTCATCTTCATTATTAACAAACTTTGTTCAAGGAAATAGTTTAGCTAGTCTTGGAAGTACATTATTCGCTGAAGGCTGGGAATGGAAATGGATAACAGATGATGGGGGTGGTGATATAGAAATGTATGCTGTTTGTAAAAATGGTGAACATACAAGCATTTCAAATAACTCCAATGATCCTACAAATGATATATACAAAAATGAAGAAAAATTAACTCAAGAATATTTCATGAATATACCTTTAAGTAATTTAAATACAACTTATTGTAGTGGAGAAAATGGTGGTCTAAAAGGTTTTGTTTTATTTTTAAGCTTAAACGAGGAAGGAAACAATAATAATGATGAACATTTTATAGGAATAAACAAAAAAACAGGCATCACTGTTGATCTTGGGGATGAAGACCAAACTAACAACAAAGAAATCTTTTCCAAAAATATTGTAGATCAATATCTAATAACATTAGAGGACCTCAAAAAAGGTATTTATATACCTATTAATACAGATAATATTTGTGACATAGATGAAAATTTTGAAGATAGTTTGAGATGTTATGCCAGTATAGGTTTAACTAAAAAAAGATAGATAAAAAATATTTTTAACATACATTTACCAAAACACAAACAAAAATATGCAAGACAAAATAAAAGTAATCAATGCCAGAGTACACAACTTGAAAAATGTATCTGTCGAAATACCAAAAAACAAACTCACTATTATTACAGGACTTTCCGGATCAGGAAAGTCTTCTCTTGCTTTTGACACTATCTATGCTGAAGGTCAACGTCGCTATGCCGAGAGTCTAAATGCTTATGCTCGTCAATTCATGGATATGCAAGACAAGCCAGATGTTGACGAGATTCAAGGTCTTTCCCCTACTATTGCTATCAACCAAAGAAACTTTGCCAAGAATCCTCGATCAACTGTAGGTACAACAACCGAAATTTATGATTATTTACGCCTACTCTTTGCGCGTATTGGTAGACAATGGTGTCCAAAGTGCCACATCCTTGTCGACTTTTTCAACAAAGGCAGAATCATCGAAGAAATTCGCAAACAAAAGAAAAAAAATCCCGAACTATTACTTCTCTCCCCTGTCATCCGCCAACAAAAAATAAATTTGAAAAACATAAAAATAAAATTAGAAAAAACTGGCTACAGCAATCTACTTATCAATGGTGTCAAAGTCCAAATCAAAAATCTAAAAAATTTCAACTTCAATCCTATTTATCTTTATGATATAGATATTTTGATTGACAAATTAAGTGAGATTCCACCAAGCGATTTATCTGGTCATATTGAAAAAGCTCTTGATTATTCCAATGGTTTTGTAAAACTCTACGACACAGACAAAGATGAGACAATTAGTTTTTCAGAAATACCAATGTGCAAACAATGTTCCGCTACTTTTGACAATATTGAACCACGTACTTTTAGTTTCAATAGTCCTTATGGGGCTTGTCCTCGCTGTACTGGTCTTGGCAAAACATTGGAAGTCGATACTGAATTGGTAATCCCAAATCCGAAGCTAACTTTGGCTGAAGGCGCTGTCCAGCCCTGGACCAGACTTGTTGGTAATCAAATATATTATCAAGAACTTATTACCAAAGTAGCTGAAGCTCATAATTTCTCAGTCAATACTCCAGTAGAACAATTGTCCCAAAAAATAATCGACATACTTTTGTTTGGTACTGATGGTCAAGAATATGATTTGAATGGCAAAAAAACTATTTACGAAGGTGTCATACCAAATCTTACCAACAAATATTTGACTAGTAAATCAGAATACGTCAAAAAAGAAATAGAAGCTTACATGCACGAAAAAGCTTGTTCAGTTTGCAACAAAAAAAGATTGAAAGAAGCCAGTCTCTATGTCAAAATTGCTGATCTTAGTATTTCCGACATTGTTGAAATGAGTATTAGTGAAGCTCTAGCTTTCTTTACCAGTATCGAAAACAAAAAATCTGATTTACTAAAAAAATTAGACCAAAAAGAACAAGAAGTAGTCGCTTCAATTTCCAAAGAAATCAAACGTAGACTAGATCATATCAACAAAGTTGGTCTTAGTTATATCACTCTCGATCGTTCAGTCAGTACTCTATCTGGTGGTGAATCCCAAAGAGTCCGTCTTTCTACTCAGCTTTCAGCTGGACTATCTGGTATCATCTACATTCTTGATGAACCTTCTATTGGTCTTCACCCAAAAGACAATGCCAAACTTATTGAAACTCTCAAATCTTTGCGCGACTCTGGCAACACTGTCATTGTTGTAGAACACGACCAAGCTATTATGGAAGCTGCTGATTATCTCATCGACATTGGTCCAGGTGCTGGTGAATATGGTGGAGAAATAATGGCTTACGGTACTCCAGTTCAAGTCAAGAAAAATGACAAATCTATGACTGGGCGTTATTTGAGTAAAAAAGAAAGAATAGATATTCCAAAAAAACCACGTCAAGGCAATGGCCAGGAAATAATCATACAAGGAGCCAAAGCCAACAATTTGAAAAACATTGACGTCAGTATTCCTCTAGGCAAACTCGTCAGCATCACTGGTGTTTCTGGTTCTGGAAAATCTACTCTTATTCTAGATATTTTGAGCAAAGAATTATCCAAAAGATTTTATCGTGCCAAAGATGAACCAGGTCTACACAAAGCTATCAAAGGACTAAGTAATATCGACAAAGTCATCACTATTGATCAAACTCCTATTGGTCGTACCCCTCGCAGTAATCCTGCTACTTATACTGGTATATTTACTCTGATTCGTGATTTGTTTGCTGAGTTACCAGAATCAAAAATGTTAAGTTATAGTGCTGGAACATTTAGTTTCAATGTCAAAGGTGATGGACGTTGTGAAGCTTGTGGTGGTGAAGGTTATGTCACTATTCCAATGCATTTCTTAAATGATGTCTATATAGAATGTAGTGAATGTCATGGAACACGTTATACCAAAGATGTCCTTGAAATTCATTACAAAGAAAAAAATATTGCTGAAATTCTCACTATGACTGTCGAAGAATCATACAAGTTCTTCATGCACCACAAAAATATTGCTGAAAAATTACAAATACTCCGCAATGTCGGCTTAGGATATTTACAACTTGGTCAACCAGCCACTACTCTATCTGGTGGTGAGGCTCAACGTATCAAATTAGCTACCGAGCTCTCTCGTCGCTCAACTGGCAAAACTCTTTATATTCTTGATGAACCAAGTACTGGCTTACATTTTGAAGATATCAAAAAACTTTTACACGTCTTGAATCAACTAGTAGACAAAGGTAATACCGTGCTTATCATCGAACATAATCTAGATATTATCAAATCTAGTGACTGGATTATAGACATTGGTCCAGAAGGTGGTAAAGAAGGTGGTGAAGTAGTGGCAGAAGGTGTAGTATCTGATATAATAAAAAGTAAAAGAAGTTGGACTGGAAAATATTTGAAGAATATAATTTAGAATAAAAAAATGAAAAAAATAATTTTGGTAACAATTGGCATAGTTATTCTTAGTACTTTGATTTTTATGTTCTTATCAAAAAATAAAAATACAAAAATAATTGAAATAAAAAAACCTCCAATAGTAGACCACTTTGCCTGTGGTGATTATTGTCCTGGCCCACGAGAACAATATATGGTAAAAGTCTATCAAGGAATTACTGATGAGACTGAATGTCGAAAACTCGGTGGTACACCATATTCTTATCGTGGTTGGGTTGAAGTCCATATTTGTCTTGCAGAACAAAAATAAATTTTATTTATCAAAAAACCACTTTCTCAAGTGGTTTTTTTATTTTTCAAAATTTTATTTAGCAGCTTCAGCTTTTGTTTCTTCTTTTTTAGCTACAATTTTTTCTTTTTTTACTTCTTTTGTATCTTCTTTGATTTCTTCTTGTTTTACTTCCTTCAATTTCTTTTTGTAAGTTCTTAGATAATAAGGACGAGATTTTGTTACTTTCATTTGGCGAACCAATTCAATCTTATCGATTACTGGTGAATAGATAGGATAGATTTTTTCTACACCTACTCCATCAGATATTTTACGAACAGTCATAGTAGCGCCAGCTTCTTTGCCATGTTTGACAGCGATTACTATTCCTTCGTAAATTTGGATACGCTCTTTTTCTTCTCCCTTAGTATTTGTTTCTTTTACTTTCTGATGAACTTTGACAATCATTCCTGATTGAATTTCATTGCGAATGTCTTTGATTTCTTTTAACATATGATTTTATTTTACGAGAGGTTGGCAGTGGAATACTCCAACATACAGAATTTATAATTAACCTTGTCCGCCTTGCCTAGCCAGCCTAGGGTGGGGGCGGATTAAAATTTGATTTGCAGAGACATTCTACAAAATTTTTCCCTTTTTGTCAAGAGGAAAGAGTCCTTTGATAATACTTTCGACTTTGTCTACAGATTCTAGTAAATGTCCTTCTGTATTCTCTACCTCAAAATCATAAATATCACGATATTTTAGCCATTCTTTGGTATATTTCATCCTTTCTGCCACATAAGTATCATTAGCTTTATCACGACGTCTTATTCGATTTTCAAGTATATCCAAAGGAGCATTGATGAAAATAGCGACTATATTTGGTATAAGTTCCTTGGCTTTAATAACTCCTTTGTACTCTATTTTCCAAACACCTATTTTCCCACTATTTTCTACCCTTTTCAATTCTTCAAAAGTCACGCCATATAGATGACCATTATATTCTTGTGCATGTTCAAAAAATTTATTTTCCTTCACTTTTTCCAAAAATTCTTGTTTAGAAATGAAATGATAAGGATGACCTTCGCTTTCACCAGGACGCATTGGTCTAGTGGTCGTAGTTACGACTCTTTCTAGAGCAATTCTACCTGACAACTTTTCAATAATACTGTCTTCTCCCACTCCAGATGGTCCAGAAATTATGATAATAGAATATGGCTTGTCCATAAAAAACTAAACTAAATTTTGTAAATAATTTTTCAATTCCACTGGAATACTTTTGTCAAAACCAACACGATTGCCTTGCAAATCTGTAAATTCTAGATGTTTTGCATGAAGAAATAATCTTTTCAATTCTTGATCACTTTTTTTGACAAGTTTTTTGTTGACATATAATCTATCTCCCACAACAGGATGACCAATAGCAAACATATGTACACGAATTTGATGAGTTCTGCCAGTATGAATTTTTACTTTCAACAAACTAAATCTTTTGTATCTTTTTTCTACCCAATATTCTGTCAAAGATTCTTTACCATTTTGAATTTTACCAACATTTTTCAATTTCATTTTGTCTATTTTTGGTCTAGAAACCATACGACCATCACCACCACGATCAATTTCAAAATCTATAGTATCTGTGTCTTTGACAACCTCACCATAAACCAAGACACTATATATCTTTTCTACTTGTCTTTCTTGAAACTGTCTTTTTAAACTAGAAAAACTTTTTGGTGTACGAGCCACAACAAGCAAACCAGAAGCATCTTTGTCCAAACGATGGACAATCCCTGGTCTGACTTCACTATCACCTATTTTTTTTATTTCTGGATATTTATCCACCAAGGCATTACTTAGAGTATTACTTTCCATAGCCTGCGTTGGATGTACAAGAATTCCAGCTGGTTTGTTGACCACAACATAATCTTTTGTTTCTCCCAATATTTCTAATTTAATCAATTTTTTATCTTTTTTGTTAGTTTTTGGATCTTCTTTCAAATCAGCTACTTTAACTTTTTTGGCTGAAGTAAGCCTTTCTCCTGCTTTTTTGGGCATCCTACCATCGATAGTCACTTGTCCTAAGGTAATCATCTTTTGAATTTGTGAACGACTAATCCCCATTTGTTCAGCCAAAAAGACATCTAGACGCTCAGCACGCTTATCTTCTAAAACTGAAAATATTTGTTTATTTTTAGTACTTTTCATAAGTAAAATGAGTATACTCCAAAAGACTTGAAAAAACAAGAGTTTCCTGTTATAATCTACTTGGTTAAAAAATATGTTAAAGGGCCAGTAGCTCAGTCGGTTAGAGCACAACGCTTATAACGTTGGGGTCGATGGTTCAAGTCCATCCTGGCCTACAAAAAAATATTAAAAAGTGATATAATAAAATTGTAAATTTTATAGCCTAAAAAATGATCATTTCATTTATGACAAATGAAATGATCCAACAATTATAACATCTACAGCAAAAACTATGTTTTTTACAAAAAATATCAAAAAACTCACAGAAGAAGCCCAAAAACAAATGAGTCATTCTTTTGATCCACTACATGATCTACGCCATGTCAAAAGAGTAGTTGAAAATACCAAAAAAATTTCTAGAAATATAAAACTAAGTCAAAAAGAAAGAGATGCTCTAGAACTATCAGCTTGGTGGCATGATACTAGTCGCGCTATATCCAATAAACCCTCTATGCTTTGGATGGCACTTTTTGATGACAACTTTTCTGCTTTTGCTTTATTATTTTATGCTATTCGTTATCGTGTTATGAGTAGTGTAGTTATAAAATCTTTTGTGATACTAATGTGCAGTGGTATAGTTACCGGCAAAATTATGACCAAAATTTTTGCAAACAAAAGAACTAGATTAGTATTAAATCTCCTAAAAGATGCTGATATGATGGATGTACTAAATATCCAACGTTTTTATGAAGCTACCCATCTTGCCAAATTATCAAAAAATAATTTACGAAAATTTTATACTTTGATTTGGATTAATTTGAACACCAATATTTTGGAAATGAAAACCACAGAAGCTAGAATATGTATTGAAGAAACTATCAAAAATTTTATTGAGTGGCTCACACAAGCAGAAATTTATTTATGGCATGTTGAAAATTTTGGACAAGACTGGCTCGAAAAAACCATGTCTCAACTTGAAAACAAATTGAACAATGTTATTGAATTGAATAGTATTAGCTACTCCATAGCAAAATAACTTAGAAAAGTTATATTTAAAATAAAAAAAGAAAAAAATAAATTATAAATAAATTTTTCAAAAAATAATTTAAAAAACTTACATTAACACTGTAAGTTTTTTATTTTTGTAAAAAAAATATTTTTATAAAAAATAAAAGTTATGCACAGTTTTTTTGAAAAAACTATTTCAAAAAATGCCAAAACAAATTATACTTATAGTAAGAAAGGTCGCAATATTTTTTTCACAAAAAAATATAAAAAATTTTTACATCGATGCTTGTCATGTAAAAACTAAGATGTACACAAATTTTTATTTGGTGTGTACCATGGTCACGTCAAAGTGAACATCAATTAACTTAAAAATTTAAGGAGGTGAACTATATATGCCAGCAAAAAAGAAAGTAGTAGCTAAACGTAAACCAGCTGCTAAGAAAAAAGTTGCTAAACGTAAACCAGCTGCTAAGAAAAAAGTTGCTAAACGTAAAACTGCTAAGAAGAAATAATATTTTTCTTACACAACAAAACACTCTATTACAAGAGTGTTTTTGTTTATAATTATTTTTTCTACAAATTCAAATTTTTTTGTCCCATTCTTCTATCTTGAAAAATTTTCACCACTCCAAACACCCCATCAAATCCCGGCTTTACATAAATATTTCCACTACGCATACGATCAATCGCTACAGCGATATCTTTGCCACCAACTTCAGAAATTTTGGACAACTCAGCATCCAACAAAATAAAAAATTCAGTGCCTATTTTTTTTATTAAATTATCATAAACCTCTACAACACGTTTAGTATTTGTACCACAACTATAAGCATCAGCAATAACTTCTACTAGAGGTACAATACTTTTGTAAGGTATTTTATTTTTTACAATCACTTTTGCTTCTTCTATTGTTCTATCAGATAATTCAAAAACTCTATTTTCTACACCAATAATTAATTTCTTATGGCATTTTGGACAAAGTCCTTTGTATTTTTTTGTTTCTTCTGGTGAACAAGAAAAATTACACACTGCATGACCATCATAATGGTACTTTCCTTCTTCTGGAAAAAATTCCAGAGTATGTAAAAAATTTTTTCTATCTCCTGTATCAATAATTCTCTCTATTTCATCATAAGTAATATCTTTTTCTGAATTGAAATCAAAAACATTTGCTT
>JBAYUH010000016.1:0-24641 GCA_041675185.1 Candidatus Magasanikiibacteriota bacterium | reverse complement strand
GCGGGTTTGAAGACACAGACTTGACTATCGTCTTTCAGAGTATTTTCAGTTTCACCGATTTTTTTACCTATCAACTTGTTGTAAGCTTCTTTGGCATTGGCTAGTGAACCAAACATATTGTCTTTGTTTGTGTTTATTTCAGATAGACTATATTTTGGATAGCTAGTATTAGTTAGATCACAGAAATATGTATGAGTTGATTCAAATGGTTTTTGTGAGATACAAGCTCTATCTTGATCACCAAAGTGATTTCTAGTTTGTTCACTTTTGTCACAAGTATAATTACTACCAAAGACAGTAGTACATTCTTTGTCTGTTTTACAAGTCAATTGTGAATCCCCTTCTTTCCAAACAGTATTATTTGTACAACGACCGACATTAGAATCTAACTGACAATATGGTTTTCTATTTTTGTAATCACCCATCACATCATAGATGAAACTACCATCTTCCCAATTGACCATCACTCTCTTGATAGGCATACGATTGTCATCAGCATAGGCATAGAAACTTATATCAGCTGTATAGCTACCCTGAGCAATGATAGGATCTATAGCCCCAGATCTATCTTTGTCTTCATTGACAAAGAGTGAGTCTGCAGAATTAAGAGGATAATTGTGATTATTGACAGTAAGACCTTCTGAAATAGCAGGACAAACCCCAGTTTGATTATTGTCACAGGTAAGATAATCAATAGCAAAAATCTTTGGTGGTTTAGTAGTACCTAAGTCTGTACCAGAATCATCACTTTGTGTACCACTATTGTTTGGTCCCCACTCTGTATAATATTTTTGGAACAAATTTGAAAGTAGTACATCACTTTGTGGAGAACTAAGACAATTTATACCATTAACTCCAGAAGCACTACCCCCAGAAACAAGACTATTTCCACAAGCATATGGTACGCCAACATTAGTACTGCCTTGAGGGAAACTATAAAATCTAATATAAGCAGGCAAATCACTAAAATTTGCAACGTTCAAACTTGTTTTATTGACATAACTTTCCAAAGAACCATAAGGTGCTATAGCACTAGCAAGATTAAATTCATTTCCTGGCCAATAAGGTGCTCCAACATAAGGATTTATAGCATTTTTCCAGACTCTATCAGTCCAAGCTTTGTTGTAATCATCTAGCTGACGACTATTGTCATTTACTACAGAGACAATATCTGTACAGATATTAGCAAATTGTGCGAAAGTAGCAAAAGAAATACCATTTCCTTCTTCATTATCATTATTACTATTATTACACCATCTGGATATATAACCAAGAAATTCACCATCCTTATTGAAATCCATACCAATAACCATGAAATTACTACTACCATTATCACCTCGATCACAAGTTTTATTAAAAGGATCATTATTACTATTTGGCAAACTACCATTAGAATCAAAATTGAACACAGTCACATAGCGACGATAGATTTGGTTTCGAGCAGAAGCAGAAGTATATCGTGACTGTAGTGAAGAAAAATCACTATATTTACAATAAGATAAAAGACCAGTAGTTTTACAATCATTGTTACCGAGAGTACTGCCTGCACCATCATCTGGTCCATATTGACTAATATCACCTAAGATTACATTTCTTTCCAAAAGATAGGAAGTTACAACTTTTGTTGTATCACTAGAAGTATCCCCCCTACATATATCTTTATCTCCAACACCTGTATTTCCATTTCCATAGCAACTAGGTATATCATGTGACTCAACAGGTACTTTTTTATCATCTAATTTTTGACGTAAATTACTGAAATCTATATAAAATTGATTATTCAAAGTTACAGGATTATTACCTTCATAACCATCAGGAAAATACGTTGGTACAAAATACACTCTATCAAGTATATATTCATTAATCTTCTTTTCTACACTTGTATCTGCATAAATATATTTATTATCTGTAGAAGTAGCATTGAAATCTGGTGAAAAAGCGCTAGTTTCAATATAACTAAAATCTGCTCTAATAATATTTGATGTGTTAGAAAAATAATTAGCAGTGTCAACATCAGTAGTAGGAACACTAAAATTAGTATCCCATAATCTTGGCGGATGCATAGCTGTACCAGTGTCATCATCTGCAGATGAACTATATGATGGTGCAAAACTAAATAAAGCACCTTTTCCATCTGGTTTAGAATACCAAAACGAACCAGACAATTTACCACTCTGTAAATCAAGACGCAACAGTCTAGCACTGGTAGACAAATTTCTCCAACCCCATACTTGAAAAGTCTTATATGCAAATTTTTTAGTATCTAAATTATTATCAGCTTGATCTACTATATTTGTATATTTAGCACCATCACTTTTATATATGTCTATACCTTCAGGATTATTTTCAAATACAGAATAATCCTTTGTTTCACCATTGCTAAATGTTGTAAAATCATGATAATAATAATCATTATCGCCATATTTACCTAACCAAACATTAAAAACATTAGAATTAACATTTTGTCCATCTAAGTATGGATTATCCCTGCTCGCTGAATCTCTTTCCATACTCTCATCATACGACCCAGCTGCTGACTGAGCTAATTTACAATAAGACAAACCACCCAAATCTGAATCATATTTACTAGTAGGATAATAGCCTGCTTCCAAAGATGTATTGTACAAATCATAAGCACTGGCTGAAACTTGGATAGGTAACCAAGTAAGACAAGCGAAGTCTTGATAAGAATTAGAATTTTTCTTCACAACAGACAAAGGACGACTAAGATCATATTCAAGACAAAGGCCTTTGAAACCAATATTATTACTTACTTGTTTTTGTTTGTTACAGACACCTACTAAACTATCAGTACTACACTGTGAATCAATATCACAAGGAATACCATCTTTATCACCACTACCAGAACAAACACCAGAAGGTATCTTGTCAGTAGTTGTCCTTGGCCAATAATCCACTGCGCCATTTTTGTATTCTACTTTGATATAATCACATGAACAATTACCACCGACATCTGTTGTGAACTGACAAATATTAGCATTAGCAAAACCAGCATTTTTGTTAGAAGTATATTCTAGACGTTTACCTAGATTAGAAAAATTAGCATTTTCTTTTGCAAAACCATTCAAAACACTACTATCATTCAAATCCGCATTGATAGACAAATTCGTATCAAATGGTGAAGTATCTTCTGGATAAGATTTACAAGTACCGTGTTCCAATTGCCCAAGCATACTATCTACATTTTTATTGATAACAACATCTTTTTCAGCTGGAGTAAGATTATTAGCCACAGGCAACACTTCATTGCTAAAATCTCCACTTATAGGATAAAGACATTTCTGTGAATAACACCTTCCACCTTCTCCAATACCACACACATCACCATCGTTCTTTGTAAAGACACCACCAGAATTCTTGGCAAAACAACCCAAATTAGTATAATCTTCCCCATCTATATTTACAAAATATTTATCACTCATCTCATAAGCTAGATAGGCACCATCTTGAGCATGCCCTGAAAAATTCAAATAGACATAATCACTAGGATTGTATTTATTAAACAAAGATAATCCAGAATAATCTGTACCAAAACTAGTAGCATTTTTTTGTAAATAAATTTTTTCAGTAAGTTTGCTTGTACTTTGTGAATCCTCTTTTACCCAACCATCTGGAGCACACTCACCATTTAGACCAAACTTGTTACAAGATTTGTAATCAAGACAAAGCTCTTGAACTTTGCCATTTGTATCCACATCAGTCTTACTTGAACTACAAGACAACCATTGACCACACTGTCTATCTCTATCTACTTTGATAAGAGTATTAGTGTCTCCTACAGTAGACGTTACTAAAAATGGTGGAACAGGAATATAATCCTTATCTTTACTAGTTTTGTAAGTCAAGACACTATCATAAATTTTGCTTGGGTCTTCAGTCATATCAAACAAGATACAACCATCTTTCTGACTAACATTACCCTGACAATCTGCTTTGTTGGCAAATAATCTATCATCATTGATAACATAATAATCTTGTTTGTCAGTAGGATCGACTAATTGAGTACAGCCATTAACAGAAGCACTACAAGTTCCCACAAAATTATTATAATCTTGTGAACCATTGGAATATAGACCATACTCTCCTGAAGTACTCAAATAATTTGGATAGCAAGCTTGATTGCCAATATCATTACAAATATTGCCAGTACCACAATCACTATCTTTTTTACAATATAAATTAGTACTAGTACTGTTACTACACTTACCTACTCCATCCATAAACCAACCTTTGACATCACTACCACCTATTTGCTTGGAATCTTGATAAGTACAAAGTGCTCCATTGGTCTGCAAAGGATCTTTGAAAAAACTAATATTTTTGTTGTCAGTAAATTGACTACAACTTTTTTGTTCCTGAGTACACAAAGTCGTGCCATAATTGGCTGGATTGTTCAAAATAGTTTTGGATGAAAATTCATAAGAATTGGATTTAGTCTTATCTGGCAATACCTGACTCTGTACTCCGACTTCCTGACAACCTAAATACTCTTGATGACATAAATAATCATCTTGAATCGCCAAATATACTAAATCAGGATTTGTAGTAGAGCTAAAAGGTACTACCACAGTAGAAGAATCAACATAAGCAGTATCTAATGAAGCTATAGTCCCACCACTATTATAATTGGCTACAGATGAATCAGTATACAAAGTAATAGGCCCTTCTATATGACAAGAGGTCTGACCTTTTTCCAAAGTACATGAATAATCAGAACCATCAATATTTACATTACAGGAATCTGAATTTGAATTGCTAGATCCTTGTACACAAAGTAAGTTATAAGCCATTTTCTTTATATTTGTATCACTTGTAGGAAAAATATTGTGAGTATCTACTAGCCCTGTACAACCTACAGCCTCTGCTCTACAAAGATTTTGGAAACCAGTCAAGGCTACAGCGTTGTTGTCTCTAGTATTATATTCTTTACAACCTAAAAATTCCCCAGGATATGAATTTGTAGGACTAGAGTCACAAACTGGCGAAACATTGTATCCTTCTGGTGTTTTCCAAGAATTTTTTATAAGTGGAACATACTGTTCTTGGTCATCACTCATACTTACCAATCTAACATTGTCAATGAAATATGATCCATCCCCAATTGTTTTTTCAAAAGATAACAAAGCTTGAGCTACAATTGTTGGATCACCGCTATACATCACTGGACCAAGAGTATATTCTTGCCATTCATAGCCAATTACTACAGGAATATCAGACCCAGTCAAAGGATCTGTAGTGAAGCTACCAAAATTATTATTTTTGGTATTACCAAAATAAATATCAACTTTACTACTATCTCCATGAGCCCAAAAAGATAATTGATACCAACTTCCTTGATTTAATTTAGAAGACAAATTTAATGTTGTTGCATTACTTATTTTCAAAGAATACAAACCGACTTGGGTAGCTTCTGGTTCAACAGACCCATTTCCCCAATTTTCTTTGGCTTGCAAAAGTGTTGTAGTACTATTTGTATTAGGTTCGAAACTAGTACTATAAATTTCATGCAAATTATTGCCGTTGTTGCCAATATAAATACGACAACTATTGGCTGAAGCTGGACAACTCTGAGCTTCACTAGGTATAGACCAATATTTACAATAAGCAACATCATTGCCATCTGCTACATACTCACCACCACCCATACAACGCATACAAGATTTAGAGTTATCATCCCATTTGCCTTTCTTTTGAAGACAATCATCCTGAATTTTATAATCTTCATCTTTATAAAAATTAGCTTCAGTTTTACGAAGTGGTTGACAACTATCTGATACAGATACAGTACTAGCCAGTAGACGATAATAGATATTACCAGCAGTGTCATGTAATTCACGGCAATCTGAACTAGCAATATTACCAACATCCAAAGGGCTATGTATTAAATTATTATATTTAGTAGCGTTACAATAATTATAGTTGTATGACAAAGTAGCACTACTATCATCAAAATAACGTGGAGAACCTATTTTTCCAAGCTCAATAGCTGGTTCATCAGCTAATAATTCAATATCATCTATAAGTTTAGATTCAGCTTCATCCACTTGCCATAAATTGTATTTTTTCAAAATAAAACCTTGATTATCAGAACCTTCCCAAGCATAATAGACTTTGGCATTGTCACCTTCTGGCTTCTGACAATATTTCAATTCTGTATAATATTCCAATTGTTCACCAGAAGAAGCACTCAAATTGGTGAATTCATCACAACCTGCATATTGATTCGAACAACTTTGTCCATCTTTTGGAATAAAATATAGTGGAAATTGAGCTTGTTCAAAACTAGTATTTTGTTGTTTGAAAGTATCATAACCTACACATTGTATAGGGCAAAAATTATTTCCCACTACACCAGTCAAAGTTGCACTACCATCTTTTGGAGTATACTGATCACAACCAACTTCTTCAGGAATACAAGCTGGTGCAAAATTAGCACACTGACTTGGTCTATCTTTCAAAGTAGTCAGATCTGCAACAGTAGTTGGCCAATTTATTTCAGAATTAGTAATATCTGTATCATAACAACCAAGATAATCTGGTGCTTTCTTCATGTAAACATCTTGATTGGTAGCTGGATAGATAAATAAACTACAGCCATTTTCTGTGTCTGGACAGGTATAATTGTCTATTTTATTATTGAAATAAAGTACTTGCTCTCTACCACTAGCTTGTAAAGTCAAATCTATATTATTGTCATTTTTCCACTGTCCATCTGAATTCTGATCAGCACTATAAGCCATACAACCTACTGATTCTACATTACAAGTTCCATAATCAAGTGTTCTAGATAAATAAGAAGCAATACTTCCATCAGAACCTGTATAAGTCTTACAGGTATTATCTTTAGCACTACAGCTACCACCAGGTATATTCCAAACATTTTTTTCTTGTTCGCAATAACCAAAAGATTGGCATTGACCCTTACTATCATAACTCAAACAAGTAGAAAAATCAGCACATTCAGAAGCTCTCTGTGATGTATTATCACTAGCAAGCAAAGGACCACTCACCTGTGCTTCACACCTAGCTTCTGGTACTTTCAAAATCCAATTTGGATCTATCAAATGACAAAATGGAAAAGCAGGATCTGGTGTAAAATTACTATTACAATCATTGTAACCATCTACTACCTGCTGGAGTGTATATGGACTATCTGGATTTGATTTCAAAATAGCAATTTCAAAACCTAAAGGCAAAATACGTGCTTTGCGTAATTTTTGAATATTGGAATAACAATAAGCATCTCTATAACAATTTATATCTGTATTTTTTGTAACATCTGTCAGCGAAACCAAATTCCAATCACCATGCAATAAGCCTACACTAGGATCAAGAGCTTCTTTTATAGTTAGAGGATTATTGTCTCTACTCAAAGCTTGAACTAATCCACTATCCATTACACAATTATTTAAACCTGGATTATTTGGACAAGAACTATACTGAGTAATAATACTATAACTACTCAAACTACGTTGAGGAATACCAGCAGTCAAAAAAGAAAAAGCTTTTTCTGCAGCAATTCTATTGTTATTCAAAGTAGTAGCCCCAAAATCCAAAGGATTACCTTCTACTGGAGATACAATACCTTTGTTTAGAATTTTATCAAGAAGAGAAGAAACCAAAGTGTTGGCAAAAATAGACAAAGCTGAAGAAAAAACAGGCCAAGCACTACTTCCATAAAGACCAGCCACTTGAGAAGAACTCAATTGTGCTTGTTGTTTAGCAGTCAAACCCTTTGCTTCTTCTTGTACCAGACTAGCTGGAGATTTGACAGATCCTGATATCAAATCAGTAACAGCTTTGAAACCTTGACCTTCTAATCTAGATACCAAAGCAGCTTCTTTTTGATCAGTAGCTAATTGATCCAAACTTGATAAAGCAACCAAAGCTGTACCAAAATCACTTTGAGTAGCATCGTTTAGAGATTTGGCAAATCTTTCTGAGATAGTATCACTACCTAGCATATCTGGTAACTGTTCCCAACTTTTTTGAAAATTAGCCCAAGTACACTTGGCTTGCGGTCCATCAGGAACCAATGATTTACCGCCGGGAGTAGGTTTGAAAGAGCTCATATTTTTGTAAATTTTACTCAAACTAACTTTTAGACTTGTCAAAGCACTAACATCTGGTGGAGCACACAAATCTAGACCAAAAGGTGTACCAAGATTACCTATAGCTTCAGCTGCTGCATCACTAGCCACAGTCTTCATATAATCACCAGGACTTTGGGTAAAAACCAAAGCACCTTGTCCCTTGCCACCAGAAGCAATATATTTGGCACCATCATAAGCCAGCTTACGCATAAAATAAGAAATGCCACTCACCAGAGAACCAAGAGCTGCAGCAGTAAGATTACTTTCTATTTTGTCATAAGTCCATCTAGCAGTAAAAGCTGAAGTAATAGCAGCGTCTGTCTGTGCATATACTGTACCAGACGCAAAAAACAAACCAAAAATTTGGACAAAAAGAAAAACAGATATTAATGCAGATAATTTTATTTTGTTTTTTCTAAACATAAAAATTATTATGGTGTGGTGGTAGTAGAAGCTTGAAATTGAGAGCTAAATAATTTTTTGGCCATTTCTAATAATGTAGCATCATCAATACTTTTCAAATCATCTAATGTAACTTTGCCAGTTGAGGCCAACATTTCACGCAAAGAATTTGGATCATTCAATAGACTATTTATATCTCCTGTATTTGCAGTCGTCGTACCACTTGAAATATTTTGAGAATTTGATACCGGAGTAGACAATAAAATTTGATCAGGAGTCTGTACCTCAGACAAGAGTGGTGAGATATTAGTGTCACTAGAAGAAGCTGTAGCAAATTCATCTTGTATACAAGTCTGACCTTCTCTACACAAAGGATCAGTACCATTGTCAACTTCTTGTTTGTCAGTCAAACCATCAGAATCAGTATCTGGCAAATAACGACTAGTAGTATAAAAATTTATTTCTTCATAATCATTTAGACCATCATGATCAGTATCTATTTGTTGAAGTCTAGTGTTTTCATCATATTTGAGAGCTTGCATAGCATCTACTTCAGCTTGAGAAATTTTGGTAGCAAATGGATTGTAGATATTGTTGCGTATTTGCAAAAAACTAAGACCAACAGTAAGTAAAGCAAATACAAACAACAAAACAAAGCCAGTCTTCTGACTTCCCGAAAGTTTTTTTTCTTGGTTATTTTCTTTCATGTAAAACAAAAAATAAAAGCTGAATCTATTATACCAAAAAAAGATAAAAGCTACAACAAAAAAGAGTCCACACGTTGCATTATCACCCAAACACCTTATCACCTAATCAATCTTTTGATTTATAAAATATATTCTTTAAAAGTCTATTTACTGTTGTCTATTTACTGTTTACTATTATCTATTTACTTTTCTCAATCCACACAACCAAAATAACTTTACAAACTTTTGACTATTTTTATCCACTCCTCCACTCCCAATTCTTCGGCTCTAATTTTTTCATTACCACAAATCTCAATTAAAATGTTTTTTATTTTTTCTCCATCCAAATTCAAACCTTGTGACAAATTACGCCAAAGTTGTTTTCTTTTTTGAGCAAAACCAGCTTTTACAACTTCAAAAAAAGCTTTGTCAGAAAAATTATTTTCAGGAGATTTGATATTATCAATAAGTAATATTGCTGAATCTACTTTTGGTGAAGGCCAGAAATTGCCTTTGGTTACTTTTTGAACTAATTTTGGTTGACCATAATACTGGATAGCTACAGCCAAAACACTCATCTCACCAGCCTTAGCTACTATTCTTTGAGCAACTTCTTTTTGGACCATAACTACGATTTTTTCTGGCTTGTTTGGACAATCCAAAACTACTCGTAAAACATTGGAAGTAATTTGATAAGGCAAATTCGCAACAAATTTGTAAGGTGTTTTTATCTGCTCTGAAAATTCATCCCATTTGTACAAAAAATTACCCCAAATCATTTCCAGATTTTCAGTTTTGTTTTCCTCCCAATAATCCTTCAATCTTTGCTCTATTTCAAAAGAAACGACTTGACCTGCATTTTCTGTCAAAGCAAAAGTCAACACCCCAAAACCAGGACCAACTTCTACCACCATATCATTTTTTCCAATCTCCCCTGCTTCTAAAATTTTGTCTATATAAATTTTGGTAACCAAATAATTCTGTCCATATTTTTTACTAGGAGAAAGATTGTATTTTTTACAAAGACTTATTAGATGAGATGGTTTGTATAATTCTGGATGCATAATATATAAATAGAGATATATTGAGATATATTGAGATAGTAGATATTTTATTTTTTATTTTGTGTGTGCCAATTATTTATTTGATTATTAATTTTTACTTTTAAAGTTTCATAATCTTTTTCTATTTTTAACCATTCTTCTTTTTTAATATATTTTTGTGAATAAGCTACCCATAAATGACTCTGTGTTTCTTCCAACTCACCTCTTACAATGTACATTACACGAATTTTATCTTTAAAAAAGAACCTACCATGTCCTTCAGCAATATTAGCTAAAACAGAATTTGAAGATCTTCTAGTTTGACTAAACAACGAATATTTTTCCTCATCTGGATATTTTTTGGTCAAATTATAAACAGTTTTCAAAAGTTCAAAAGCACTTTTCCAAATGTCTGTTTGATAAAATTTTTTATAATCCTTGCTCCCTCCCATAGTTTAATAATGTTAAAAAAATATTATAATTATCTCAATTGTATCTCAATTTATTTATTTAAACAAAAGAATCCACCACCACTTTTCCCTGTCTCAACACTTCCAATTTACCTTCAAAAAAACGTACAATAGTCGAGGGAATCTGATATGGCAAAGTCCCAGCGTCAATAACCAAATCTGGTTTTACTTTTGAATTCTCAAACATTTTCAAAATAGATTCCACATCATAAGGACTATCCATCTCTGAAATATTAGCTGAAGTAGAAACCAATGGACTATTTAGCTGTCTGGATATTTCCGTTGCCAAATAATGATCTGTTACTCGAAAAGCAATAGTACCATCTTCATTTATTACACCTGCAGGCAAATGACAATTATTTTTAATTTTTACCACCAAAGTAAGAGGGCCTGGCCAATATTTATCAGCTAATTTTTGCAAAGTAGGATTCCACTCTATATCTGGTAATATCATTGCCAAATCAGGAACTACTACCAAAACAGATTTATTTTTTTGTCTATTTTTAATCTGAAAAATTTTGTTCAAAGCTTCAATATTGTAAGCATCACAACCTAATCCATAACAAGTTTCTGTCGGATAAACAATCGTTGCACCATTTTTTAGTTCTTTTACTATTTGTTCAACGTTTAAATTATTTTGAGATATAATATTCATATATGGTAAGGATAACGTTCGTGTGTATCTGATGTATTCCTTTTATTTTTTACTTTAATAAAATATTTGTTTTTCATCTAAGAATAAAACTGCCGCTGACTCTGTTAGTGTAATTATTTTTTTTTCAGGAAATTTTATCCTAATTCTTTCAACGATAGTTTTTTTTGAGTTATCATAATGAACTATTATGATAACATCATTTAATAATCCAATCCCTGTGTATTTGTGCTCAATATTTTGAGTATCAATTGAAAACGTATCACTAAGAAGTGATAGTATACCAGCACTATTCCCCAATATATATTTTCCCGTCTCATAAGCTTTCTTCAAAGCTTTAATAATTTTTTTATCCTTTAGTTTGCTTATAAGAAATTCAGTATCTCCACCAGATATATATATAATGTTTGAATTATTGATTTTCTTGACGACATCATTAATATTGTCGTCTGGCGTTACAGAAACGAAAGCAATTTCTTTATCCAGACTTTTGTAATATTCTTTAACTTTTTTTACATACTTATTTGTTTTCTTCAAGATCTTTTGATTATTGAAAACAGCTATTGGGATGTAACAAAAATTTTTGTTTTTTACTGACGCTAATATTAGTTTTTCCATTTTTTTATGAACATCGGATATAGGTTCACTTCCACCAATTCCAATAATTTTTTTACTTTTTAGAATATGCTTTTCATATTTATTTTGTACGAATATTTTAAAGGCAGAATAATTTATATTAAAAATCTCTACTGCTTTTTTTGTGTGAAATTTTTTTTTGAAATTCTCATCAATACTTTTCCAAAAAATAATAGTATCTAAATAATTAAATTCAGTATCAAAAATTCTTTGTTGTTCGTAATAATTGATAATACCAATACATCGTTCCTTATTGATAATGTCTAACTTGTCAGCGTCCCATAAAATGCCAGACAAAGAATCCTCTATCTCTTTTTTTGCAGACCTATTTCTATGTGAATCAATTATAGTGCAAGTAATTTTGATTATATCTTTAGGTAAATCATTTTCTTTGGCCCATTTTTTGAAAAGATCAATAGATGCTTTTTCATGAGGTATTTTTTCAATAGCAAGATGATCATTTTTGCCAACGTCATGCCAATGTGCGCTTAAAAGAAGTGATAATAATTCGTTAGATGAAAACGATTCTTCTTCTGCAAGTTTAAGTATATTTTTTTCCACATTTAGTATGTGAATTTCATCGTGGATATAATTATTATTGTCCGTTACGATTTGGATAGCTGATTTTCTTGATTCGAGAATAATATCTGAAACATTTTGTATACCAAAATTCATAAACTCATCTTCTGTTAATTTAAATGGCCCTCCAAAATATTCTTCTCCAGAAGATTTCATGGGAAAAGCTGTAATTTCCGAAAGAGAATTACTGCCCGTAAGTAACATAATAATCCTTTCCAATCCGATAGCAGCCCCACCACTTCTGTAATCTGGGAATTCTTTTAATAACGATAGAATTGGTTCGTGTGTTGTATCCAATTCTTTTTGAGAATATCCAACAAGGGTCAAAATTGATTTTTGTATATCATAATCATGTATGCGTACATTTCCACCTGCCAGTTCAAGACCATTGATAATTAAATCACACGATTCTGTCTTTAGAGAAAGTAATTCTTCTTCTGATAATTTATCATATTCTATGATGGTGTCTTTTGATGGTTTTGATTGTGGATGGTGAAATGTTGTTATTCTTCCATTTGATTTAACAAACAGGGGTAGTTCTGTGAGAAAAATAAATGACCATTCATTATCATTTATTAATATTTTTTCTTTAATTAATTCATTTCTAAATAAGCCCAACTTATTTCTGTATTCTTTTGATGTTATAAAATTATATATTGTGTTCTCTGTTTGGCTTTTTATCTCAGGAAAATCTTTTAATACATTAATAAGACCATCTATATCTAAAATTGATTTTTTGTTCAGCTCGAAAAAAACCGAGTCATTATTATATTTAAATTTTGCATGCAAAAATCTTAAATCAGGGGAGTTGCTACCATATTTTTTAATTGCATCATCATAACGCATGTTTATAAAAGTTGGTGTGATATCTTTAGTTGAAAACGCTAAATTAACTACACTTTTTATTACCTCAATAATATCTTTTATATCAGGATCGTGAATTTCAAAATCTATCTGTTGGAATTCTTGAGAATGATAAGCGTCTCCAATCTCTGGTCTAAAATTGTGAGCAATCTGATAATATTTTTTTATTGACTCTCCCATTGTGGCAATAATATATTGTTTATATAGTTGTGGAGAGTGCGGTAAAGAATAAAATTTTCCTGGATTCAGCTTTGAGCATACAACAAAACTCCCGTCCCCATATTCTTTTGTTGAAAAAGAGAGTAAGGGAGTATTTATTTCGTAGAAATTATTTTTGTGAAAATAATTTCTGAGCAATAATAATAGATCAGACTTATACTTCAATACGTCGACGAGTTTTTTGCTGGATAAATGTTTGCAGATATTCATATTATTGAGCTAAGAATGAATTATAATTACTTAATATGGAAGTTTTTATTGACTTTAATGAAAAGTTGTTTTTCATATATTTAAACCCATTTCTTCCAATTTTCTCTCTCAATATTTTGTTTTGAAAAAGTGTATTTATTTTTTTACATAAATCAGATGGTGTACCATCAAACAATAGACCGTTGTTTTGATCAATAATCTGTTCTTTAATTCCTGAGTTGTTACTTCCAATAACGGGTAGTCCAGCAGACATTGCTTCTAGCACTGTAAATGGAAAATTATCAAAACGAGAAGCAGCAACAAAAATATCGAATTCAGCATATTTTTTTATCAACTCGTTTCTATGTATTTCATTATGAAAAGTGACTTTTGATTGAAGACGTTTATCTAGTTGCTTTAAAAAGTATGAGCTTATATATTCACCTGATTTTGTAGGTGTATCTGCCCCAAAAACATCAAGAGTAATATTCAAAACATCCTGTAACTGATTCATAGCCTGTATGATTATGTCGTGTCCTTTTCTTTGTTCTATTCTACCAACTGTTAAAAGTCGGATCTCTTTGTTAATCGCATAGTCTCTTTTTTGAACAATTTCTGTGATTTTGATTGGATAGGATTCAATCATGATATTTCCATTAATGGAAATGAATTCGCTGATTTTTTGAATCAGACTATTGCTTGGGCAGATAACAGTTTTTGCGTTTCCAATAAATTTTTTCTCCTCAATTTTTATTTCATCAGACAAATAAGGTTTGTTCATTGGATTGTAGGACTCTGAAATAAATGATGGAGTGTGACATTTTACTATAAGTCTTTCATAAAAATCATCAAGAAGCAAAACTCCTTCCGCACCCCAGTCGCACGATTCTATGATATCAATTGAATGCTCTGAGTTGATTTGTTTAACTTTCTTTAATACTCTTTGATAGTAATTCTTGAAGCCATAATTATTAAACAAAAAAATTTCATTGTATTTTGCTTTTTCTTCTTCACCAAGTCGGTATAATGTGGTATTCAAGCTTAGCCGTTCAACCTTTTCGTCGAAAAAATTATTACTTCTTGAAATTATGGATATTTTAATTGGTGTGTTTGAAAATAGACGAGTAATCTCAAAAATATATGTTCCAATACCACCCGCATGTGTTTCTGGGGGGAATCCAGGATATAGAAAGCAAATATGCATATTATACAGTTTCATGTCCTATTGAAGACGCCAGTGTTAGTCTATCTACTTTTATCGTTCCAAATAATTTTTCACGATCCTGCATGGTTGGTATATAATACTCAACATCTTCAAGTTTATCATGTAGGATTGAATATAAGTCCTCAACTATAGCTTTGTGAAAAAGTTTGGAATACTGACAAGCGCTGTTATCTATACTCATCAAATCTCCATTATCAATGTATGCAGAGTAGGCGCATCCATTTCCACAGATTGCAATTGCTGGACATTTCTGGCATATAGTATTGTTGATAGAAATTCGTTCTTTAAAACTGCGAAGTATGTTATCCATTTCTTCACCTCCAATTTTATTTGAAAATACCTTTTCCATTATCAAAAAAGATTTACATGGACCGACATTGCCTTTTGGGTCAATATTGATTGTTGTCCCTGCGGCTGCTCCACAATCGAAAAGTCTAAATATTCTTTTTACGAAAGGATTTATTTTTCTATAAGGTAATTCAAAAAAAAGTCCTTTATGTCTATATTTTTTATAAACATCATAAATATGAGTCACGTATTCCTCGGGAGTAATGGTATATGAAAATTTTTCAAGATTGCTTACACTTGGCTGTTTCATAAAATTAACACCCAAACTTACAGGGTCATATTCCTTTATAAGGAAATCAATGATTTTATCAATGTGGCGATAGTTATGTTTTCCAATCACCATTGAAAGACCAACTTCGCATCCAGCTTCTTTCAATTCCCTTATTTTTTTATCAACAAAAGCAAAGGTGCCGATTTGTTTATTAACCACACGCAAGGTGTCATGGTGTTCTTTCATTCCATCTATCGACACTATGACTTTTATATTATTTTCTTTGATGAATTGCATCTTTGTTCTATCTAATAATATTGAATTGGTTCCAATCACAATAAAAAACTTTTCTCCCCTCCTTTTATTTTTATGTACTAACAAAACGATTTCCTCGATTTTTTTCCAGAATAAACATGGTTCTCCGCCGGTAATATGAACAACCTTTGGGGTATCAACTTCAGATTTTTTAAAAAATTTCTTTATAACATCATCCAAATCCTTAGAAGTTACAGGATCAGATGTCATTTTTTTGATATTTTTCTCCACCTTACAATATTTACAATTTAGATTACATAAATCAGTCAGCATTATTCTTAGCAAGGTATATGCTTTTTTTTTATTATTATTCTTTAATATCTGTGTGTAGTTATAAATATTTTCTTGTGATATGTCTGGTACAAAAAAAGCATTTTTTACAAAATAATTAAAAAAAATATCGTCGTTTAGGCTCATTTTAATATCTTTTTCTTCTCTCGGCTGATTGTATGATTCAAAAAACAGTTTAAGTTTTTTGTTGCCAAAAAATATTTCTTGGTTTATTGAATGAATAAAAGCATACTTATCATTCTGAAGATTATAATAATGCAAAAATTTTGATTTTTGATAATACATAGCTTTAAAATCTAATAAAATATGTCTCTATTTGATAAAATAAAAATGTTCTTTTACCTTCCTCTATAATTAAAGAAAAAGAAATTTAAAAATTTTTTTAAACAATTGGGCAATAGTCCAAAAAAAGGAATAATTCAGCTAACATAAATATTTACAAATATAAACAAAAAATTCAATCCTAATGTCATCCGCACAAAGCGGACGAACATCTGTAATGCTGAATTATCCGTATATCAGAATCACCTTTCTATTCTAGCTAAAATAAGCCAAATATGCAAGTAGAAAAGCTATAAACATCAAGGGCTTGATTTTTTTTGTAAATTGGGCTATACTAAGCCACGACTTATCTATTAAGTCTGTTATTAAATTAAGAACAAAAATTTTATGGGTCTTCCATCAAAAAAGAGAACCTCAAGATCACGTGATGATCGTCGTTCACATCACGCTTTGAAACCAACCACAATTATAAAATGTGAAAAATGTGCCGAACCAATACTTCCACACCGTGCTTGTACAAAATGTGGTACATACAGAGGTAGACAAGTCATCAATGTAGAAAAAAGATTGACTCGTTCCACAAGAAGTAAAAAAACAGCTTAGATCTTTTTACTATTCAAATACAGAATTTTTCAACAGAATTCCTATTTTGTATATAAACAAACTATGTCCAAACGCCATCTAGCCAGAGCTATCATCATGCAAGTGCTATATCAATGGGATTTCAAAGGTAATCCTACTAGTGCTATACCGGCTATCATTGAACAAAATATGTCTGAATTTGGTATGGGACTAGAAGATACCAAAGATTTCATTGAAAAAACTGTAAATGATATAATTGATAAACAAAAAAAAATTGATAAACTAATAAAAAAAATTGCACCACATTGGCCACTTGAACAGATGAGTTTGGTAGACAAAAATATTTTACGTCTTGGTGTGTACGAATTGGAATACAACAATCAAGAAATTCCACCCAAAGTAGCTATCAATGAAGCTATTGAACTAGCCAAAACTTATGGCGGCCCAAATTCTGGAAAATTTATCAACGGCATTTTGGGAGCAATGTACAAAAATGTCTAAATAATAAAATATTAAATTATGCCTATATCTGAATACAAAGAAAAAAATTTTCACAAAATAGAAGATACTATAGGTATTGAATTTAAAAACAAAGACATTTTGGTTCAAGCTCTAGTGCACCGCTCTTTTCTCAATGAGAATCGTGAATTCCCTCTTGCTCAAAACGAAAGATTAGAATTCTTAGGTGATGCTGTCTTAGAATTATCTGTTACACAATATCTTTTCAATAATTATCTCAATCCAGAAGGTGAACTTACCAACTGGCGAGCTGCTTTGGTAAATGGTATTATGTGTGCCACAGTAGCCAGAGACCTAGGTCTAGAAGATTATTTGTTTTTGAGCCGAGGTGAATCCAAAGACAATAATACCAAAGCTAGAGATTATATTTTGGCCAACGCTCTTGAAGCACTCATTGGTGCTATTTATTTTGATCAAGGTTGGGAAATGTCTGACCAATTTATCACTCGTTTTGTAATTAGTAAATTACCAGAAGTTTTGGAATTAGGACTTTGGATGGATTCCAAATCACGATTCCAAGAAGCTGCTCAAGAAATTGTAGGAGTTACTCCGACTTATCGTGTTATAAACGAAGATGGCCCAGATCATGAAAAAGAATTTACTATAGCAGTGTATTTAGACAAAGAAAAAGTAGCTGAAGGTAGAGGTACTAGCAAGCAAGAAGCCCAGACAGATGCAGCAGACGTAGCTCTAAAAATAAAAAAATGGAAAGGTCCAAAAGTACAAATTTTGGAAAGAAAAGCTAATGATCCTATTGGCTAATTTTAAAATTTTGAATTTTAAATTTTGAAACAATGTTTAAATGAATAAATTCGTCGTTCATTTTCAACAGTTAAGTCTCATCATTGGAATATTCCATCCGCTTGTGTTTGTATAATTAATTTTTAAAAAACTTTTCAAAATTCGTAAATTGAAAAATTGTTTTAAAATTCAAAATTATTCAACGCCCCGTTAGCTCAGTTGGTAGAGCAGTTGCCTCTTAAGCAAACGGTCGTAGGTTCAAATCCTGCACGGGGCACAAAAAAATAATTGAGTAAAAAAATATTTTAAAAAATAAACATTTCGTAGGTTCCCAGCCCAAGGCTGGTCCGCCTAGGGCGGAAAATCCTGCACGGGGCACAATAAAACAATTTTTCAATTTTAAATTTTAAAACAATTTTCAATTTAAAAATTACAAAATTTTAAAATTGTTTTAAAATTCAAAATTCTTCAACTAGCGCCTGTAGTTCAACGGATAGAACATTGGTCTTCGGAACCAATGACGTGGGTTCGATTCCTGCCAGGCGCACCAAAACAAAAACTGACTAGGTATCTAGTCAGTTTTTTTGAATATTTTTTGTTATTGTACAGAAGAATTCAACAACACTTCTTGACCAAAAACTTGAATATCTTGCTGTAAGACATCATCAAAAGCTTTGACAAACGGTTTGGAAGTTAGATTTTTTTGCGTAGGATTATCAGACAACATTTTTACTTCAAATTGAGTAGCCAAAACATCTACACTAATAGGCATCTGATCTATTTTCCAAAGTAATTTTTTCTGTTCTTTGTCATAAGTAATAGTTCCAGCAGGGACTACTATTTTACTTTCATCTACAGAGATATCACCATACAAATCAGTACTGATTTCAATATTTTTCAAATCATGAAAAGAATTTGTCAAAAGCCAAGATATTTTGTGTACAGTGTTACCTCCAACATCTTCACCTATATCATCTTGTGTAGTCATCTTTAGATCAGAGATCAATTTGATATCCATTTTGTTACTACTAATTGTTTCTGGTTTGTCATTCAAAGTATATGACAATTCACTTGAAATATTCATCAAGTAAGCAGCATAATCTGATAGAGTCAAATCATTTGAAGTTTTTATTGGCAAAGTAATATTTACTTTTACTTCATCACCCGGCATAATGGCTTTCAAATTAGCTATATGTCGTTTATCCCAAGTGATAGTACCTCTTCTGACATCATCAGAAATTTTTTGACCGACAATATCTCCTTCTACATCACCAGTATCAAGTCTAGTCCAATCTAGAATACTTCTATTATTGGAAGCAGGAGCATCTATTACAAATTTCAATTTAGCATCTTTCAAAACTGACTCACCATTATTTTTGATAAATATACTAGCAATGACTGTATCTCCTGGTTGTAAATCAAATGAGCCAGCAGTACCATTTACTACCAAACTATAGACTGTATCCAAATTACTCAAAGTTACATTTTTTAGAGCAGTGGCCAAAACATAACCATCGCCACTACGTTCACTAGAAATCCAGTTTTTTACTATTATGCTGAATTTGTTACCATTTTCTTTGTCTTCAGTAAAAAAGCCAGAAACATTTATTTCCTGTGGCGCGTCCAAAGAATCAAAATTCCACTGACAATCTTTTCCGCTTTCTGTCTTTGGTTCACTAGATTTGAAAGTAAAAGAATCAGAATCACAAGATATAGTAACATTTTTGGCTGGTATATCACTGGCAGGAGAAACAATTATTTTTATCTTGGTATCCAAACCAGCTACTACTTGATCTGCCATTTGTACTTCTACATTTACCAGATTTTCTGAACTAGTCAATGTTAGACTAGTCACTTTTTGGAAAGATGAACTAAAATTTTCAGGTACATAATTCAAAAATAATCGAAAAGATTGTTCAGAATTGATATCACCAAAAATACTACCCACAACATCTATATAACCACTACCCTGTGCTTCTATATCACCCAACTTCCAGCTATCATGATTATCATCCATAGTAGGTCTAGTACTAGAAGCAAAAACAAAACCTTTTGGATAGCGAATTTCTAATACTACATTATGCAAAGCTATATCCTGAGGATTTTTGTATCTTATTCTATAAGTACCATTTTCACCAGATAAAAAATTTTCATTACCTGACATGGTCAAAATAATATTATCTTCAGAAAATTTTACATTTGGTTGAATTACAAAAAATCCTACCCAAGCCATAGCCACAAAAAATATAACCGCAAAAATCAAAACAAAAAAAGCACGTAAAAAATTATTGTGTTTACTCTTTTCAAAAAGTTGCATGTCTGGCATATCACCATTGTCATTTTCATAAATTTCAGTCAACTTTTGTGACATTTCATTTTCTGACATTGTTCTATTTTCAGTGTTAGCATCTTTTGTCAAAACAGTCTTATTATTTGTTGCTAAATCTTTTTTTACAAAAAGATGACTCTCGTTATCTTTGACAATTTCATCTTGTAAATTATTTTGGTCGTTTTCTATTTTTCCGCCTTTGTCTTTTTTGGTGATTTTAATTTTAACAGACATATTAATTATAATTTATAAAATGAAAAAACTTCAAATATCTACTACTTACCCATAACTATACCAAATATTTTATCATTATCAAAATTTTGGTCTACAGAACCTCCATTTGTAGACAATTCTAGCTCATCCCCATCTTTCCAAACAGGAACAAAACCATCTGGATAAATAATAGAATGATTCAAAGTACTTACCTGTCCAGACTGTTTTTGGAACAAAACACTATAATGAGAAACTAAAGATTCTTGATTTTTTTTACTAAAAAAATTAGAAAAATCAAAAAACTTTTTGTGTGATAAAGTCTGACTATCCAACTTTGATTCTGATAAAACATTGAATGGTAATTTGTAAATAAAATAAACTTGAGATTCAGAATTGACATTGGTCACTACCCAATTCCCAAAAACTGTTTTACCAAATTCTTTGTTAATCTGTGTACCAGTCTGTTTGTCAAACTGCAAATTTTGTTCGCTTTGTTTCAAATCTTCATCATATTGATACCAACTTGGCGGAGTCTTGAAAGAATTTTCATCTGGAAAAACAAATCCACCAGCATCCAAAAGTTCAGCTCCTGCAGGCACATAAAGACGTAAATAATCTATATTTGGAAGATCATAATAAGCTTCGCCTTGAGCAGTATGTTTTCTAGTTACAATCACAGTATCTATCACACTACCATCTTCTTGAACTACAGCTTGATGTTCTATTTTTTGAATTATTTGAGCATCGCTTTTTCCACCACCGATATTACTATTTACTACTGATAAATAATCTTGAGTTTCTGTAGTAGGCAAAATTTCCCCAGTCCAACCATAATCTTGCAAAATATTTTGCACATAAGAATCATTGAAGTACAATTGAATTTCTCTATTGGACAAAGCTTGATGTAGCTGAGTTACCAGACTTATCAATTGACTAGGTTTCAAATTTTGGACAGAGCTAAATATTTGATTCAAAATTACTGATAAAATTGCTTTTGGAGTATTTTCTTCTAAATCATCATAATTCCGCACTTCTGTTTCCAATTTGGTAAGAACATCTTCTGATTTGAGGAGTAAATTGTAATCATCATTTTGCAAAGGTCCAACCACTGTCAAAAGTCTTTCCAAAACTGAAGAATTGATAGCAATGACTCCATCTACCGTGGCCTTTTTGCCATGTTCATAAAACCAAGACATTTTTTTGGCAGAAGCCTTGAAATCTGGAAACCAATTACTATCTTGAAATTCCCATCTTTTGTTGACCAATTGCAAAGGCAATGGTGGTTTTTCATACACATCCAACTGTCCTTGAAAAGCATAACTACCTTCACCCGGAACATCTATATTGGTAATTTTGCCATTGTTCACATCTACCACAGCATAGCTACCCACAAACCCTCCAGTAGGTCTCATTTCAAAAGTATTTTGGAATACAACCAAATATCTTTTGAAACCATCTCCGCCCATTATCAGCTGTATACCTCGAATTACTTGATCATAATTATTCATATCATCGACAAATCCTGAAAACAAAGTTTTGAAATCAACAAAAGATTGTTGGTATTCTACTGGCACAGCTGTAATATCTACATTGTCTATCTCATCCAAAGCTGTATTGTAAGCTTGTAGAGCACCTCTAAGGTGTTGTTGTAAGATATTCAAACGTGCTATCAGATTATCAGTAGTTTCTGATTTTGTGGCTTCACCTATGCCTTTGACCAAATAAGCATTTCCTAAAGCTAATTGATGTCCTGCCAAAAGCAAATCTTGTCTACTCTTCACCCTATCACCTACCACTGGCAAAAGTTTGGCAACAAAAAGCATAGCTTTGTATTCTTTGTCAATAATTTCTTCAGCGCTACCAAAAGAACTCAAAGCAGAATTCAAATCATTTTCAGCCTGAGGAATATCATTGTTGAAAGCAGAAACTGTAGAAGATTGTAAAGCTAGAAAAGCATCAGTACTTTTGGAGACTACGGCATTTGTATCAGCTTTGATCTTTTTGTAATACCCTATCGCTGGAAAAGGTATTGTACAAACAAAACTTAAAACCAAAAAACTAACGACAAAACGTCTAAAATTAAATCCATACCAAAAATCATGACCTGCTTGTCCCACTTGCTTTATTTTTTCTGAAACAAAATTAGAAAAAACAGAAATTATTTTTTTTGAATTTGAACAAATCTTTTTGATAATATAAAAACGTGGAACAAGTCTGTATTTCTTGGTGATTTTGAATTTTGGAAAAAATAATTTTTTATTTTGTTTTTTGTTATTTCTTAATTTCAATAAAAAATTGGAATCAAAAATAGAATGTTTAATTGGTGCAATATCTTGTTTTTTGTTTTCTTCTTTTATCAGACTACTGAAATCTACAACCATTCTTTTGGTGGCTATGTTTTGTTCATTTTTGTAAACATTTATTTTCTCTAGACTAGATGCTTTTTTATCTTTGCTAGAAATATCTACAACAAAAGGAGATTTTTGAGCTTTGTTGACAATTTTCACACCAACAAAAGAACCATTACCTTGAGATGTTGGCTCTATACATCTACTTTCTTTTTTTACAATAAGAAGTGTAGGACAAGTACGAGAGTTGTGACCAATTTTAGCACAAACTACACACTTGCGAGGTGCTTTTCTTATTTTTGTTTTTATAATATTTTTTTTCTGCATTACAAAAAAATAAAACCTTAATTATTGCTTTTATTATAACACATAATTAGGTAAGAGGAAATAGTTTGATCACAAAAAACTTAAAATAAATTATCACTGATCTATTCAGTGATAATTTATTTTAATTCATCGTGTATCTTGTTCCATATGTCGTGGTCGTGTATCAATTTCAATTCTTCAGACAACGGACAGAAAACCCGTTCGCCTTGGTTGTTGCACTACGACCAATCGCCGATGTAGAATTAAAATATCGATACCATGAAGTTGACGCGTCACTCTGTGAAGCAGACCAGAGGTAACCGAACCCACCAAAGCTATTAAACTGAATAGGTGATGATGTACGCCTACCAGCCAAAATAAAATTAAATCCACTTGAACCACCGGATTTGAGTTTTGTGCTTGGATCAGCACCTTGCGATGTCTCGAGTGTGGTAATTTCAGTATCAGTCGGAATATGCCATCCTGAGGGACAGATTCCTTGTGAAGGAGAAGAGGGAGCACAAGAGTTAGTATCACAAGTAGTAGCGAGTTGATTGGCTTCTGCCCAAGTATAGAGACCGCCATAGGTGGTACAGTTGGCAGTACTATTATCATAACACCATTTTTCAATGAGAGAGTTGTTGGAAGGGAGAGTGGCAGCAGAAGCAAGCATGGTTCCAACATTGAGATTTTGAGAAAACCAGCATTGGGAACCAATGTTGATTAAGTTATAGGTCTGTCCGGAGTAATCGACAGTGGTTAGGCTTCCACAGGGAGGAGTCCAACACAGATGGGTAGTTGCATTGCAGGCTGAACTTCCACATTCAGAAGCTTGATTACAGGTAGCACCTACTGGTTTGAGTAATACAATACGACCAGAAGATCCAGTACTACTGACAAAGATCGAAGAAGTAGCCCAGGTACTGAAATCTGAAGCAGAGGTTTGTATAGAAGAGTTGAGAGAAGGAGAAAGAGAGACTTCACCGGCTACACTAGTATTTACATCAGCACTACTAGTGGAGAAGAAAGAAGACCAACCGGTTTGATCAGATGAGTGAGAAGCGGAGAGTGTCGTTG